>JADFQN010000027.1 GCA_022561755.1 Bacteroidota bacterium
GTGATCATGCTCCTGAACCTTGCACCGGAGTCGCTCACCCGCATGCGCATCTTCACCCTGCGCGCCGCGGGCACGCTGGCGGCCCTCTTCCTCTTCTTCTCGCTCGCGCGCATTCTCCGGTCCCCCGGGGCGGCGCCCCCATTTCCAGAGGCGGCCCCGCAGGGCGGCACGGTCGAAGCGATCGGCCGGGAGCTCTTTACCACCTACCTGCTGCCCTTTGAGCTGACGTCGTTCATCATCCTCGCGGCCATCATCGGGGCCGTCACCCTCGCCAAGCGCAAACCATCCGAATGACGATTACGCTGACCCACTATCTTCTTGCGAGCGTGCTGCTCTTCTCCATCGGTCTCATCGGCATCATGACACGCCGCAACATCCTGATGATCCTGCTCTGCCTCGAGATCATGTTTAATGCCGCGAACCTCGCGTTCATCGCGTACGCGCGGGCCTGGGGCGATCTCGGCGGGCAGATCGCCGCGTTCTTCATCATCGTGGTCGCCGCGGCCGAGGTCACCGTCGGGCTGGCCATCGCCATCCTCATGGCCCGCGAGCTCCACACCCTCAACGTGGATGAGGCCAATCGGCTGAAATGGTAACGGTGGTGTCGTACTCCCGATGATTCCGCAGATTGTGGCTGTGATTCCGCAGAGAGAGCCATCGGCAAAACCATCGCCGAAATCTGCGACCCGTGGCGGACCATCGATAGCGAGACAATGAACATCGACGAAGACGGAGTCTCGATAACGAATTCCGTTGGATCTCCAACGAAGTCGTACGAGTAAATCACACGCTCTTCGATGGCATCGAGAAGTATGCCTGGATCTTCAACAACCTCTGCGTTTCCCGTGTACCAGTCAACATAGTCGACCAAGTTTAGGCAGTGCTCCTTCTCGTCTAACAGTTCGAACACATGGAGGCGGGGATGAACGCCAAAGAAGGCCTGCATGCCTCCGAACGAAGCGGGCATCGACTCAGGTCCATGTTGGACGATTCGGTCCAGATACTCGGAAAAGAAGTATCTCAGTTGATCGGAAGCACGAAATCCTGAACCATCCATAAGACGTACGTTTCGGAACGCTGCCAAGTACCGCCCCGCCTCCTTCGCAGCGAGACTAGCTCGGATATCCATACCGGATCGTCGCTTGCGAGCAGCGTCCAGAATGGGATCATACCGGGTCGACCAAGGTGGGGGTGGATAGAGTTCGAGCAATTCTATCAACTCTCGATTGAAATCGACTCTGCTTCTCGTCATCCTGCCAAGTGATTGCCAGAGCACCATAATACAAATTGACTGCGATACGACGATTCGCACACCATTGCCTGGCCAGGCGCGAAAACGTAACCTTTGCTCCTGGCTAACTTCTAACCAACTGTTACTCACACTCCTGGCCCATGCACTGGATTATTGCGTACACGCGTTTTCAGGCAGAAAATGCGTCATCGATGGGTGCCCTGGAGTTTATTCTGGGCTTGGTAGAGGCTCTCGCATGGCCTTTAGCAATCTTAGTATTGGTGCTGATATTCAGAAAACGGCTCGCTGAGCTGTTCAGGGCGATCCGAAGGATTCGTCTCGGAAAACTTGAGGCCGACTTAGAGACGGTGAAAGATGAAGCGGCGGCGACTATCGATCAGCTTAGAGAGCTGGCCGTTGCTTTGGCCGCTCCTGCCGCTGCGAGCTTGCCAGGCCACATAAGTGGGAGAGGGCATCTAATTAGCTTCTCGATGCCTGACGTATACGAAAGGCTGAAAGCTGCGGACGACATCGTAGAGGCACTTACCAAATTGGGGGTCGCGAAAGAGGAGGCGGAAGAATTGATACTTCCCCCTTTGCGCGACCATGTTAGAAACGCACACGTCGCGTGGATTAGAGAACTCGCGGATGAAGCAATGTCGCCGGAGGAAACCAACTCACTCTTGAGGAAAAAGCAGGACTATCCTATTCTGGACAAGCTCAAGTCGAAGGAGGCAACGACCACCGAGACGCGCTCAGAACTTGCCAAAATGTTTGAGTTGACTGAAGAGATTGATGAGCGCCTTTCGGACGTTGAACACTTCGATAGAACCGGAAGCCTCCGACGACCATCCTTACCACCCTGGACTTCCGATGCATAACAATATGGCGCGTTAGTGCCAATCTCAGTCCTCGTACGGGTCAAATGTGAGCTCTATCGCTTGACGGAGGCCCTCAGGCGTTAAATGGCAGTACCGCTGTGTCATCCTCTGGTCGGAATGCCCGAGCAGGTGTTGAACTCGATAAAGATCAACACCGCGTTCCACAAGGCGGCTCGCGAACGTATGCCGAAGACTGTGGAAATGGAGTCCCTCATTCAGCCTGGCTAACTGTCGGTAATGTCGTATGCGCTTCGATAGGTACTGAGCATTAATCGATCCGCCACAGGCTCCCTTCAGAATCACAGAGTCATACTCTGAGTTACGCTCTCCACTAACCCTGACGAGTATCTCGAGTGCGTCGCCTGCGAGTGGTATGGCCCTTTCGCGTCCGCTCTTTGTAGTAAACGAATCTGAATTCTTGACCGTCAACATTCGGTTGTCCAGATCTACCCACGACCAGCGCATAGCGCAGAGTTCTGCCCGGCGAAGGCCCGTTCCAACCGCAATTACAATGGCATTGAGCAGCCACTGATTTCCATGCGTCACTCCACTACTCAACACTGCGTCCGCACGGATCGCTGCAAGTAGTCGATCTAAATCCTGTTCGCTGAAGAAGCAGGGCAGGCGCTCAAGATGACTTTCCTTGGTCTTCCGTTCTTCAGGGACAGGACAATCTCTGACTATCCCTTCTTTGATCGCCCACTTGAAGAAGGCACGGAGTCGGCCTCGGTAGTCGCGGCGCGTGGATGGTTCTAGCGCTCGTTCATTCAGCCACCCTCCTATGTGGCGCTCCTCCACTCCATACGCTGGAAAGGTCGCCGCGAGGCTTCTCGCAAACGACACTAGTATCGATTCGGTAGTACCAAGTGAAGAGGCGGCGCAGTACGATTCCTTAGACTTCAAATACTGGCGAGTTGCATCTGTGAGGGTAGTCCCCTCCTCGAGGCGAACCTTGTCGGACCAGGGATCGCGCTCCCCTGTCTCCCACTGCCGCTCGATCTTGGCGAAGCGCCTTGCAGCGCATGCTTTGTCACTGGTTCGGAGACTAACGCGCTTCCTTGCAGGCTTCCGTGTATTGTCGCAGAACTCAGCGTACCACGTGTCTTTGTCTTTGCGTCGACGAAGATTAGCGTACGGAATCATTGTCGATTACGACGCATGCCGTGGATTAACGAGAATCCCTTCAGGATCATCGGACATGGTGATAGTGACGGTGAACGTTGCGACGATGAAATAATACCTAACGTACTAATGGGAAGCTACCATCGAATGGAAACTCTCGCGTGGGTCAACTCGTGTGATCCCCATGTCTTCCGCAAAGAATCCGCTCCAGCCTGACTATTGGGCACGCACCACGTCCGGTTCTTCTCGGGCAAGAAGCGCAATTGAAGCGTGGGACAAGATTGCAGAAGCGATTTCCCCGTTCTCGACTGACAGCCAGCGTTTGGAAAGGGCTCTGGCCCTCTTGACTTCCGACGATGAGCGTGGTGAGTTAGCGAGAAAGAGCGACGGCATCGCGGTGCCTCAGGAGGTTCCAGATGATTTGGCGGAGGCAAGGCGGATCGATGATTTATACCAGGACGGTGTTTATCTCCTGAGGAGAGCACTTCAAACCTTCCAGAGTATCGGCTCAATAGCATTAGCGGATGGCACGAATCCAATAGACATGCCAAAGGTGACCGATCCATTCTTGGACAGGCATGAGGGCCGCGTGGCCGTTCTTGCAGAAGCGATCATCCGAGACAGGCCCGCACTTAACACTTTGAAGGACCTTGCCGGCTTTCTTACTGAGATTTACCCCGAGTTTGCGACGAAGGCTGGCAGGAAGTATGACTCCGACGGATTCGGATGGAATAAGCTCAAGCATTCCCTGAAGCAAGTCATTCATCCTGACGGAAAGCCGATTTTGGTAACGACGGTAGGAAGAATGCCCGAAAATGGGAAGGCAGCGGCTGATGCGATAGCCAATAGAAGTATTGAATGGTTGATCTTCGCAATCAATCCCCAATTCATCCAGCCGTCTGGCGGCTAAGTCCGTAAGTCTCCGAGCCTGGGTATGCAGGGTTATCCGCAGGCGGTCAGACACTTTACGCTCCCCCACAACTTTACCGTCGGGTCAAAACCAACTATTTGTAACCTCGACCGGATTGAATAGCAACGTCGCAATCTTTGTGTATGAGACGAGTGTTCTCAGCTGTGTAGCCGTCAATCGCGTTGATTCTATCGAGTACGCAGTATGATTGAGGTAGAGTTTTACCGCACAGTGGGCAGATACCATCCTGTTCATCACGTTTGATTGATTTCAACTTCTTGCGAAACGCCGGTTTTTCTCGCTCGTCATATGTCAGTTCTTTGTACACCTTGCGCCGGAGTGCGAAGAGAAGTTCACTGTCTCCGTCAGCCATTTCTTCTAGCGTACAGCGAATTTGATCTATCAGGTTTCTCGCGATCTCCAATTCCGATTCTGAAAGGTTGCGATTTGGCATATTAGGGTTAGGTAGCACATCTATCGTCTAGCCCTCCAATGTATCACTACTGTATCACCCCCCTCTCAACCATTCGTCCAAATGGGACGTAATTGGTCCATAGATGGTCATGTGGGCAAGGTTTGGGAGAGGTAGCCATTACAATGGCATTGTAGAGGTCAGCGGTTCGATTCCGCTATGCTCCACAGGCTAACGCCCTCAGAATTGCGGGGAGGTCAGCGGTTCGACTCCGCTATGCTCCACATCTCGAAACTCCTCAGACCGGTTAGTTTGAGAGTTATTTCGTGGATGATCAGAGGAAAAATAGAAGTCGGGCCAAAAGTTCTCGACGACGTGGCTACGGTTTTCTAACCCAAACCCCATTGCGCGGGAACTTCACGGGCGCAATTCTTTCGGCACACTCCCCTTTCCCTGAACCCAACACCCTACAACCATGGAAGCCCCCAAACTCCACGGCCGCTTCGTCTGGTACGACCTCATGTCGCCCGACCTCTACGGCTCGAACGGATTCGAGCAAGAAGAGAGCGTAGCATAGCGGCGGGCCTCATAACGAGTTATTTGGCGCCGCCGCGCCTCTCTCACGAACCGTCGGCAGCTTCGGGGTCGAGTTGATCGAATACGCTCACGAGGAGCGGACGGATTGTCGGAAAGTCTTGGTGGATGGTCTGCCAGATCAACTCCTGGTCCGTACGGAGGTAGTCGTGCATGATGCGGTTGCGCATCCCAAGAATATCGCGCCACGGCACCTCGGGATGGTCGTTACGAACGGCATCCGGGACGTGCCGCAGTGCCTCGCCAATGATGGTGAAGCAGCGCTCTACGGCAAAGACCGTCTTGATATCACCCGTGAAAGTTTCCAGGGTCATCCCCTCCACGAACTCCTCAGCCATCCGCATCGCATCGAGCGCGTCCTCAATCCGCAGCGAAACCGCGCGCTTCATACCGCGACGAGGTCTGCCTGCACACGCGACTGAAGCCTCGGCCCGATCATCGGCCGCGTGGCGAGGTCCACGCTCACGCCAAGTCGGTCTTCCAGGCGGTGTTGCATGTTTACGAACGCGAGCAGGCCAGGCGTTTTCTCGAACTCCACCAGCAGGTCCAGGTCGCTCTCGGCCGTCTGTTCGCCGCGCGCGTAGGAGCCGAAGATCGAGAGGGTGCGGACGCTGTACCGCTCCCGCAGGCCCGGCAACAACGACGCCAACCGGGCGCGAATTTCGTCGGTGCTGGGAACGGAGGGTTGCATTGGGTTCTCCGCAAGGCCATGTTTACCTCAAAAAGAGGCGGGTGGCTACTCGCTACAGGTCAGAGGAAAGGTACGGCCCACTGGATCTCGTCGGTTAATGAATGAGATCTGGCGTGAGACCGGTTTGCCGTGGTTACGGTTTCATCACCCGAATTGCATTGCGCGGGAACTTCGGGAGTGCTATTCTTTTAGCACACTCCGCCTTTCCCCTGAACCCAACCCCCTGTAATCATGGAAGCCCCCAAACTCCACGGCCGCTTCGTTTGGTACGACCTCATGTCGCCCGACCTCGACGGCTCCAAGTCATTTTACGCCAGTGTTGCCGGCTGGACCAACGAAGCCTGGCAGGCCGCGCCCGAAATGCCGCCCTACACCATGTGGATGGCCGACGGAACGTCCATCGGCGGCATGGTGCCCCTTCCCGAAGAAGGCGACGTCCCGCCGCACTGGCTCCTCTACATCGGCGCCGACAACGTGGACGAAACCGTTGAGGTGATCCGCGACAACGGCGGCGCCGTCCTCGAAGAGCCCAAAGACATCCCGACGGTCGGCCGGTTTGCCATATGCCAGGATCCGCAGGGCGCCACCTTCGCCGTGTTCACGCCGCTTGAGGGCATACCCGGTCTGCAAGGAGAGCCGCGTCCGAAGTTCATGTCGTGGCACGAGCTCGGCTCCAGCGATGCAGAGGCCGGCCTCGCGTTCTACCGCACTATCTTCGGCTGGGGCGACGCCGGAACCCACGACATGGGCGAAGAAATGGGCAACTACTACATGTTCGACGCCGGCGCGTGGCCCACGGGCGGCGCCTACACCATTCCTGCAAGCATGGAAGGAATGCCCTCCGCGTGGATCCCGTACATCATGACCGACGGCCTCGACGCCGCGTGCGAGCGCGTAACCAGCGCCGGCGGCCAGATCATGAACGGCCCGATGGACGTACCCGGCGGGTCTCGCGTAGCCATGTGTATGGACGCCCACGGGGCGGCCTTCGGCCTCCACGAAGCTGGAGACGAGACGCCCGAGGCCGTCGGCGAAGGTTCTGCCGAAGCCGCAGCCTGACAAATCCACCGTGCCGTGAAGCTTCCAAGCACACGCGGCGCGAAATACTCCACTCAATCCAACACAATCCTCGGGCGGCCTGCCGGTTGCCCGGGGTTTGTCGTTTCCGCACACGACCATGTTATTCGGACCCCTGCTCAACGAAAGCGACGCGTACCAGAAGGCGCGGCTCGAACTGAAACAAGCCGAGATTGCCCTCCGCGACCAACGCGAGCTCGTGGCCCAACTCCGGCGCGAACTGCCCATCGAGACACCCGTCGATGACTACACCTTCCTCGAAGGCCCCGCCGACCTCAGCGCCGACGAGCCGATCACAGAAACCCGTCTTTCTGACCTGTTCGGCGAGACGAACAAACCCGTCGTCCTCTACCAGTTCATGTTTGGCGGCGCACAGACGAAACCATGCCCGAGTTGCACGATGTGGACGGACGGCTTCAACGGGATCGCGCCGCATCTGGCGGAGACCATCACATTTGCCGTCGTTGCGCAGGCCGGTATCGGGGAGTGGCGCGCCCATGCGCGTTCACGGGGCTGGACCAACCTGCGGCTCCTCTCCAGTGCACCGTCGAGCTTCAAGTCTGATCTGCTCTTTCAGAATGAGAAGGGTGGCCAGATGCCCGGCGTGACGGTCATCGTTCGTGATGAAGAAGGGAATCTGCTCCACACGTACTCGGGATCAGCCGTCTTCGACTCCGGCGAATACCGGGGAATCGACCTGCTGTCGCCGGTCTGGAACATCCTCGACCTCACGCCGGAGGGGCGCGGCGAGTGGAATCCGGCACTCTCGTACGACCATTGAGCACGATACAGCCATAACCGGTCGTATTTCGACGCGTTTTACTATTATTCCGCATCTCTCTCCATCCTGAAAACACTATGGGCCGCCGCATCCTCGCCGTCGTTGCCGGTATCGTCACCGCGTTTATCCTCGTCATGCTTCTGGAGGGAGCCGGTCACCGGTACCTGATTTCGAGCGACGTAGACGTCTCCACGATGGAGAAAGCGAAAGCTGCCTATGAGGCCGGGCTGATACCGACCATCGCCATCCTCGGTGTCGCCGTGGCTTACTGGATTGCCTCGTTCGCCGGAGGCTTCGTGGCCGCAAAGATCGCGGTTGACAAACATCAAACGCTCGCTTTCATCATTGGGACGATGATGGTCGCAGCCACGCTTTGGAACCTGCTCACCATTCCCCACCCCATCTGGTTCTGGTTCGTGGGGCTCCTGCCGCAACTTCCACTGGCATTGCTCGGCGGCAAAATCGGAGCAGGCGGTAGCAGTGGGGCTTCAGGCTCCTAGGCGACAGGTACGCTAGTGACTTAATTTCGGTCGCTCTCGGGCGACACTTCCGACGTGTCGGCCCGCAACGAAACGCCGGGAATGGTGATTCCTGCTAACGAACAAATCCGCGAACTGTACTCGGCAGGCGCCCGCCGGGTCAAGATTGTGTGCTGGCCTAGGGAGAACGAGTGCGACCGGTGCCGCCGCTTCAGAGGAGCCGCTGTAGACGCACGGTCGGCCATGAAGCGCGACCTCGTTCCGCCTCCCGACTGCCGAACGCCCGAGCAGTGCGCACTCCGGTACCTACCGGTGATGGAAGAGGCGTCGCTGTCGCTCGCAGAGACACCTCACGAGGACGAGACCCAGTAGCAGCCGCTACCAGGCGCCGAGAACCGCGCCCGCCAGAGCGTAACGGACCACGTCGTACCCGGCATCGATGAGGAAGAGCTTCATCGACTTCTGCGAGAAGAGGTAGTGGGTAGCGATTGACGTAGCGATGAATGCAGCGGCGATAATGGCACCGTGAAGCGCGCCCGTGGCGACCGTCGCATTGGGGCCCATAAAAACGGCGAGGAAGAGCATGGCGATGAACGCCACGACGAAGCTGGTGCCGAATATCATACCCATGTTTCCGCTCTGGATGTCCTCATCGCTGAGGCCCATCTCGCTCTGCCAGGCCGAACCGAACAGCGGTTTTCCGTACCAGATGGAACCGAGACCAAAAGCCAGCACGGTGGCGACCAGCACGGCGAGGTAGTTGATGGACGCGAAATCGACGTGGTTGATCATAGCGGGCGTGGTGGGTGAGCGGATGCAACCATGTTACGAAGCAACCTGTGATCTGCATCCTAGTCCGGCGTTTTCACCTCGTTACGCAGCATTTCAACGCCATTCTTGATACGCCGCTCGCGGGTTTCGGCGCGCTTCGCCCCTGTGATCCAGCGCACATATTCCTTGCGGTGCGTGTAGCTGAGGCCATCGAAGAACGCGCGGGCCCTCGAGTACGGCTTGAGGGCCTCGGCAAAATCCTCCGGCACCTCCACCACGCGCGGCTCAGTATCCAACTCCATCGTGACGGTCACTTCATCCCCGGCCTCCTTGCCTATCTCTGCCCGGATGTCCTTTCGGATGATGAGAAAATGATCCGGCGAGCCCATCCGCACCGCCGTTCCTCTGTAGGCTACACCGTCAAACGTCGCCTTGACCTTTGGGCGCTTTGAGCCGAAGGCGGCTTCTACATCGAACGGCAGGACAACGAATGCCCCGACTCCGCCTTCACCCTGAATGGTTGCTTTGAACTCGTGCCGTTTGGCCATCTAGAGAAAAGGAACGTGCAATAAAAAACCCGGCTACCCAAAGATAGCCGGGCAGGTTCGATTGAAGGCGACGGTACCCTTTGGAGTCGGTCGGGTTTAGTGGATTGTAGCGACTCCTTAGTTGAGATGTGCAACCAGCTCTTCACGGCGGTGCTTCTGGCGAAGCTTTCGGAGGGCCTTTTCCTTGATCTGGCGTACGCGCTCGCGTGTGAGGCCGAAGCGCTGGCCGACTTCCACAAGCGTGAGCGGCTGCTCATGCCCGATGCCAAAGTAAAGGCGCGTGATCTCCGCCTCGCGCGGATGCAACGTGGCGAGAGCTCGTTCGATGTCAATGTTCAGAGACTCGTTGGTGAGATCCTCATCGGGCGCCTCAAAGTTGTCGTCCTTCAGCACGTCGAGCAGGCTGTTGCCATCGTCGTCATCGAAGGGGGCGTCCATCGAGAGGGAGCGGCGCGAGTGCTGCATGCCCTCCAGCACCTTCTCTTCCTTGATTTCCAGTTCGTTGGCCAGCTCCTCCACCGTCGGCGGGCGGCCGTATTGCTGCGCAAGCCGCGCACTGGCCTTCCGCATCTTGCTGAGTGTGCCCACCCGGTTCAGCGGGAGGCGCACGGTGCGCACCTGGTCGGAAAGGGCTTTTAGGATGCTCTGGCGGACCCACCAAACGGCGTACGAGATGAACTTGAAGCCGCGTGTTTCATCGAAGCGCTGGGCGGCCTTCACGAGGCCATAGTTGCCCTCAGAGATGAGGTCGGCGAGGCTGAGACCCTGCCCCTGGTACTTCTTAGCGACCGAAACGACGAAGCGGAGGTTGGCGCGAACGAGAGCATGAAGGGCAAGCTGGTCGCCCTTCTTGATCTTCTGTGCCAGTTCCACTTCCTCGTTTGGTGTCAGCAACTGGACCTGTCCAATCTCCTGCAGATACTGGTCCAGCATCCGTTGCGAACGGGGCACATACATGGGCAGCGTGGTGGTTTTATTCAGGGATAAAAACAGAGGGAGGGCCTGTAGGAGGAGGTTAGCCTCCGCGGCCTTCCCGAGCGGCACACTGTCCGTATAAGCTTGGGTGCGGTAGCAATGCGCGCCCCTTGCTATGGGGCAGCGACCCGGATGTTCCGCCTCAACACAATTTGAAACTTTCTTCCCAAGGCGCGTTCTTGTGGATGTTACAGGGTGAGAACCTGTACTCGCTTCGGGCCTGTGTCAACAACGCGGGATTCGCCCACGTGACGCTGGTCCTGCGAACCAAGGCCTGATAACAGTTGCGTATTGAGATTTGAGGTCGATTCAAGGCGCGCGAGAAGTTCGGGGCATCAGTCCCGGACGACAAGTGCAACGCCGAAGCTGCCCGGAATGACCCGAAACGGTCCCTCTCGATTTGAGTGAACAGGCCCTACCCGAGGGTCTGTTCGAGATCGGTCCAGAGATCGTTCGGGGCTTCGAGGCCGACGGAGACGCGAAGGAGTCCTGCTGAAACGCCCCCGGCGGCACGTGCTTTCTCGCTCACCATGCGCTGCGTGAGTCCGGCCGGATGCTGGATGAGCGTGTCCACGGATCCTAGACTCACGGCCGGAGTGATCAGTTTCAGACCGCGCATTAGGCGGCCGGCCGACTCAAAGCCACCCTTGACCTCAAACGAGAGCATCGGACCCGGGCCGTCCATCTGCCGCCCGACGAGGCCATGCGGGTCGCCCCCCTCCATCGTTGGGTAGAGCACCTGCTCTACAGATGGATGGGCGTTCAGGCGTTCGGCCAAGATGCCCGCCGTCTCCTGCGAGCGGAGCACGCGCAGGGGCAGCGTCGTGAGTCCTCGATGCAACAGATACGCAGCCAACGGGTGGAGGATGGCACCCGTGAATACACGTACTTCGCGGAGGCGTTTTGCCCACGCATCCGAGCATGCCACGACGCCTGCCATCACGTCGCCGTGGCCGCCTAGGAACTTGGTACCGCTGTGCATCACGAGGGTCGCGCCGAGCGCCGCAGGACGCTGCAGCACAGGCGAGGCAAACGTCGAGTCCACGCACAGCGGAACTTCTCCCGCTGCTTTCGCCGCCGCCGCGATATCCTGCAGCTCGATGGTCGGGTTGACGGGTGTCTCTATGAGGACCAGCGCAGTGTCGGGCCGAACGGCCTCCGCGATGCCCTCGGCGTTCGTCCACGTGGCGTCGAAGCCCAGGTAGCCGGACGAAATCAGCTTGTCCGTCGTGGCGTACATCGGCCGCACGCCCACGATGTGGTTCTTCCCCTCGGCACGGGCTGCGAGGAAGCACGCGGTCAATGCCGCCATGCCGGAACCAAACGCCACGGCGCCGTCCGTGCCCTCTAACGCGGCCAGCCCCTTCTCGAAACGCGCCACGGTCGGGTTGTGGAGGCGGGCGTAGATGGGGTTCGACGCCGTGGCTTCTCCCGCCACCAGCGCATCCAGGCTATCGACGGCCTCCTGCAAATCCGTGAACGGATACGTGGTAGAGAGATCGATGGGCAGCGCGTGAACGCCGAGCTCAGCCAGATCGTTGCGGCCGGCGTGTACGGCGAGGGTTTCGAGAGAGGGTGATTTCATCCGAGAATGAAGGCAATGACGCATGGAATCGAAGGTAGCACGCGCGATCCAAACCCCCTGATCCGGGGGGTGCGCTTGCAACCCTGCTCTTCTAGTTTGGATGCCTGTCCAACTATCCTCAACGGCACCATGTCCAAATACTCTTTCTCCGTGAGCGCCATCACGCTGCTTATCGCCCTCACCTTCGTTTCAGGTTGTACGTCCTCACGAACTTCACAGGCATACGGTTCGGGAGCGATGACCGTAACGCTCGACATCGTTAACCAGACGAACTCGCCGGTCTTTTACCTCTACCTCTCGTCCTGCTCCAGCGATTCATGGGGCGCCGACCAACTGGGCTCCGACGTGATCGCCGTCGGGTCTACCTACTCGTTCTCGATGACGCCGGGCTGTTGGGATTTGCGCGCCGAACTTGGCGACGGCCGCGAGGTTGATCGCCGTGGTGTGAACATTTCATCGGGCGAGCGGAGATCCTGGACGCTACACGACTAAGCGAAAACCGCATCAGAGCGCGGGTATCGAATCTAACCGAACCCGCCCGTCACTACAAACACATCGTACAGCGCGTGCGTCCATGCGGCCATGGCAAAGCCACGGACCAGGAAGACGCCGTTCAGTGCGAGGCCGAAGAGGAAGCGGAATGTAAACGACGAGAACCGGAAAGGATCGCCCATCGGGCCCATATAATGAACGAGGCTGAAGATGAACGCTCCGATGACCGCTGCGATGAGGTAGGCGGTCGTCCGCTTTGGAAGGAAGCGATGGACGAGGAGGAAAAGTCCACCGACCAGAATCACGCGGAAAACGATTTCCTCGTACAACCCCGCGCCGATGGAGAGGGCAAGCTGATGCGGCAGTCCTAGTCGCTGCATTGGTTGCAGCATCGCCTCCGGAACGGCCCACACGCCGAACAGCAACCCCACGACCCCGCCGACAATGAACGCAAGCACGATCGCGTAGATCGCGCTCTCGCCGATGATCAGACCGAAATAGCGGGGTACAATCGGCGGGCGGTTGTTGCGCTCGACCCAATAAATCACCCCGCCGATTATCAGTACGGCAACGCCGAGGGCCATCCAGCCCGTACCTCCGAACCATGCGAGGAGGCGCTTCAGCCAGATGTCCGCACCAACACGGATGGACATCATCTGCCCTGAATTGGCAAGAAGTATCCCGAACTCATAGATCACAAACAGAGGCAGCGCCGCGAGGAAGCCGTACGTCGCCGTCCGCGTGGCGTTGAAGTAGGTCCACGTTTTCTGAGGTGGCTGAACAGTCGCTTCACCACGCCCGTCCCGCGACGTAAGGCGCGCCAGTTCGGCAATGCGGTCAGCTTCTGAGGACATGGCTAGGGAATGCTATGCGTTCGACTCCTACGGCGGTTGCCTCAAGAGGATGCGCGGATAAAAGGGGTAAAGGGAAAAGGGAAAAGGGAGAAGGGTGAAGGGCGACTCGAAGGGAAAAGGGTGAAGGTCGGAGGACGGATATAGAGTTGCCAAACCACTAACCTTCAACCTAAAACCGCCACCATCGACCCAGGCACCTGAACCAAACACCAAGCCCTAAGAGTCTGTTGAAAAACTCCACCTACCTTCCCGCCATACGGCGGGATTGCCCGATCTCTGCGTTGCGAAATACTCAACGAATCATCGATTCGCCTGCGATTTCGCGCCTTGATCTCGGCCACGATTCGCGCGCCTCGCTTACGGCGTAGTATTTCAACAGACTCCTAAGCACGAAGCCCGACCACTTTACCCTTTTCACTTTTCACTTCCCCCTTTCTACGGCAGCACTCGCAGTTCCACGCGCCTCGCCGAGTTTGGATCAAGCTCCAGCGCATCCGCGGCAGCTCTAGAGAGCTCGATCAGGTAACTCTGGCTTACCGGCCCACGATCCATGATCTGCACAAACACGCTTCGGGCGGCAGACGGATTCGTGACCAGCACGACGGTGCCAAGCGGTATCGTCCGATGGCCGGCAATGAGCATGTCCGGATCGTAGTTGACGCCTCCGGCCAACCTGCGGTCCCGCATCCCGGGCGGATAAACTAGCGCAAGACCTGTCGTGTCTGCCGGAGGCAACCGATCCGGTTCGGCCAGGATCCGCAGGTCTATGGGCCGAGGCATGTAGAGGAGTGTGCCGGGCTCCAGCGCGGTAGTTGTAAGGTTGTTGACGGACAACAGGTCGGCCAATGGCAACCGCAGCCGCGCGGCGATGCTGTACAGTGTCTCGCCGGGCTCCACGAAGTGCACCATGTCGGCCGGAATCGTGGTGTTGGTCATGCTGAACTGGGGCAGGCGAACCGTTGCCACGTATTGCGTAGTCTCGGAACCAGCTACGACGAGCCGCTGGCCAACCTCGATCAGATCGTCATCGATTCGGTTGAATCCGCGGATAGCTTCGACCGTCGTGTTGTACCGCAGGGCGATGGCGAAAAGGGTCTCCCCCGGCTGTACGATGTGGACACGCTGGGTGTCGCCCACCGTTGGGCCTGCACCAGGCCGTTGGGGCGGCGCATCCACTGTTGGAATATCTGCCTCGACGATACCTCCGGGTGGAGGTGAGGGCGGGTCGTCATCCGAAAGTGGGCTGCTGATCTGCGGCGGGGCTTGGGGGATGAGTTGCCCATCGGCGCCCACGACGGGGCGAGGCGGCAAGGGGACCAGAGACGAAAGCCGTAACCGCTGCCCGACCATGATCAGGTCGGCGTCGAGGTTGTTCAGTTGCCGGAGCTCCGCCACCGACATCCCATACTCGGAGGCAATCCGGAAAAGCGTATCGCCCGACTGTACCACGTACTCGTTCGGCCGCGACTGCGCCTCTGTGCGCGGCGCAGCACAGAGTAGTGTGATCAGGAGGAGCAGGTAGCGAAAACGCATACGAAGAAATTAATCATCAAAGCCAAGGCCTTCAGCTTCCAACAACGCGCTTTGAAGCTCGGCGCGTGCGTGAAGATCGCCATTTTTGGTTGCCGCGTCGATTCCGGCGCGATAGGCGTCGGTTGCCGCATCGTCGCGGTCGAGCGTTACGTAGAGCTTCCCGAGGTGGTAGTAGGTTCCTACGTAATTGGGATGGTCGTGGACGAGGCCCTCAAAAAATGCAAGCGCCTGTGCAGAATCGCCCCTTTTGAGGTGCTCCTGCGCAATGGCAAACCGGGTGAACGGATCATCAGGATCCAAACGGTGGAACTCAAGAAGCGCGGCGAGACGATCCATGTTTGTTGGCGGAGGTGGGAAGATAGGGTCGGGCCAGAGGTTGCAGGTTGGAAGGTTAGAAGGTTCGCAGGTTTTCGAAGACAGAGGACAGAAGACAGAGAACGGAGGACGGAGCCAACCTTCAACCTGTAATCTTCAAACCTTCAACCTTTACCCTTCACCCTTTACCCTTTTCCCTTTTCACTTTACCCCTTCACTACCACCCTCCACCAGCACCACCGCCACCGAACCCACCTCCGCCAAATCCCCCAAACCCGCCGCTGAAGCCACCACCGAACGAACCGCCGCCGCCGGTCCAGCCGCCACGCCCTCCCGGAACCACGATCCACCCGGATCCTCCACCAAAGGGGCCACCGCCTTTGCTGTTCGCAGCGATGATGAATACCACGACCAAGAGGACGAGCAGGACAATGAATACGAGCACGATGTCCGAGCCGTTCGCGCCGCCCGGCGCACGATCAGCCACGGAGAACTCTCCGGCAGCCGCCGCCGCTATGGCGTCTGTGGCCTCGTCGATACCGGCGTAGTAGCGGCCTTCGCGGAAGTGGGGTGCGATTACGTTGCGGATGATCCGGCCGGCCACCGCATCGGTAACAACAGCCTCGGCGCCGTACCCGGTTGCGATGAACAACTTGCGGTCGCCCACGGAGACGAGTAGCACCACGCCGTTGTCAGCGCCTGCCTGGCCAACACCCCACGTGCGGCCGATCTCCATGGCCGTCATCCCGGGATCTGCACCGTTCAATGTTTGAAAGATGACAACCGCGATTTGCGTCGATGTGGAGTCGTTGTACGTGACCAGCTTCCTTTCCAACGCGTCGCGCTCGCCCGTCGAAAGCAGCCCGGCGTAGTCGTTGACGAGGGTGCTCGGCGCCGGCGGGATGGCGAAGGTCTGAGCAGAGACACCGCTTACAATCAGAACCGCCAGAAAAAACAGCGCCAAGCAGTTGGGTAGACGAGGAAGACACATGTAAACCACCACGTCAGCCTGAGCGGTGCGAAGGATGATGGCTTTGTAAATATTTGCTTCAGTCGAAGCTCACTTCCGGTACCACATCGGCGCCTTCGGCGGCCTCGAACGGCGTCCGGCGGTCGAACCCGAAGAGACCCGCTACGATGTTGGCCGGGAAGCTCCGCACGGACGTGTTGTAGCCCTGCACGGCTCCGTTGTAGTCGCGCCGGGCCACGTTGATGCGGTTCTCCGTACCCTCAAGTTGGTCCTGGAGAGCGAGAAAGTTTTCCGTTGCTCCCAGTTCCGGGTAATCCTCGCGGACGGCGTTGATCAGCGCACCGGTAGCCGCTCCCAGAGATTGCTGGGCATCCATGAAGTTCTGGACGGCGGCCGGGTCGGCCAGGTCTTCCGCCGAAAGCGTGATGTTGACGGCGCGGGTGCGGGCTTCGGTAACGGCCTGCAGGGTCTCCGATTCGAAATCAGCAGCGCCCTGAACAGTGGATACAAGGTTCGGAATCAAGTCCGCGCGGCGCTGGTACGTGGTCTCCACGTTGGCCCATGCTGTCGCGACGGCTTCATCCTTTTGAACGAGTGAGTTGTAGGTGCCGCAACCCAAACATCCGGCAAAGCCGACGACGAGAAAAATGACGAGCAGGACAATGGCTCCGGTGCTGCGCATGACGGGAAGGTTGGGTGAAAGGGATGGCGGATAATACGCCCCGATAGCGAATCGAGATCGATGCAGTAGATTCTGGTCTCGACTACTATGCCTTCAACCGAATCCCTCATCGTCGTCGGCGACCGGGTGCTGATCCGACCGGATGACCCGACCGAGCGCACCACCTCGGGTCTCTATCTCCCACCGAGCGTGAAGGAGAAGGACAAGGTTCGCGGCGGCCGTGTGGTGCAGACCGGCCCCGGCCACCTGATCCCCAATCCCGAGTATTCCGAAAACGATTCGTGGGATCCCAGCCGCGAAGCCGTACGCTACCTCCCCCTGCAGGCCCGCCCCGGCGACTTCGCCCTCTTCCTCCGCAAGGAGGCCATTGAATTGAAGTGGGAAGAGGAAGCCTACCTGATCGTCCCCCACACCGCCATCCTCGCCCTCGCCCGGCCCGTGCATCCGGAGGATTTGTAGAGCTTTGGCCGACCGGCGATATATGGCTGAACGTACGTTCAAATGCCGGTCGAAGAGCATAACGGCCGGTCGTCCCGTGTTGCAATTGTCATGGCGGCGGATATCTTGGGCAGGCGCACCAGTCCTCTGGTGCTCTTACCACCAACACGGACTACAAAGACGCACCTGCGTACAGGTACGCTGATGCGGCTCCCGCAATGATCTCAAGGAGGACTACCGATGCAGTTTAATGCTCCCGATACCGCTTTCATGCTCGTGGCCACCGCCCTCGTGTTGCTCATGACACCGGGACTCGCCTTCTTCTATGGCGGCCTGGTCGGAAGAAAGAACGTGACGGCCATCATGATGCAGAGCTTTGTCTCTCTGGGCATCACAACCGTGCTCTGGGTGACGGTCGGTTTCTCGCTCTGCTTCGGCAGCGACATCGGCGGGATCATTGGGAACCCATCCGATTTCTTCTTGCTGAGCGGAATTGCCCCCGGAGACATCTATCCGGAGCTAGGGATTCCCGTCTACTTGTTTGCTGCCTATCAACTGATGTTTGCCATCATCACCCCAGCCTTGATTACCGGCGCCTTTGCCAACCGCATGACGTTCAAGGCCTATTTCTCGTTCTTGGTGGGCTGGCAATTGCTGGTCTACTTTCCATTCGTCCACATGGTGTGGGGCGGCGGCTGGATGGCAGAGTTCGGCGTACTTGACTTCGCCGGCGGCATTGTGGTTCACGCGCTTGCCGGCATGGCAGCCCTTGCCACCGTGTTCTTTATCGGAAAGAGGCGTGTCTCCGAGCCCGAGCCGCACAATATTCCCTTTGTTGCACTCGGTACGGCTCTTCTATGGTTCGGTTGGTTCGGCTTCAATGCCGGAAGCGCTCTCGCGGTGAACGAGATCACTTCGCTCGCATTCATCAATACGCAGATCGGTGGTGCGTTTGCCGGCGTGACTTGGATGCTTCTCGAGTGGAAGCTCCAGAAGAAGCCGACCCTCGTCGGGTTCTGTGTTGGTGCCATAGCCGGGCTGGCTACCGTTACGCCGGCGGCCGGCTTCGTGGCTCCCCAGGGCGCGATGTTGATCGGGATCCTCGCCGGCAGCATCCCTTATGCTGCCGTCATGTTCCGCCAAAAGAGAAACTGGGATGACGCCCTCGACGTGTGGGCCGTCCACGGTATAGGCGGCACGGTGGGGATCCTCGCCCTCGGCCTCCTGGCCACGACGGCAATGAATCCGGATGGGGTAGATGGCCTGCTCTATGGCAATGGCGCCTTCTTCCTGACGGAGCTGGTGGGCGTGCTGGTCGGTGTCGTCTGGGCCTTCGTCGTCACGTACGTCCTACTGTGGGTCATCAACAAAGTCACGCCTGTACGCGTGCCGGACGAGGACGAGCAGGCGGGCCTCGACAACGCTCTCTACGGAGAGACAGCCTACCTCATCTAGGGCTAGCACTATGGAATTTGCCTCACAAACGCAGGCAACGGCTTTCCGGCAGGCGAGCCGGGAAAACCGAAACGGCAACTCACAAGCAAGGGGCACACGAGTCATGAGAATAAGTACCGGCAAAACCCTATCGAGCGCAGTCCAAACAGCACTCGTGGTGGGCGCCACGATGCTTGCGTTTGATGCCGCCGCGGCTCAGGAATCTGAAGGCGCGCTCGCGGATCCACAAGGTTCGCAGGTAGAAAGCAGCATTGGAATCGACGTGACCAACCAGTACTTCTTTCGGGGCATCCTGCAGGAGAAAGAAGGAGTGATTGCGCAGCCCTGGGTCGATTTCGTGTTCCCGATCCGGGAAGGGAAGGACATGGCGTTGTCTTTCAATATCGGTATTTGGAACAGTCTGCACGGCGGGCCGACGGGCTCGGAAGGGGCCGGAATGACTATGCATTACGAGCTAGACGCCTACGCAGGGATCGGCGTCGACTTCGCGGGGAACGTGAGCGGCTCCGTTACTTACGTTGTGCTTTCGAGCCCGAACTCCGCGTTCACGACGGTGCAGGAACTCGACGTCTCGATCTCCTTCGATGACTCAGGCCTATTCGGAGGAGGGCCAAGTCGCTTTCTCGGCTTTCAGCCATCCGTGTTAGTTGTCTTCGAACTGGATGGCCAGTCGGACGGCGGAGGCAACGAGGGCATCTACCTCGAGCTGGGCATAGAGCCTTCGTTGGTTCTTATCGAGGATGAAAGCCAGCCGATCTCCGCTTCGTTTCCGGTCGCCGCTGGTCTCAGTCTCTCGAACTACTTTGAGGGCGCTATGGGGAGCGACGAGTTCTTCGGATTCGCGCAAGGTGGCGTTTCGCTCTCGACCCCGCTGAGCTTTGTTCCAGCGCGGATGGGAAGCTGGAGCTTGAGTGGTGGGGTCAGCATCCTGTTTCTGGGCGACAATCTCGAGACCATCAATGGAGGCGACAACTCCGAGGTGATCGTCTCCTTCGGTCTCGAGATCGGCTTCTGAATGGCGGAAGCGCTAAAAGGAAATCGCCATATTTAACCTCCCCCGACCCCTTCCCAGGCGCATCGCGCTACTGCTGCTCTCGGCGTTCTTCGTAGTGGCCGGGGCCAATCACTTTGTCCATCCGGATGGATACGTGGCCATCATGCCGCCGTACCTGCCGGCGCATCTGGAGTTGGTCTACATCAGCGGTGTGTTCGAGATGCTTGGTGGCCTGGGCGTGCTCTTTTCCCGCACGCGGAAACTAGCGGCATGGGGACTGATTGCACTACTGATTACCATCTTCCCGGCCAACGTCCACATGGCCCTTCACCTGGAGCAATTCCCTGACATCCCTGCCTGGGTGCTTTACGCGCGGCTCCCGTTTCATCTGGTGTTCATCGCCTGGGTCTGGTGGGCCGCGCGGCCTGATTTGCCGAAAGCGATAGCGCGGCGGATGACCGGTTGACAGCCGCGACTTTCTACCGGCCGTCAATTTGCACTTAGCCGGTCAGCTATCGCTTCCACCGGATGCACCGCCTCCCTCTCTGCCAGATCCCAAATCTGGCGCCGGCATGAGGCTCCGGCCGCTACAAGGAGCGTGTCATCCGAAGTAGCGCGGATAGCCGGTAGCAACCGGTCCTCGGCGATGGCCACGGACACGTGGTAGTGCTCGGATTCGTAGCCGAATGATCCCGCCATCCCGCAGCAGCCCGCGTTGGTATCGGACACCGTGAAGCCCGCTGCTTCAAGGCAGATCCGGGTTGGATCCATGGAGGAGAGGGCTTTCTGGTGGCAGTGGCCATGAACGAGCACCTCGCGACCCTTGGCGTCGCCTACAGCGCCACGAAGTTGGTCCGCGTGCTCGGCGGCCCATTCTTCAAACGTCTGTACCTGTTCGGCTATCGCCCTCGCACGGGGATCTTCAGGAAGTAGCCGGGGCAGTTCGTCGCGAAGCGTGAGAATGCAGCTCGGCTCCAGCCCGACAATGGGAAACCCAGCCTCGGCAAATGGGGCGTACGTCTCCACGACTTTCTGGGCAAGCCGGAGGGCTTCATCCACAAACCCGCCGGAGAGGTACGATCGACCACAACATCGGTACGGTGGTACGATCACTTCGAACCCCATCGCCTCCATCACCCGAACGGCGGCGCGCGGGATGTCGGCATCGTGGAAGCGGACGAAGGTGTCGGCGTATAAAATGATTTCGGATTTCGGATTTCGGATTTCGGATTTTTTGTCCTCTCTGGTGAACGGATCGCTTGCGAAAGGTGGTAGCGTTCTGTCCGGTGTGATACCAAGTGAGGCGAGGCGCTTTCTCACAAAATCCGTTCGGTTCATCCGGTTGACGAGCGGAGCCATCCGGCCGGAGAAGCGCTTCGCCACACGCGGGTGATGGGCGAACATGCGCTCGCGGAGGGGTGGCCTTTGCGCTTTCCACTTTTGCTCCAGCCAGACCGTCTTGAGCGCCGCCATGTCCACCCCCGCCGGGCACTCCGACAGGCAGGCTTTACAGCCAATGCACAGATCCATGGCCTCGGCCACTTCGGGCCCGGTGAGGCTGCCGAGTTGCCCGCTGAGGGCTTCCCGCAGGGCATTCGCCCGCCCGCGCGTGGTGTCCTTCTCCTCGCGCGTTGCCATGAACGGCGGACACATCGTATCGACGCCGCGCTTTCGGCAGACCCCCATGCCATTACAAGCCTCGGCGGCGGCTGCAAACCCGAGGTCCTCGCCACGCGCACCCGGGAAGGTCAGCACCGATTGGATTGTACGGGTCTCATAACCGGGCAGGTAGCGCAGATTCTCCGTGACAGCCTTCGCCTCCGTAATCTTGCCTGGATTGAACTGATTCTCTGAGTCAAACGCCTGCTTGACGCCTTTGTAAGCCGCGTAAAGCGCGGGTCCGTAGAACTGTTCGGCGAAGGGGCTCCGGGCCAGACCGTCGCCGTGCTCGCTGGCAATCAGGCCGCCGTACTCCTTCACGAGTTCGGCTGAAGCCGTGGCGATGCGAGCCAGTGATGCGACGCCCTCGGGTTGTTTGGTATCGAGAAACGGCCGGACGTGCAGGCATCCCGCCGAAGCATGGGCGTACACGACCACCTTAGCGCCGCTGCTCTTAATCACAGCATCCAGACGGTCGATGTAGTCGGGGAGGTGCTGCACCGGCACGGCTGCGTCCTCCACCACCGCCAACGCCTGCACGGGCAGCCTGGCGCTCATCGCGAGGCCGAGCCCCACTTTCCGGACGGTCCAAACGTCGGCGATCTGCGCGGCCTCGTGCGCCTCCGTAATGATGAACGATCCGCCCAGCTTCCTCTTCAGGCGGTCCAGCCCGCCCCCGACTTCACTCTTCAACGCGCCCGCGTACTCGACGATGAGCATCGCGGCAGGATCGCCTTCTACAAAGTGCAGCTTCGAGGCGTAGCCAGGCACTTCGCGCGCGCGGTTCAGCACAGGCCGATCCAGCAGTTCGATAGCGGCCGGATTCGTTTCAAGAATCGGCGTGACGTGCTCCAGCGCCTGCCGCCGATCCGCGAAGTGGACCATGCCGAGGGCGGTGTGATTCGGACGATCAACGAGGCCGATCGTGATCTCCGTGGTGAACGCCAGCGTGCCCTCCGAGCCGCACAGCAGGTGCGCGATGTTCCGTGTGCCGTCCCACGCGCGGCCTGGACCGTGGTCCACTTCGGGGGCCTCCAACAGCCGCTCCAGCCGGTACCCTCCAGCTCTCCGCCAGTGCCTGGGTGTGTGCTTTCGAATCGCGGGACCGTGGAGTTTCAGTAGCGCGTCTACGCGCCGGTAAACCTCGCCCTCCGCACCATTCAGGGCGGTTTTTGCGGCCCATTCGGCATCATTCTGTGCATCAAAAACAACGGATGTCCCGTCAGGGAGGAAGGTCTTTACGCTCTCCAGATGATCCACCACAGAGCCGTAGCTGATGGAGTGCGTGCCCGTGGCGTTGGTGCCCACCATCCCCCCGAGTGTCGCGCGGTTGGACGACGCGGGGTCCGGCCCCACCATCAGCCCGCGCCGGGCGAGCATCCGGTTCAGGTCGTCCAGCACTACGCCGGGCTCCACTGTAGCGGTCCGCGTTTCAGGGTTTACGGCAATGATATGATCCAAATGACGCGTCGTGTCGATGACCAGCGCGGCACCGACCGCGCTTCCGGCGAGGCTCGATCCGGCACCGCGCGGCAGTACGGGAATCATGAACCTCCGCGCCTCTTCGATGGCAGCCTGCACGTCGTCCACCGACTTCGGCAGGAGCACGCCCACCGGCGGGATGCGGTACATCGAGGCGTCCGTGGCATACAGCGCGCGATGGAGGTCGTCTGTCCGTAAATCCCCCTGAACACGAGGCCGCAGCGCCGCCTCGAACTCTGCGAGGAGTTCCGTCTCAATGGGCATCTCGCGCGTCATGCGGCGAAGATAGCCGCGTCGTCACTCAACCAGACCCGGCTCTCAGCCGCTCGTCAGCCGACCGTCAACCGCTCGTCCAACTCACCGATAACCTCAATCACGGCATCGTCCTCGAAGAGATCGCCGTCCACGAAGAGGTTTAGCGAACTGCGCACGCCGGCTTTTACGCCGCCGCGTTTCTCGACCAGCACGTTCGTCCTGAACACCTCTTCACTCAATGCCTTCCGCACTTCGCGCGCATCAATACCTATGGCGTCTGCGTGCATGACGAGTTCATTATCCGACAGATTGAGTTGGTTGGCGAAGAGCCGGTCGTGCATCGCCCAAAACGCGCCCTGCGCACCTGCAGCCTCCACAGTTTCCGCCGCCGCCAATGCATTGGGGTGGATGCGAACGGGGAAATGTCGAAACACCAGCTTAACCTTCTCAGGGTACGCCTTCATCAGCCCGCGCACCATCACATGCACCTGCCTGCTCTGTGGGCACTCGAAATCGCCGTACTGGAGGAGGGTGATCTCGGCGTCTTCAGGGCCTCGGATGCGGTCGCGGTCTGTGATCGGCGGGAAGTCGGGCATGGGGCTAGTGCGTATTTCGTATTGCGTAAGGGTATCTATCCCCTGACCGATACGCAATACGCAACAGGCTTCAAGCGCTCAGCCAGCAGCGGATGCTAATTCCAGCAACGCGACCACCTCGTCCAACGACGACCTCCCCTTGTCCCGCGCGTACCACTTGCGAACCTCCTTGTATCTCTCATTCTTGGAGTACGCCTGGCCTTCGGTTTTCACCCAGGTCTGTAATTCTGCCGGCCGCGGTCCCCACCACGCTCGTTCGGTATTGTTTTGATCGAGGATGATGACAGCCGGAATGGCCTGCGCGGTTCCTCCCGTGAGGTGCTCGTCCATCAGATCGAGGTGGTCGTCGCGGTCGAGCAGCCGCAGATCGAGGTTCGGTGCGGCCTCGACGAGCCGCTGGATGACCGGGACGATGTTGGAGGCGTCTCCGCACCAGTCGGCGGAGAGGATGAGTAAACGCCAGTTGCCGGGAAGCTTCCGAGCGCGTTCCAGAATGTCGGCAGGGATTGCTGCCCGTTTGTACACGCCTTCCCACAAACCGATGTTGTCCTTCGCCGTTGGAAGAAACTCTTCGAACGTGATCCCTTGAGCCCATTTCGCGGATAGGTCGGCCCCCGCAGTCGGAGGATGCGGGTGCGAAACGGTAAGAGGCGACGGGGCTTCAGGCATAGAGGAATAGTATCGGATTGGAGGTGCTACGTTGCCGCTTCTACAGAGGTCCCCTCCACTTCATTCAGGAGGAGATCGTGTCCGGGGCCCTACTTTTGGCTCAGGCTCGTCGGCTACCGCAGCCGCGCGAAACTCCGCGTGCGACTCGAATCTCCGGCCGTTAGTCTGACCAGATACGTGCCGCTCGCCATGGATGGATCCGGTGTCCACCTGAGCACGTGCACGCCAGCCGCCCACTGCTCGTCGGTGAGAAGCGCCACCCGCCTTCCTAGCAAGTCGAAGATTTCGACGCGGATACGACCCGGGGCCGTCACCGCAAACCGGATTTCCGCGGAATCACCGAGCGGATTCGGCGCAATCTCCAGCAACGGTTCTGTCGCTACATCCGGTGGCACACCGGTGAGAACTCCTGGGACGAAGACGTCAAACCCATGGCGCTCGTACGGTACGACGAGACGGTTTTCCGAAGCCGCCAGCGCCTTGGGCGACGCGCGCAGAATGATCGTCTCTTCGAGTGTAGGCATACTGGTGTTATCCAAGCGAAAGCGAAAAAGGGCCGCCTGGTCAGTGGTGCCACCGGTAGCGTACAGCGCCTCGTCAAACCATACCAAGCGGCTGATGAAGTCGGCCTCCGTCGGGCAAACCTCGTGGATGAGCTTGACGCTGGTCGGGATGGACAGATCGAGCACATCTATGCACGCATTCCCGACCGTGGCGTAGGCGTAGGGGAAGCGGAAAACCATGTCATAGAATGCGAAGTCCAGCACATCGAGCAATCGAAGAGCGTCCGGCCGGCTCACGTCGATCACGTTCGTCCCGTCGATGGATGCAAAGGCAAGGCCGTTCTCCACCGCGAGAGCGCCGCCGGGAAATCCAAGCTCGATCCTATCCAGGAACGCTATTCCTGAGGGATCACGAATGTCTATGCTGTAGACGCCATCGAAGGTGGAATTCAGAAAGAGAGTTGAATCGCCGATCTCTACGCCTGTGAAATCGTAGCCCTGAGAGACGCCGGCTGTGCTCAGCACCTTTGGAGAAGCAGGATTGGAGATATCGGCCGCGAGAACGTCATACTGCCACGTGCCCGGGATCAGATACGTCGCGTAGGCGATGCCATCGCGGATACGAAGGTCATCCCAGTGGTCCACCGTTGCCCGCGCGAGAAGCTGAGGCGTGACGGGATCTTCCAGATCGTATGTGCTGATGGACTCCATCGCGTACTTCAGCCCCCCGCTGAGATACAGTCGTCCATTGTCGAACGCGGCGTCCTGGAAGGCGCCGCCGCTGAAGAGACGGCCGAGCTCGGTCAGTGCGCCAGGATCGGTCGTATCGAGTATTAACAGACCCAGATCGATTCCGCCGATGTATGCGCGTCCTTCGGCGTACGCGCTCTCTGTTCCATATGGCACGGGAATCCATCCCAACAGGTCCATAGCCGTGGGATCGGCCGCGTCGAACACATAGACTTCTTCAAGCCGCCGGAGAAAAACCTGGTCGTCTACTACCCCAAGCGCCACGACATTCAGCAACAGGTTGTAGGGCACGGCGACGGAACCCAGGGGCTGAGGATTGTCGGGATCAGTTACATCGTAGGCGTGGATTGTCTGGATGTCCGCTGCGAATACGATATCACCGGAATGCGTGACAAGCTGCCATCCGAACCCGCTCCCCCCCGGAACGGTGGCACGCAGGACCGGTTGGGTGGGATCGGCAACATCGATGATGCGCATGGAACCCCCAAAATGCTCTGCACCAAAAACAAGTGGATACGCCGCTTCCAGTTCGCCGAGGTCAGACGAGGCGAGCGCACCGACCTGCGTAGGACTATCGGGGTCCGACACATCCACGACGAACAAGCTGTCCGTGTCAGAGGCATAAAGGAAATCCCCTTCCACATCGATATACGTCACCCATCGCGGGTACAGTCCTCTCGGGACCATCGCTTTCGGGTCCGAAACGTCGACGATCAGGACGCCATTTCCTGTTCGGACGTATGCACGGGTTCCTTCTAGCGTGAGATCCCACGCGATTTCTTCCAGGTCGAAACGTGCTAGTAGCACGGGTTGCTCCGGACCGGAAACGTCCACAGCATCGAGAACCTCACCATTGCCCATCAACACCAACGAATCCTCGGCGTCCAACGCTAGGGTAGCACCCTGACGCACCGACGCCGAGAGAGCCGTGAGTGGTTGGGCATGTACCGTCTGCGCTGCGAGCACCATCAGCAGAAGCAAAGCACAGCCAGTTGGACGAATGCTGGCGCGCGTGGCATCGGAGCAGATCGTGGAAGTGCACCCCATTATTCTACAGTTTAGGGACTCGGAATGTAAGATCCAAGTGCTTCACGGCGCTTCGACAAGACAACCCGCGCGGGTGGGATGATCGATGACCCTTCTGTGACCGGGAACGCCGCGCAACAGCCAGATGATGAGGGCGTCCCCGCCTGCTGCGATGGTGAACAGGATGCCAAAGCTCATCCATCCACCCCAACCAAACACCAGCGCCAGGCCGATTGGAATCAGGCCGAGAACAATGCCGGGCGTGACCGCGCCGATCCGGTACGCCCGCGCGCTCATCGGCGCCGAGCAGTGTGCGTACGGCGTGACGGTCTTCCACTGAAACCCGAGGCGCACCGTGCCTCTGGGCGGATGAGCGGCCAGCTTCCAGGCCACGGCGTGCAGCACCTCGTGCGCTACTATGCCTGCGACCAGAACAACTGCGCATAGCAGAATGGGCGCGCCGACGAGCGGCTGATAAAGAGAGGGCCATCCGTGGAGGGCAATGAACAACGCCGTGAGCGCGGCAACCGGCGGCCCAACCAGCACGAGCGCGCTGACGTTCGCTCGCAGCAGCGAGAAGGAACGGTCTTCGTAAGCGATTTCAGGTGAGTCGGATTGCTGGGTTGCCATCGTATCTCAACACTAATTGTCCTGTCATCCTGAGTCTGTCGAGGGATCTCAACGGGAAGTATGACCTGAGGTGAAACCTCCTATCGAGATCCTTCGACTACGTCCCTACGGGACTTCGCTCAGGATGACAATCTGCAGGGTCTAGGGTGTTCGGAGATACGCCCATAGGATGGGAATGGCCCCTACAACTCCAGCTCCACGCCCTGCTTGGGGATGAGCACCTCTACCTCGGGGTGGAAGAAGGTGATGTTGTCTTTCATCCACTTCTTGGCAGCCGTCTCGCCGTGGACGAGCACGATGGTCTTTGGCTTCATGTGCTCCACGAGCTTGATGAGGTCGCGGCGGTGCGCGTGGCCGGAGAAGCGAAATCGTTCCACATTTGCATAGACGGGCTGCGGGCCCGCGTCCGCGTCCAGCACCACCTTTGCGCCCGGGCCCTTTTCGGCTGCTTTCTGGAGGCGGTCGCCGGGCGATTTCTCCTTCGAGAAACCGACGAAGAAGACACCGTTCTTCTCGTGGCCGATGAGATCCTGCGCCAGCCGGTTCGAAAGTGTCCGCTCGAACATCATCCCGCTCGCCACCACGTAGATGGCGGGTTCGCGGAGCGTTTCCTCAAGCCGGGTGCGGGAGTTGGGCACACGGTATTGGTCTACGTTGAAGACCTCGAAATTCGGATCGTGGCGGGGCGATGAGAAGCGTGTTTTGTCGTAGATACCGGAGAGCGCGCGGGCCTGCCCGGAGGTGTACACGGGCACATCGTTCGGAACG
>JADFQN010000140.1 GCA_022561755.1 Bacteroidota bacterium
GCACTTCGGAGTGATCCTGCTATCGAGTGCTTCATCGACCGCGAGCACTTGATCTACAACGAACGCAACAAAGAAGAGTTGGCCGAGAAGCACGGAGAAATTCCTGTCTCGCAAGAACTTCTGAGCAACCAAATGAAGCAGGCAAGACTCTATGGCTATCTCCAGCAACGCTTCGGGGAAGTAACCGCCGAAGCCTTCACCGAAAGGACAACCAAAGCCGCGCGTCTTCCAGAGACGTGAGCCACTCTCACCTTGGTGTGTCAAGTATATTATTGCCCTTGCAAGGGGGACTTTTCTTCGCTATCCGAGCGCGCTAGAAAACGATTTCAATTGGTCGGACGACAATTAGTCACCCCGTTATATTGCCCGCCGAATGACGAAAGATAGACAGGCCCCCTCGCACATGGAAGCAGCTACGCAGACCAGGTATCGTTGGACCCTTCGCCCAATCGAGGACGAGGCGCTGGTGGGTTCGCTCGGCGCGGAGTTGAACGACCTGCCGGAGCCCCTGGCGCGCGCGCTTGTTTTGCGCGGCATCCGCACGTTCGATGAGGCCGAGCAGTTCTTCCGCGGGGGGCTCGACGAACTCCACGATCCTTTCCTGATGAAGGACATGGACCGGGCCGCCGAGCGGCTTGTGCAGGCAGTGGAAACAGGGGAGCGGGTTCTGGTTTACGGTGATTATGACGTGGACGGGACCACATCTACGGCGCTCATGGTCCTTTTTCTCAAGGCGCATGGAGTTGACGCAACGTTTTTCATCCCCAACCGTTTTGTTCACGGATACGGCCTGTCTGAAGCCGGGATTGACGTGGCTGTGGAGCGGGATGCCGGCCTTATTGTGGCTCTCGACTGCGGGATTACGGCCATCGAGGAAGCAGCGTACGCAAAGGCGAAAGGACTGGATCTGATTATCTGCGACCACCACACGGCCGGAGATACGCTGCCCGATGCCACGGCCGTACTCGACCCCAAGCGCCCCGATTGCGCGTACCCGTTCAAGGGGCTTTCCGGATGCGGGGTCGGGTTCAAGTTGGTTCAGGCTACGCTGCAGAAGCTCGGGCTTCCAGTCCAGGATGCCTGGCCGTACCTCGATTTGGTAGCGGTCTCCACGGCCAGCGACATCGTTCCGCTATGCGACGAGAACCGCATACTGATGCGGGAGGGGCTCGCCCAGATGTGCAAAGCGCCCCGGCTTGGGCTTGTAGCGCTCGCCGAAAGAGCGGCAGTAGATCTGGACGCGTGTACGTCGTCGAAAATCGTTTTCAACCTGGGGCCGCGCATCAACGCGGCGGGCCGGCTGGCGGACGCCTCCCTCGCCGTTAATCTTCTGATCTCGGACGACCCAGCTGAAGCCGGACGCCTTGCCGACGAGATTGAAGTCCTCAACATGAAGCGCCGCGATCTCGATATGCTCACGCGCGACCATGCCATGGCCATGGCCGAGGAGTTCATGGCGGCCGATCCGCTGGCTCTTGTACTCCACCACGCCGACTGGCACGCTGGTGTTATCGGCATCACAGCCAGCCGCGTAGCCGAGCATTTTCATCGGCCCGCGGTATTGCTTACCACGGATTCGACCGGCGAAGCGAAGGGCTCAGCACGGTCGATCAAAGGGGTGTCGATCTACGATGCTCTGGCCGCTTGCTCTGACCTGCTGACACGCTTTGGTGGCCATGATTTTGCCGCCGGCCTGGCCCTTCCTATCGAGAATATTCCGTTGCTACGGGACCGCCTCCAGAGCGCGATTGCAGAGGTTGTCGACGTAGATATGCTGACGCCGGAAATCGAGTTGGATGCCCACCTCAACCTATCCGCCATCGACGACCGTTTCTGTCGGATACTCAACCAGTTCAGTCCATTCGGACCCGATAACCCCAGGCCGACTTTTTTAGGAAGAGACCTGAAAGTGCTGGGGCAGCCCGCCGCCGTCGGCCCAGACAAGCGGCACCTCAAACTTCGAGTTGCTCAGCAGAATGGCAGCCCCTCCTATTCAGTCATCGGCTTCGGGCTGGGCGACCAGCTTGATACCGCCTTGCAGAGCGTGCGACGCGGCGTGCCCATCGAGCTGGCGTTCACCGTAGAAGAGAACACGTGGAACGGACGCACGTCGTTGCAACTCAAAGCCAAGGACATCAGGCTCGAAGACACCTGAGCGAGGCGCCTACAGGGTTACGTCGAATCGCTCCTCAGTTGCCGTGCCCTGAAGGACCGTGGTCTGCGATGCAGTGATTGATGCACCGCCGCTACCAACGGTGCCGAACAAGGTGCGATCGGAGCCCGACCCGAAACCCGCAATCGTAAATGCGATGTCCGGAAAGACATACTCGCCCGTTCCACTCATGGAGACTGGAGAGGCGGACCCATTTACATCTACGCTGCCGGTGGCCGACCATGAAAACGCCGATTCGGAAACAACATTTGGTAGCACCACGGAAATCGTCCCTTGATAGCCGTTCGTGAAGCTCGTATAAGAGCCTGTGTACGTACCACCGATGGCCGGGCTGGAATCTCCGGCAGAACTACAGGCCGAGAGGACGAAAACAGCGCTTGCGAGCAGAAAAAAGAAAGAGCGCATCATAGTGAGGAGGAAAGACCGGGACAAGGTAAGTGAGGAGGTGAACGAAGCCGCGTAGGGGCGTCGTTTTGCCTTACAGTGAATACGCGCTAGTTAGACGCACGTTCGGCCGCGCGGACGGCCTCGTAGGCGTTTACGATGCCTCCGGTAATGGAGAGCTCGCCGAACCCAACGGTCTCGCCATCGGCGCCCGGGCGGGGCACATCCTGGCTATGCCGAACGGCCGACTCGGCCAGAATCCTGCGCACGTCGGCGGCGTCCAGTTCGGGGAAGTAGGCCATCAGAACGGCGGCTACACCCGAAACGAGAGGCGCGGCGAGGCTCGTGCCGTCGTGGTCGCCGTATTCGTCGTCCAGGTTCAGGCTGTAGATGGACGCGCCCGGAGCGAAGACATCTACGCGCGACTGGCCGTAGTTGCTGAACGAAGCTACCAGTTCGTCGTCCCAGCGCGAGGCGCCCACCTCAAGCCAGTTGCCCGCTTCTTGCCCGTCGCCGAGCAGACGGTTGGGGAAGTTGGGCTGTGTGGTAATGTTGGCTCCGTCGTTGCCCGCTGCATGCACAATTAGCACACCGTTCTCTTCGGCGTAGCGCACGGCGTCATCCACCGCGCCTTTGTAGGGGGAATACCCTTTCCCGAAGCTCATATTGATGATGTGCGCGCCGTTGTCCACCGCGTAGCGGATGGCATTGGCCACGTCCTTGTCGCGCTCGTCGCCATTGGGCACGGTACGGATGGGCATGATGAGCACGTTCGAGGCCACGCCGTCAATGCCGAGGCCATTCCCGCGTACGGCCGCAATGACACCCGCTACCGCTGTACCGTGGCTGGCGTCCGGGCCGGTAACGTCCGTGTTTCCGTAGATCCGCTCCGACGTGTCTTCGTAGTTGTCCCCGACAATTGAGCGCGGATCGAAATCCGGATTGTAGCCATATTCCAGGCGTCCTCGAACGTGGTCCACCTGGTCGTTCAGCTCGGAGACGGTGAGGCCGTTCGCCCCGAGGAACAGAAGCACGTCGCGCGCTTGCATTATTTCCGTATCCGGCGTGTCGATGCCTTCAAGCTCGGCCGTTTCGTAGCCGTCGCGGCCGAGGTAGGTGCGGATGATCCGATCCGATGCCTGGACGGCCGTCTGGATGCCGGTCAGTGTTCCGAGAACGCCTTCGAGCTCGGCGCGGCTCTCGGCGAGTTCGGCCTCGAGGGCTTCAAGACGCTCGGCGTCGGCGGGGGAGAGCGAAGCGGTTCCTTTTTCGGCGGCGCGTGTACGGAGCGTTGCGACCTCGCGCGCGATTTCAAAGGAATCGAACTCAATATTTAGGCCGTCAGCGCCGCCAATGAAGTTCCAACCGTGCGCGTCGTCTACGTAGCCGTTGCCGTCGTCATCTACGCCGTTACCGGGAATGTCGTCGTTGGTCCAGATTTGCCCTTGCAAGTCTTCGTGGGTGATGTCCACGCCGCTGTCAATCACAGCAACAACAATCCGGCGAGCCGGTTCGCGGCCCTCCAGCGCTTCGTATGCACGGTCCACGCTCATACCGTACACGCCGTCGCGGTCGTAATCCAGATTGTACCAAACGGCAGGCGGAGCGCCGGCGTCTTGCGCTGAAACGAGAGGAAGGAGAGCGAGGGCAAGAAGGCCGGTGAGGGCGAGGCGCTTGAGCATGAGCATCCGGGATGAAAAAAATCGCGGGAATAAATCGCGGGAGTATACGGCGAGGGGCAGGCTAACGCGCCGGGCCGGAGCGTTCGTGTAGAGCCTGGTGGAGAAGGCTGGATGATTTAGCGAAGAGAGATCGCATCACCGGATCCTCCAACCCCCGCCTCCGTTCACTTTCCCCCTTTCCTATGAGGCTGTTGAATTACGTGCTCTGTCGCCGAGAGGCGCCGTCGCAGGCCGGATGACGTAATTCATCAGCCTCCCATAACTCCTTCTATGCCACACATCCTCTGGGCCGACGACGAGATCGACCTCCTGAAACCCCACGTTCTCTTTCTCGAAGCCAAAGGCTACGAGGTCACAAGCGTCACCAACGGCGCGGATGCCGTGGCCCACGTTAAAGACACGCGCTACGACGTCGTTTTTCTGGACGAGCAGATGCCGGGGCTCGGCGGGCTGGAAGCCCTCGCGGAGATTAAAGCTGTGCGCCCCGAAACGCCCGTAGTGATGATCACCAAGAGCGAGGAAGAGCACCTGATGGAGGATGCCATCGGTGGCCAGATCTCCGACTACCTCATCAAGCCGGTGAACCCGAAGCAGATTCTGCTGACGTGCAAACGGTTGCTGGAGGGCACCGAGATTCGCGCGCAAAAGTCTTCCCAGAACTACTTACAGGCATTCGGAAGGCTGTCCGACCAGATTGGGGCCGGCTTGGCGCCCGAGGAATGGATTGACGTGTACAAGGAGTTGACCCGGTACGACCTCGAACTGGAGGGCGCCGAGGAAGGCATCCGCCAGATACTGGACGACCAGTACCGCGAGGCCAATGTGGCATTCGGCAGGTACATCGAGGCGGCCTACCCAGGGTGGATTGAGGCCGTGGGCGCCGGGAAGAGACCTGATGAGACGGGTAGGCCTGCGCTCAGCCACGAGATATTCCCTACATGGGTGCTCCCGGAACTGGAGAAGGAACGGCCGGTGCTCTTCTTCCTCATCGATTGTATGCGATACGACCAGTGGTTGGCGTTCGAGAAGTTGCTGCTTCCGTTGTTCGACGTGGAGACGGACTGGCACTGCGGCCTCCTCCCTACCGCCACGCCCTATTCGCGCAACGCCATCTTCTCCGGGTTGCTGCCGATGGACATCGCCGCTCGTTTCCCGCAGTACTGGAAGACTGTCCAGGACGATGAAGACGTCTCACTCAACCAGCATGAGGCGGAGTATTTGCAAGATTTGCTTAAGCGTCGCCATCTAAGCAGCAGGATGCGCTACGAAAAAATCGTCTCCACAAAAAACGGGCAGGCGTTCGCCGAGGCGGTCACAGACTTCACGCAAGTGGATCTGGCAGCCATCGTCGTCAACTTTGTAGACATCCTCTCCCACAGCCGCTCGGACTCCGCCGTGCTCAAGGAGATCGCTCCGGACGTGCCCGCGTACCGCGCCCTGACACAGACGTGGTTCGAGCATTCGTGGCTTTATCAGGCGTTCCAAACCCTGGCCGAGCAGGATGTCACCATCGTCATTACTACCGACCACGGCGCCGTTCGGAGTTTGCACGCCACGAAGGTCATCGGCGACCGGGACACCTCCACGAGCCTCCGTTACAAGCACGGGCGCAACCTCAAAGTGGACGCCGACGATGCCATCTTCGTCAAAGACCCGGAGACGTACGGCCTGCCGCGCGAGGGCATCAATGAGAACTACATCTTCGCGAAAGAGGATTACTACTTCGTCTATCCGACGAACTACAACCGGTACCTCAACCAGTACCACGACACCTTCCAACACGGCGGCGTCTCGATGGAAGAGATGTTGCTGCCCGTGCTCACACTGCGGCCGCGGGCGTAATGGGGATCGGATCGGCCGCCGGGTGGTTCATCGGACGAGGAATCCCTGATTTGATGAGCCTCGACGATCTCCTCCCCGCCGAAACCACTTCACCCGAGGCCACCATGGCCCTGGGTGAGCAACTGGCGGGTGCTCTCCGATCAGGAGATGTGCTGGCCCTCTACGGCGACCTCGGCGCCGGCAAAACGTATCTGGTAAAAGGCATCGCACGCGGGCTGGGGGGTCAGCCGGAAGACGTCACCTCACCGACGTTTACGCTGATCCAGGAGTACGCAACCAACCCGCCGCTCTACCACATCGACGTGTACCGAATCGAGCAACTCCCCGAACTGGAGCGCATAGGCTTGGGCGAGTACCTCCACGGCAACGGCATCTGTGTGATCGAGTGGCCTGAGCGAATGGAGCCCATGCTGCCCGCGCATACGATCCGGTTGCGACTCACTCATGTGGACGAAAACCGGCGGCGGGTCGAAAGGGTAAAGGGCTGGAATAGATAACGATTTGATCCGGTGCCACGCGGACAGAGCCGCCAAGAATGCGCGTGGCGAGTTGTAGTTGAAACGCCACTTGCACTCCTTCGGAAACAGCTCGAAATGACATTTGGGGAACCCCGTTATACCTGCTCGGGTGACGCTTCGCTTGATTCCAGAAGTTTTCGATCCCGTAGATATGCGCAGTGCAACCGTTAGTGTCATAGGAGGCTGTTGAATTACGTGCTCCGTCTCCGAGACGAGCGCATCTCGGTTGAGATCGAGGCGCGAAATCGCAGGCGAATCGGTGATTCGTTGAGTATTTCGCAACGCAGAGATCGGCCAAGAGTCCCACCCCGCAGTACTGCGGGGAAGGCAGGATGACGTATTTCAACAGCCTCTTGGGGCGGCTTGACCTCGTGTGAGAGTCGATTTCTATGCTGCTTAACGAGTAAGGCAGGTCGGACCACCCCCGGCCCGTTTTCGCCTCGCGTATTCCCTCGCCGCAACGCTCTGCGTCGCCCATATCCAAGAAGGGGGGTGTCATAGACAGCAGCGTCAATTCATGAATCGCCCCTACTGAGAAACGAAAGGGCACCAGTCGTGTCATTGTCTTGGCCAATGGGGCATCGTAGCTTCGCGCCGCCAAATTTCGTTTGAGATTTGCTGTCTTTCGTGCGTACGGTTATGCTCGCCGCCCTTCTGCTGCTCGCCGCCGATTCAGGTATCGCCCAGGACACACCAACCGCATTTGTGGACTGCAACTTACGCGGATGCGACGACGACTATTTCCAGACCGAGGTTGCTTTTGTACGGCACGTCCGCGACCGGGCCGACGCCGACCTGTACGTGCTCGTCACGTCTGAATCGACAGGAGGTGGCGGCAGTCTTTATACCCTCTTTTTCGAAAGCCAACGAGTTCTTGTGGGCCGCCACGATACGCTGAGGGCGCGGGTTTCTGAGTCTTCCTCCCACGATGAGCGCCGCAGCCTGCTGGCCCGCCGCATCGCCCTTGGCTTCGCCGGTCTTGCTGCGGAGACTCCCCTCGCGGACCGCCTCCGCATTACGGCCGACGCCCCTGCCATGACGCAAGAGAACGGCGAGGGCGAGCAGGCTGCGGATCCCTGGAATAGCTGGGTCTTACGGATACGGGGTAACGGCTTCTTCAATGGGCAGCAGAGTACTCGATCGGCAAACATTTTCGGAAACGTCACCACCGAGCGCGTCACAGACGACGTTAAACTCTCGTTTCGCATTTTCGGCAACTACCGCCGCAGCGACTTCGAGATCGACGACACGACCACCGTGACGAGTACGTCCAGCGGCTACGGCGCCAGCACACTCACGGTCTGGAGCCTGACGGATCATTGGTCGGTGGGCGGGCAGAGCTTCGCCGAGTCCTCTTCGTTTGAGAACCTCGACTTTCGCGTGCGCGCCGGGCCGGCTGTAGAGTACAGCGTGTTTCCGTACAGCGAGTCCACGCGCCGCGGCATCCGGCTCCTCTACTTCGCGGGCGTGGAGGTGGCCGATTA
>JADFQN010000141.1 GCA_022561755.1 Bacteroidota bacterium
ACCAACTCCTTGGCGGACCGGTTTGACCCTTGCCGAACCAGTTCGACCAGCCGCTCCTGGCCAAACTCCTCTTTTTGGGTGTTTTTCGCTTCGGTGACGCCGTCCGTATAGAGCAACAACGTATCTCCAGGCGCCAGGGTGACTGTTTCCTCCCCGAACTCGGTGTCCTCAACCAGGCCGATGGCGGCACCGGTGGGGGCCAACCAGGAGAGCGGCCACGTACCATTGGACCGGGAGCGAAACAGGAGGGGCGGATTGTGACCGGCGTTGCTATAGGTCAGACTGCGTGTCTGAGGATCATAACGAGCGATAAACAGCGTGACGAATTTAGTAAGGTGGATGTTATGGTGGAAAATTGAATTCAACCGCCGGATGATTTCGGCTGGGGAGTCATAGTCGGGCGCCAGGGTGCGAAGCGAGGCCTGCAAACTGGCCATCAACAAGCTGGCCGCTATACCGTGGCCCATCACATCGCCAATGACGAGGCCGTGCGACTGATCCCGGAAGCGAAAGAAGTCGAAATAGTCCCCGCCGACGAACTCGGCGGGCCGGCTAAAGGCAGCCAGTTCAAGTCCCGGAATTTCCGGCACCTGCTGTGGAAGCAATGCCTGCTGGACTTTGGCGGATAACTGCAGATCGTCTTCAAGCCGATCTCTCTCTTCGCCGGATAGATGATCCAGGCAGACGCAGCAGGTATAATCCATTTCCAACCGCCCGGCCTCGACGAACTCGTCGCAAACGTCGCAGTAGCCCAGCGTGTGGTCTTCTGCCTTCTCTATCGCCGTATCCAGAAGGCGCAAGTGCGTGTGCACGGCTTGTTCGTCTGCAGCTCCCAGGCGAACCTTCTTTTTCGACGCCGGCGTGTTGGAGAGCCAGTCTTTCAGATTCCGGCGCCGCTCGAGCAGGCCGGCGCGGAAGCGCTGAAAATCTTTCGTGTCCATGAGTTCCTTTCCTTACTACGGCGTTTGGTTGGTACGCGAAGCGCTTGGGAAAGGATGCATGCGGGGCCTGCCGGCTGACGCCCTCACTCCACCCCCACCACCTTGTGCGTCTGGACCGATATGCGCCAGGCGGGTTGGATTGGGCGAGGCTCAACTGCAATGTTGAGGCACGCTATCTTTCGCGCGGCACCGCACTTACCATGAAAATCCGTCAGCACATCACCGATTATCATGGTACACCTGGGTCGTCATGGTCGAACGCCCTACTCCACCCCCAGCACCCTGTGGATCTGCACGCTAACCCTCCAGGCGGGGGTGGCCTGCGCGAGCTCAACGGCCAGCTTCGTGGCGTCGTTTAGCCTCGGCCCGTCCTCCGGCTGGACCCAGAGGAACTTCGTGGTGGCCCCGCCGAGGGTATGGATGCGGGTGAGGTCCGCAAGGGTGGCGTAGTTCTCAGGCAGGTAATCCGGCACCACCAGCTTGAGCTCGTCCATGTGCTCGATGACGAGTTGCTCTGCGGGAAGTTTAGGACTACAAACCACCCAGTTGGGTGGGGCGTCGCCGAAAGTTTCTGAAAGCGAAAGGGTGCCGTTGGTCTCCATCGCCACAAAGAAGCCCGCATCGTGCAGGGCGCGGATCAGAGGGCCGTCGGCCTGCAGGAAGGGTTCGCCGCCGGTAAGGACGCAGAAACGGATGTCTCCTGCCACAGAAAGCATCTCGTCGGCCAGCTCAGCGGCGGAGAGTTTTGCCGCGCCCTCTTTCGTGAAGTCGGTGTCGCACCAGAGCGGGCACGTGGCGCTGTTGCGTTCAGCATCTGCGGCGCGGTCCTTCTCGTAGCCCGTCCACATGTTGCAGCCGGTGAAGCGCACGAACACGGCGGGCCGGCCGGCCCAGGCGCCCTCCCCTTGCAGTGTCCGCCAGACGGCTTTTACGGAGTAGCGTTTCTCGCCGCTCATACCCAACCGGCCTCCTTGGCCTCCTCATAGCCCTTGGCACGCAGGATGGAAGCGGGGTTGTCGAGCTTGCCGTAGCCCCACTCGTGGCGCTCGGTCCGGTCGCCGTTGTAGTCGGTGTGGCTCATCTCGCGGACGACCTCCAGGCAGCCGAGATCGGCGGCCAGCTTCCATGTTTCGGCCTTGGTGAGGTCCATGAGCGGCGTGTGGATGCGGGTCGATGCCTCCAGCGCGAGCGAGAGGCTCTTCTCCGTGGCGTCGATGAAGTCGCGGCGGCAATCCGGGTAGCCGGAATAGTCCGTCTGGCACATGCCGCCCACAAGGTCGTGGATGCCGCGCGTGTAAGCAAACGAGGCTGCTGTGGTCAGGAAAAGCGCATTCCGCCCCGGCACAAAAGAGGCAGGCAAGTCCGGCGCCAACTCGTGCGGGGCGTTGGAATCCTTCTCGTGCTCCGTCAGTGAGCTGAACGCGAGAAGCCCCGTCACGTCGAGCACGGTGAATGGCACGCCGGCCTTCTCGGCAATCTTCGCGGCCTGCTCCAGTTCTATGACGTGCTTCTGCCCGTACCGAAACCCAATAGCCTCCACGCGCTCGAACTCCTTCACCGCCCAGTAGAGGCACGTGGTGGAGTCCTGCCCGCCGGAGAAGAGGAGCAGGGCGGTGTTTCCACGATCGGTAATGATGGAAGGCGCATCCATTGAACAAGAGGCTGAGGCACCATTATCGGCTTCATCCAGTACCTTTCACTACTAAATGTATCATACGAATGCCCCTTCATCGCAGACGCACGGGCAAAAGTTCGCGGCATCCGTGTCCCCTTCTGGCTCCTCCGTTCGTCTACCGGGTACAACAGACAATCCTTCTCCCTCCCCAACCAAGAAAATCATGGCCGACATCATCCACTCCATCTCAATAACGGCCTCTCCTGAGGCCATTTTTGATGCCATCACCACGCAGAAAGGCCTGAGCAGTTGGTGGACCGAGCACGTGAAGGCCGAGCCCACCGAGGGCTCCACCGCCACGTTCGGCTTCAACGATGGCGAGATCGAGTTCCACATGCACGTCGATGAGCTTGCACCAGGCACCCGCGTGCGCTGGACCTGCTCCACTGACTTCCCCGACTGGAACGGCACCACCCTTCGCTTCGACATATCTGTCCGTGACGACGGTGTGGCCATGCTCGGCTTCCGGCACATGGGTTGGGAATCGGGGAGCGAGCACCTCGCCCGCTGCAACACCGACTGGGGTCGCTTGATGTATTACCTCAAAGACTATCTGGAGACTGGAAGCGACACGCCGATGATGCGGTGAGCCGCTTGGGCATGCATGTCTGGTTGCCAATTCCCGATGCGAATCTCGCAGGCTTCCCTGCTTCTCTTCAATTCTGTGCGTCGAACTGGCGACGAACCAGATTGAGCGGCGGTTTCTGGAGAGATGGAGAGGCCGCCTCACTTTTGCACCTCACAAATAGCCGTGACAAATAGCAGTGTATGCGTCCGATTCCGTTTTGGCCCGTAGATTAGCTCCCTCTCATTTACCCCCTACCTCAATGAACTGGATCGCCCGGATTGTCATCGGCATTATTGCGGGCATAATCGCAGAAAAGGTTACCAGCACATAGATGGGTATGATGATAAACCTCGTCGTCGGCCTGATCGGCGCCGTGCTCGGCGGTTGGCTGTTCGGCCTGCTGGGCCTTTCGTTCGGCGGCTTTGTCGGAACGCTCATCGTGGCTTCTGTCGGCACCATCGTCCTTCTGCTCGTCGTCAGTGCTGTGCGCAAGAAAACGTGACTGCATCCTCAGAACCCGCAACCATTCTTTTCGCCCTCGTCCTGCTCGTTTTTTCGACATCGGGCTGCGAGGGCGAAAGCGACGGCAGCAACACCGTCGTCGATCCCGATGTGGTCGTGGAGTTCCGCTCTGAAGCATGGCAACGCGCACACTTGGTAGACACCGGAATTGCCGCGCTAGAGGCAGAGGGCGCATCAGCCGATTCAATCAGTGCAGCAGCGTATCAGCAAGCCATCGGCGAGTTCCTGGAATCCCGGCGCGTGCTCCAGCAGGGCCTGGGGTCGCTCGACACGCTGACGGCTGACCAGTTTGACGTGGTTTCGGATTCGCTGTCGGCGCAGCTGGCAGAGCTTGAGCTGCGGGTAGACCGTGCGCCGTTTGAACTGGCCCCGAACCTCGGTGTGCTGAAGGAAATTGCCCGCGGCAGGCTCAGCCAGATCCTTGCGGAATCCGCCGAGCTTCGCGCCGATGCTGATTCCACGCTGAACGCCGCGCTCACCTCTCTCGAACAACGAGGCGCCGCATTCGCAGACTCACTCAACACGGCCTCCGAGGCCAACCTGAGCGACCTCCGCCGAACTGCCGTTGTTGACTTGCGCCGCCTGCGCTCTACACTCGACTCGCTACGTGCAGAACTGCCTCCTGAGGATACACATGCAGATTCGTTGGGCGCGGGCTAGGGCCTGTTCCCAGTAAGTATGTCGAGATTGGTTCGAGGGCAGTCTGAGGCCGAATCAAGGCGCGCCAGGCCCAGACCGCTACTCGTTTTCGACCAGAGCGATGCCGTCCTGAACCAGCGCATCGGCTTCTTCTTGTGAGCCCGCTTCCGAGTAGATGCGCAGGACTGGCTCCGTACCCGATGGCCGGAACATCAGCCAGCCTCCGTACACGCGGAACTTGAAGCCGTCCAGCGTTTCGGTGGCCACCACGCTTCGCCCGCCCACCGCATCAAGGCCGTCCTTCTTGAGCATTTTGAGAACGGCCTGCTTGTGCTCTTCTGTGGTGTGGAGATCGGATCGGCTCTGGTAGTGCGGCCCGAAGTCGTCCATCAGTTCGCGGACGAGGCCCGACAGCGAGTGCTCACGCTTGACCATCATCTCCACGATGGTCAGGCCGATGTAGAGGCCGTCACGCTCAGGAATGTGGCCTTTCACGGCCATGCCGCCCGATTCCTCACCGCCGACCAGCACGTCGGTCTCCACCATCCTCGGGCCGATGTACTTGAAACCGATAGGCGTGGTCTCGATATCCAGCTTGTAGACTTCGGCCATGCGGTCGAGCATGTCGGTTGTCGAAAAGGTCTTCACGACGCTGCCGCGCAGGCCTTTCTCTTCAAAGAGATACCGAACGAGCAGCGCGAGGATCTTATGGGAATCCACAAAGATGCCTTGCTCGTCGAACATGCCAATGCGGTCGGCGTCGCCGTCGGTGGCGAGGCCGGCTGCGACGTGCTCGTCTACTACCATCGACTGCAGATCCGTCAGATTTCGTGCGATAGGCTCAGGAGCCTGGCCATGCATGCCCGGATTTAACTCGTTGTGGAGCTCGACCACCAGCGATATCCCCAGCAGTTCGGTAACGATGCCCTGCCCCGCGCCGAACATCGCATCGTACGCGACACGCACGCCTGCTTCCTTGATGGCCTCGATGTCGATACGCTCTCGAAGTAAATCGACGTAGGCGGTGCGGAGGTCGAACCGTTCAATCAGCCCTTCGGCTTCCAATTCCTCGTAAGAGCGAAGCTCGAAGGTTTTCTTGAGCTTCCCAAGCTCCGTCTCCACGTCGGCGATCATCTCGGGCGTGGCCGGGCCACCAAAGTGCGCCTTGATTTTGAATCCGTTGTACTTCGGCAGGTTGTGGCTCGCGGTGATTACGATCCCTGCGCTATGGCCTTCCTCCAGCGTTGCCCAACTCACGGCTGGGGTGGTAACAAACGACTCGGCCAGGCGCACACCTACGCCCATGGAGGCCAGCGCACAGGCGGCATGGGTAGCGAAGGCCTCGCCCTGGAACCGCGTATCGAAACCCAGCACCACCGATGGATCGGGGCCGTACTGCTTGAGAAGCCACTGCCCGGTCGCGCGGGCTACCCGTTCGAGATTATCGAACGTATACCCTTCGGCTACGACGGCGCGCCAGCCATCTGTGCCAAACTTGATTGTGCTCATTCGGGGAGAGAAGAAGACCGACAGCTGAACCAAATGCGGGCGCTAAGCTACAGCGTTCGACGCTCCGCAAGATGAAAGAACGGGAGAAGCACCGTTGTGCTCACGCGGCCCCTGGGAGTCCGGCGGGAAATTGAATCTGAGGGAGACAGGGGTCAGGGTCAGAATTTTGGATATGGGATATCGGATATCGGATTTTTTGATATGGGATATCGGATTTGGGATTTGGGATTTGGAGCTTGGAATTTGGGTTGTGCGGGAACTTTGTGAGAGCCCCTATCCAATGCTCATCCTCTCATCCTCTCATCCTCTCATCCTCTCATCCTCTCATCCTCTCAAACCCGCAGTATCCTTGACAGCTGTAGGCAGTTACTAAGGCCGGTTAGCAGTCCCTAGTTACTCGGCAGCTCGCAAACCGCGTCCTCGCGGAGGGCTTCGCGGATGTACTTGAACAGAGCAGTACGGCCCGCTCCGTAGCGGTACAGCCGGTCGGCGTCGGCGCGCATCCGGATGTGGCAAACCGGCAGGCCAGGGATGGCGATCGACCCTTCCACAAGGGCCCGTTCGCCGTCTTCGCAGGCGCTGATATTGATGAAGTCCAACGAAGCGGCCTGGAAGTCGGACGCGTTCATTCGGTAGCCGTCGGGATGCATGTGCGGTGCGGAGAATCGATGATTCCCCGGTATCGGCCAACCCATCTTGAGAATTAAACAACCCCGCTCCACGGGTTCACTCCAGCCGCAAAATCCGCAATTACTGCCGTGTCAGGGTCATTGGGGACTTGTCTCCCCCCTGCTCGAAGGTGCCCTCCATCGCGGTCTCGTCGTCCGAAACAACGCCGGTGTACGAGGCCCGTCCCATAATGTTGATCACTACATCCTTTCCGTACACTTCAATCTGGCCGAGGGCGAGGTTGTCCGCCTGCCCGGGGGCGTCGAGGATGGCGTTGTACGTGCCGTCGTCGTTGCGGGCGAGGTGAAAGGTCATGTGAATCTCTCCTCCATCGTCCATCTGCATGACACCCACCCAGTCGCCGGTGTAGTCGCCGCGTTTTATAGTGGAGGGCTTTGGCCCCTCGGCTGCGGCCGGTTCGGCAGGCGCCTCGTACGGCGTGAGTACAAGCGGCATCGTGTTCCCGCCTTGCGTCCACGTGCCTTCGATCTGGGCGCCTTCTGCGTCGAAGACTCCGGAATACGATGCGCTCGCGGCAGCGAGTGACGCCGAGAACGTCTCTCCGTCAAACGCGACATCTGAAAGCGGAAGACCGAACGCACCCTGATCCGGACTATCCAGCGTACCCATGTACTCCTCGTCGCTCTCCGAAACGTGGAAAATGACGGTCAGCGAACCGGCTCCAGGCTGTACAGCGGAAAGGTCAATAGTGCCGCTCCAATCACCAACAATATTGGGCTGGGCGGCGGCAGGTAGGGCAACAAGAAGCGTGAGGAGCGAGAGAAGGCGAAACATGGTAGCAGAAGGATGGTGGGGAATGGGTTCAGCTACGAAACCGCTGAATGTCTGTTACAAGCAACATCACCATTCCATCCTACAAAACCATGACGTGCCTGGGCTTTTGCTCTGTTTTCTTGAGAGCCGGCCCGAGAACGAGACGGGGATCGAGCAAGCCCGACCCCCGCATTCCTTTCAGATGAGTCATCATGTCTCATCCGGCTCTCATCAGCGGATGAGGGTTAGGCGTTGGGCACGCACCTCTCCACCCGCTTCCATCCGGGCGACGTATACGCCGGTCGCCAGGCCTTCTGCATCGAAGCTGATCTCATGGCTTCCGGCTGCCTGCTGCTCGTTGATGAGCTCAGCCACTTCACGGCCCAGCGTATCGTAGATGCGGATCCGCACATTCCCGGACTCTGCGATGTCGTACCGTAGCGTGGTACTCGGGTTGAACGGGTTCGGATACACCGCATGCAACTCCAGCGTGTTCGGCAGTTCGGCGCCAGGCTCAATGGCAACAGCCATACGATCCGGCCATACAACGAGGACATCGTACTGACTATCAACGAGAACTCCCATGTCATCGTAGCAACGAATCCTGATGACAAAGTCGGGCGCCTCGGGATCCCAACCGACCGTTGTGCAAAACACGGTTGCAGTGAAGAAGGCAGAAACGTGAACGTGGCCGCCAATACTGGCTCCGCCGAGATCGGAGAACGTCATGCTGTACACACCGGCGCTGGTTCT
>JADFQN010000142.1 GCA_022561755.1 Bacteroidota bacterium
GGCCGAGTTGAATCTCGATGACTTCCGTCGGCGGTTTCACAAGAACCCGCTGAAACGAACCAGGTTTGAAGGATTTCAGCGCAATGTGCGGATGGCGATCGGGAACGTGACTCGTGACGGCTGATTTGGGATATTGGATATCGGATATCGGATTTGGGATATCGGATTGGTTTACCAGACCCCTGACTCCTGACTCCTGACTCCTGACCCCTGACTCCTGACTCCTGATTCGTAACCTCCTCCACCCATATTCAACCACACCCTCATCCAGTTCGGCTCACCTCAAACGTTACCTCGAAGCAGCTTCCGCGTCCCTTCTCACTGTCCACGCGAATGATCGCATCCATCCCTTCCAACAACCTTCGTGTGATGGCAAGGCCAAGCCCGGAGCCCTCGTAGGCCTTGTTTAGACGGTAATCTTCCTGCGAGAACGGTTCAAACAACTCATTCAGGTACTCGGGCGCAATTCCGATCCCCGTGTCTTCGACCTGGAGAATCACCTTGGGCCCATCAATATTCGTGCGAATTGTGATGGACCCTTGGTCCGTAAACTTGATAGCGTTGGAGATGAGGTGCTCTACAATCTGCTCCAACCGCTCCGGGTCGCCCAGCAAAACGGGGTCTCCCTGCGCGCGTTCGAACCTTACGGCGAGGCCCTTCTCTTCGGCGGCCGGCTGGTACCGGGAGAGAACGCTTTCGATGGCGGCATGCAGTTCCACCGGCACACGGCGGAGATCCAACGCGCCGGTTTCGAGGCGTGAAAGATCGAACAGGTTTTGGACAAGGTGGAGTACGCGCGTGGTATTCTCGGCAATGATGCCCGCAAACTCAGCAAATTCTTTGGGCGGGGCATTGCCCTGCTCCTGCATCTCGCGCACCTCGTCGCGGAGTAGTTCCGCAAAGCCGTGTATGGCCCCAAGCGGCGAGCGGATTTCGTGGCTCATCGTGGCCATGAAAACCGTTTTGGCCTGACTGGCCTGCTCGGCCGCTTGTTTGGCCTGCAACAGCGAAGCTTCGGCGTGCTTCCTCTCAGTCACGTCGGAAACAAGCCCGCCCACCACGGCGCGACCGCTTGGGCTTAGGCTTGGCGTTGTGCTTTCCCGCAACCAGCGCACGGAATTGTTGTCGGGGCGAGTAATACGGTATTCCAGTCTACTTCGCTCACCCGAACGAAGTGTGGCCTCGTGCTTGTCGAACGCAGCGATATCGGCCTCAAGAATGAGGTCGCGCCAACGCTGCACCGGCTGCATTTCCCCTTCGGCCAGAAGCACGTTGGCATCACAACCTGTAATTGCTTCGAATTGCGGCGTAACCAGGGCGTAGCGCCGATCTCCGTTTGCGTCGTAGCCGAAGTTGAACAGGCCGTCCTCAAGATCGGCTAGCGTGTTAATGTAACGGGCTTCGGCGCCCATCCACGCCCATAAGATCTCGAACAGACGCGCCAGCCGTGCGAGCGAACGCGACTCGAAAGTGCCCCACGTTGACATCGGCGTGTCAGATTCTAACAAGAAGGCGCCATCGCGCTCTCCGTCGTCGCGGAAAGGAACGAGGATGACTTCGGTGCATCCTGTTTCACGTATAAGCGCCTCGGCAGGCGCACTTTCGTCTGCCGCAACCTTTACTACGCGCCCGGCAACGAGCTCCGGCCACAAAACCGGGTCGAGTTCAATGGGTTCGGGGCGGCGGCCTCCCTCTTTCATCCAGAAGGCCACGGATAGCAGGGTCTCGCCGTCTCCGGCGAGGAGAACGTGCGCCCGATCGGCTCGCGCAGCCGGACCAACAAGTGCAACGGCCGCCTCCAGGAAGGTCAATACATCTGCGCTCGCCAGGGCCGCGTTCCGAAGCGCAGGCTCTGCCTCGTCGTAGCGAGAACGAACACGGATTCCATCGGCCAGGTCCGATTCGGTACGTAAGTCGTACACCACGCCGTCGAACGCATCTCCCGACGCCGTCAAATGGATCTCTACGTCGCGTGTCGCGCCATCGGCGCAGATCAGTTGGACACGAATCGTCGTCTGGCCGTCCAGCCCAATTTGGCGTAGGGCTCGTGTGAGCACATCCCGGTCGTCGGGATGGATGAGCTTGCTACCGAATCGCGGCTGAAGGATGGTTTCTCGGTCGTAGCCCGTAAACGCTTCGGCGTGCTCCCCTACGTGCAAGAGCGTACCGTCGCGCATCACACGCACCACCACAAAGGGCAGATTCTCCACGCGCGTACGTAGAGGCGTAGCGTCGGGCGAAGTCGGCGCACGGTCAGGAGCTGCTCTGGGGGCCATAGAATGGCGGATTCAGGGCGATTGGCGGAAGTCTAAAACTCTCGTGAGAAAGCATCGATAATTCTCTACAAATGCCGATCCGCTATTCCCCACGCCGCTCCTCCCACTCTGCAGGAGCTACCACAACAATCCACCAGAGGCCGCTAAGGATCTGCACGACAGCGAACAACAAGATGACGGTTCGGAGAGCCAGCCCGGCCTCCAGCAGCAGCGCCCCGAGGATGATGGAGCCACTCTGGATGATGGTCACGAAGAACCAATCCGTGGCAAAGACACGCCCCCGAAAGCGGTCCTCCGAACGCTTCTGAAGCAGCGTGGTCGAGAGTACCCAGTTGACGCCGCTGGCAGCGTGGGCGAAGATCACCAGCACGACGATGAGCGGAATCCATCCAACAAACGAAAGGATGGCGTAGCCCACGCCAGTCGCGACAACGCACGCACCCAGGATACGCGGCCAGCGGGATTCATCGGGGAACAAGCTGCGCGCGACGACCGGCCCGATCCCCGTACCCAGTCCGCGCGCGGCGAAGAGCACGCCGATGCCTGTGGTCTGAGCCGCTGGGAAGAGCGTGTCGCCAAGAAGCGCGAGAAAGAGCACGAGCGCGCCGCCACCGAATGCCCACGTCGCCTTCGCCCACGTCATGCGCATGACCGGCGGATGCTCCCGCAGATAGCCCCATCCATCAATAATCTGCCGGCCGGCGGCACGAAACACAGAAACATTCTTCGGCGCTTCGTCTCTTTCCTGTGGGATGACCATACGCGCTATAAAGGTCGCGCTGATGAGGTACGTGAGGCTGTCGAGCACGAATACGGCGTCCGTGCCGAAGAGATCGACGGCGAAGCCGCCTGCCGCTGCGCCCACCGCGAGCATCACGGACCACGTGGCCGAGAGGAATGCGTTGGCCGTGAGTAGTTCGCGCGGTTCGGTGATGTTGGGCAGCGAGGCCGTCTTGGCAGGAATAAAAACCGAACTGACCACGATCTGCGCGGAAGCCAGCAGGTACAGGAGCCACAGATCGCCGGCATCCCGGACAAGTAGAAAACCGAGCACGAGAACCGCGCGAATCAGGTCGGCCCCAATCATCACCTTCCGCCGGTCCCATCGGTCTACCAGGACACCCGCGAGCGGCGACGCCAGCGCCAGCGGGAGCAGTTTGGTGAGGAACACGGCGGCCAGCGCAAACGGCGACCCCGTCTGGTCCTGCACGATCCGGTAGATGGCCAGCGTGTTGAACCAGTCGCCGAAGAGCGAGATGACCGCGCCGAACCATAGCCGCCGGACGTTGGCGTTGGTGCGGATGAGCTCCCAGTAGCCGGATTGGTCTTGAAACTCGCGCCTCCCTTTCGCGAACATGCTATTTCATCGATCCTGTTTCGCCATCTTGTTCTTTGGAATGCATTTCGAACATTTCCAGGGCCCGATTATAGCCCTCTGTCTCGCCTTCAGAGACAATGAAATGACGCCTTTTATTAACAAGGTTGCGCTCACGAACAAAATGATCTAAGGCGGCATTTGTCAGAAATACTGCACTGTGGGAAGTCACACTGTGATGAAAGTAGACGACGATTTCAGATGTCTTATGAGGGCCAGGCCCCACGCCGCCGCCAATTGGGGTGACGCGTTTCAGTAGACCAACATGCTTCTCTCCAGCCAAATACAGGCCGTTGATTGATTCGGCAAAAGCATTCAATAAATCGGATGGCCCCTTGACCCACGTATGAACGGGCATCACCCCTATTGGTCTCATTAACGGAAACAATATCACATCGCGTATGGAATCCTGATTGGTGAGGAGCATCGTGAGACGGTCGATGCCCATGCCCATGCCGGCCGTGGGCGGCATTCCGTATTCGAGAGCGCGGAGGTAGTCCTCGTCCACCGTGTTTACGGCCTCGTCGTCGCCTTCGCGGGCGAGGCGCACCTGTTCCTCGAATCGGACTCGCTGGTCGAGCGGATCGTTGAGTTCGGAGAAGGCGTTGCAGATCTCCTTGCCGTTGCAGATCAGCTCGAAGCGCTCGGTGAGGCCTTCCTTTTCGCGGTGGCGTTTAGCAAGCGGAGATAACTCCACGGGGTAGTCCGTGATGAACGTCGGTTGGATGAGGTGCGGCTCGACGAACTCGCCGAAAATCTCGTCGATGAGCTTGCCCACGCCCATCGAGGCGTCTATCTCCAATCCGAGTGTTTTGACAGTTTCCTCAATCTCATCCCGCGACTTCAGATACAAGTCGTAACCGGTCTTCTCCTGGATGGCCTCCAGCAGCGGAATCCGCTTAAACGGACGTTGGAATGAGATCATATGATCGCCAACCTGAACGTCCGTGGAATCGTGTAACTCGGCCACGATCGCTTCCAGCATCTCCTCCACGAGATCCATCATCCAGTCGTAGTCGCGGTAGGCCACGTAGAGTTCGAGCATAGTGAACTCCGGGTTGTGGAAGCGGCTGAGGCCCTCGTTGCGGAAGTCCTTGGCGATCTCGTACACGCCCTCGAAGCCACCCACGATGAGGCGCTTCAGGTAGAGCTCGTCCGCGATGCGGAGGAAGAGCCCCATGTCCAGCGCGTTGTGATGCGTGGCGAAGGGCCGCGCCGCTGCGCCGCCGTAGAGCGGCTGGAGCGCGGGCGTCTCGACTTCCACGTAATTCCGCTCGTCAAGAAAACGCCGAATGGCTGTGATGATCTGCGCCCGCTTCATAAAGACATTGCGGACTTCCGGATGTAATGCGAGGTCGGCGTACCGCCGGCGGTAGCGGAATTCGGGATCCGTGACCTCGTTGAAGATGCGCTTCTCGCCCGTCTCCTCATCCACAATTTCCTTCTCGACCGGCAGTGGCTTGAGGCTCTTGGCCAGCAACTTGAACACCTCCGCACGAATAGAGACCTCGCCCATCTTCGTCCGAAACACCTCACCTTCCACCCCAACCAAATCGCCCGTATCGAGCAGCTTCTTGAACACCGTGTTGTAGAAGCCCTCGGGCAGGTCGTCGCGGCGGACGTAGATCTGGATGCGCCCGGATTCGTCGGCTAGGTGGAAGAAACTGGCCTTGCCCATCACACGCTTGGTCATCATTCGCCCGGCGACGCGCACGCGGAAGGGCTCGGCGCCCTCGGCCTCGGGGAGCGCGTCGTCGAATGTGTTCAGAATCTCAGCGGCGTGGTGCGAAACCGCCCATTCCTCTGCCGGATAGGGATCTACTCCTGCTTCCCGGAGTGCGTCGAGATGCTGGCGGCGTAGCTCCTCCTGCTCGGTCAACTCGCGGGGCATGGATGTTACGTTGGCGCTGGGATTGGATCACTCCCAAACTACCGCCCGGCAGGCTCCTTATCCCGACGGTTAATTGTTGATGTGCGCCGAGTCGGCTGCACCAACAGTATGGGGCGTCGTAACCAACCGCACCATGAGGCCGAGCACCTCTTCGGCGCGCTCGGGGTCAAGCTTGCCACTCCGAACGGCGAGGCGGACGGCCTCCACCGTAAGCGCAGCGTAGGCCGGAACGAGTTGGGGAAGATGCTCCCGCAAAGCCTGTCCGTGCATGCGAAGGGTCTCCAGGTCGCCGCGAGCAACTGGGCCGGTCAGCGCTTCCTCCGGCGATGCCGAGGCGAGGCTGTCCAGCGTACCCCGTAGCAGCGGCTCCATCATCGCGAACCCATCCTCGCGGTTGATGTCGAGCGAAGCGAGCACCTCCTGGACCATCCCCATCAACGTGACGAAGAAGTTTGAGGCCATCGTTGCCGCGAGGTGGTAGCGGGCCTTGGCATCCGAAGAGAGCACGATGTAGCGCATCCCCAAGCCCACCGCGAGTTCGATGCCGGCAGCCACGGCCCGGTCGTCACCTTCGAGGCCTACGTAGGCGTGGTCCAGTACGTCGGAGCCGCTAGAGGGCGTCACGGCTTGGAGGGGGTGGAACGACGCCGTAGCCGCGCCTTCCTCGGCCAGCGGCTCGAGCGCCGCCGCCGACAGTGCGCCGGATGTATGCATCACCACCGTCTCTCTCCAGGGATGGGCCACGCCCGTCAGCAATTCCGCGACATTGACCAGTGCGGCATCCGTCACGGCAATCACCACAAGGCGTACATCTTCGGGGAGTTGGGAGAAGTCATCCGATGCGATCCCGGCGCCTGCGGATCTTGCCAACTCCTCTGCGTGTGCTCTCGTCTGGCTGAGCACTGCCCGCAGCGGGTACCCGCGCTCTACCAACCGCAGCGCGAGAGCGCGGCCCATTGCCCCAGCGCCGATAACGGCAACCGGCGGCCGGGCCTCTTTGAATGCCGACGCATAGACCGGCATGGGATACAGGGAGGAAGGGGGAATAAGTTGCAAGGCGAGCGTGGCCCGTGACGGAGCCAAGGTCGCCTCAACGGGTGAGACACTTCAAGCGCAGCGCACGTCAATCATGTGTTACGCCCGAGGGGGATGAAACACTGTTATGCACCTCTGAAGTGACCCCCATCCACCTTCAAAACCGATGCCAGTATCCATAATTGTGCTGAAAACCACTCTTTCCCCCTCGCGCTCAAACTTAAAACCGTGGGCCTACGGGATTCGAACCGCGTCCCGCACTTGCTGCGGGATGCTGCGCATGGATGCGCGAGGCCGTTCCACGAAGCCAAGAACCACAGGTGCGCTACTTCAGCGACTGAGTGGGCCCTACGGGAGTCTTTTATTGATTACCGTAAGGACACGCTCTGCCCATAGAGGAACTTATTTCAAGGGCTTGGTTCTACTCTTGATTGCCGTATAGGCTCCGCGAGAGTTCGCAGTAATCAGATTTTTTGTACCTATGCTGTACCTCTTTGGGTTCACCTACCGTCTCGTTCGTCATCCGGCCTGACAAGATAAAGGCCGACGGCACTGCGCCAATCTTTCTGAGAGCCTCGTACGGAGGCAGATCCCGGTACGCGTCTACCGGCGTCCGGATTGCGCCGAGGCACTGGAATGGAAAGAAGCGTCGGGTTAAGGCCGCGTGCCCCCTGGCGGCGCTCTTCAACCGCAGGTTAGACGATCTCTACTCGACGGCCCTGGCAGCCAGCTTCGAGGTGGGGAGCGCAGAGCAGGTCATCGCGGCGCTGGACGGATCGAGCGGAACGGTGTCGGGGTATGTCGAGCGGTTGATGGCCGGGATGGATGAGAACGGTCGTTATTGGGACCGGCGGAAGTATGCCGTCCTCTTGAACAAGCTGCATAGTGCGTTTGGAGAGCCCTTGGGCTGGGCATCACTCTCGTCCGAGGGGCTGCGCAAGTTTGAGCGGTATCTACGGGAGCAGCGCGGTAACAGCCCCAACACTACGCGCCGGGAAATGAAAAGGCTCTCCACTGTCTGTAATCATGCGGTGAGAGATGGAGTGCTCAAGGACGACAGGAATCCATTTCAACGGTACACACTGCCTAAAGGTGAGCCCGTAGAAAAACGGCGTCTCAGCTTGCAGGAGATAGACAAACTCGCTACCGTCGAACTCGAAGAGGGCACGAGGAAGCGTATCGTCCGGGATAGCTTTTTGGTGGCATTGTATGTCGGTGGCCTACGCATCAGTGACGTTATCATTCTGAGACCAGAGAACGTAAAGCGAAACCGACTCCATCAGAGGATGCAGAAAACGGGGAGCATCCATGACATTGAAATCGCACCCGTCGCCCTCTAAATACTGGAGCCATAACTGAAGGCCGCAGAAGCATCAGGTGGCTACGTCTTCCCTCTTCTGCAATCAGGAGACGACAAAGACAAAGAGGACGTGAGGCGGCGGCAGCATAGAGCGACAAGCAAGTA
>JADFQN010000028.1 GCA_022561755.1 Bacteroidota bacterium
AGAAGATAAAAAAAATATAGTTTAATTTCGTCCTTCACCCTTCACCCTTTTCACTTTTCACTTTTCACTTTTCTCAAACCGTGCTCCAGCAATTCGACGAACGTAACCGCGATCTACTCGTCAACATCAACGGCGAGCTCATCCACCGCGATCAGGCCGGTGTGTCGCCGTTCGATTCCATCGTACAGGGCGGCGACGGCGTGTGGGAGGGGCTCCGCCTCTACGAAGGCAAGATTTTTCGCCTCACCGAGCATCTCGACCGCCTCCGCGGCTCGGCCAGGGCCATCGCGTTCGAGAAGATCCCGACGCACGAGCACATCATCGGCGAGATCCGCCGGACGCTGGAAGCTAACGCCATGCGCGACGGCGTCCACATCCGGCTTACGCTGACGCGGGGCGAAAAGATCACCAGCGGGATGGACCCGCGCCTCAACCAGTCGGGGCCGACGCTCATCGTGCTGGCGGAGTTCAAGGCACCCGTGTACGACAAAGGCGGCCTCACTTTGATCACGTCGTCCGTGCGGCGCTTTCCGCCCGATTGCCTGGACCCGAAGATCCACTCGAACAACCTCCTCCAGTCCATTCTGGCCAAAATCGAGGCCAACGCGGCCGGGGCCGACGCCGCGTTGCTGCTCGACAAGGACGGCTTCATCGCCGAGTGCAACGGTGCGCACGTTTTTCTTGTGATGGACGGCGCTGTGGTGACCCCCCACACCGACGCCTGCCCGGAAGGGATCACCCGACAAACGGTTCTCGAACTCTGCGCATCCGATGACATTCCACACGAGGTGCGCCGCGTGTCCCTCACGGATGCCTACCGCGCCGACGAGATGTTTTGCACGGGCACGATGGGAGAGCTGGCCAGCGTGGTTTCGTTGGATGGCCGCACCATCGGCGACGGCGAGGTCGGGGAGATGACGAGGCGGCTTTCCGCACTCTATTTGGAGGAGACGGCAAAGTCCGGCTATCCGATTCTTGAATGACGGGAAGGCAGTTGCATCTTTCAAGGCCGCCTTCTATGGATTGGGGAAACGCCTACGTCTTGCGCAGAGGGTGATGAACATTTGTCTCCGTCCACGACGCGGCGTTTGCAGATTCTTGATACGCTGTCGTGAATCTCCTGCGGCTACACCGAGTTAATCTGACACTCCCTCAAACACTTTTCCCCACCTCACCATGACTTTCCGCCCCTTCCTCTTCCTTTCTGTTTTTAGCCTGTTCATTCTGACAGCCTGCGCGAGCGATGCCCAGAACGACAACGACATGGCTGAGGGCCACGAGAACCACCACGAGAACGGCATGGCCGAGGGCAACGATGGCCACCACGGCCATCCGATGCGCGCCAATGATGAAGTTCGCGTCAGCCCGAACGCTGGGGTGATGCAGACCATCGGCACGACGATGGTTCACATCATGTATGGCCGTCCGAGTGTGAACGACCGCGACATCTTCGGAGGCCTCGTGCCTTACGACGAGGTCTGGCGCACCGGCGCCAACGAGGCCACCACCATCACGTTCTCCAGCGATGTCACCATCGAGGGCCAGCCCCTTGCGGCGGGCACTTACGGTCTGTTCACGCTTCCCACGGCAGATTCATGGACATTCATCTTCAACAACACCGCCGACCAGTGGGGCGCGTTCGACTACGATTCGGAGGAGGATGCCCTCCGCGTGACCGTCCAGCCCACGCACGAGTTCCAGGTCGAGCAGATGGGCTTCTGGTTCGACGAGGTGACTGCAACCTCGGCCACAGCCGTCCTCGGCTGGGCCGGAACGATGGTCGGGTTTGAGATCGGGGTTTCAGAGTAATTCCGCTGGATTATCCTCCAGAAGAGCTTACCCCGTTTGGGGTGGGCTCTTTTTGTTTGGGTTTGACAACCCCTCCCTTCCCAAGGGGCGGCGCAACCCGCCGCGGCGTTGGCGTGTGCGAGGCCTTTTCCGTGCCGAGCGTAACGAGGCGGAGGGTTATCTGCAGAATGGCCAGAACTTCCACTATTCCTCCTGATGGACACTTGGCCCGCGTGCTAACAACCCCCACCCCGCCTGCGGCTGGGAGCCCTCTTGACAAGGGGCCGGTTGATTAAGAGGTGCCGCTTCAGGTAGGTGGAGTTTTTCGACAGCCTCCTATTCATCATCCCCGCGAAGGCGGGGACCCATTCAGCACGGTTAGCGACCAATCTGGGCCTGAAAGCTGCATATTTCAGTTGGTCTGCGGCGCATAGGTTGGTGTTGATAACGGATGGCGAGTAAGGCTTTAGTCGGGGTCTATCTTCCTGAAAGCACCCGATTCGTTAGACGAAGATGCCTCTTCCAGAGATTGTTACGAACCTCGTTGAGCGATTCGACGAACAGAAGGACGATTACAAGCGCGGCAGGTACAAAGAGACGCCGGTCCGACGCGAGTTCATCGACCCTTTCTTCAAGGCGCTTGGGTGGGATGTAGACAACGAACAAGGCTACGCGGAAGCCTACAAAGACGTGGTGCACGAGTCAGAGGTGCGGATAAAAGGTGGTGACGAGGCTGGCCGGCTCAAGGCGCCGGATTATGCGTTTCGGATCGGCGGTGTTCGGAAGTTCTTCGTGGAGGCAAAGAAGCCGTCCGTTAATATCAAGGGCGATTTGGCTGCGTCGTTTCAGGTGCGCCGCTACGCTTGGAGCGACCCGAACGTCAAGCTGGCCATACTGACGGATTTCGAGGAGTTCGCGGTCTACGATGGGAGGGTGAGGCCGCATAAGGGCGACAGCCCCTCCAAGGCTCGCGTCTTCTACTGCACGTACGACCAGTACGCCGAGCATTGGGACCACATCGAGGGGTTGTTCAGCCGCGAGGCGATCCTGCGCTGCGCGTTCGACAAGTTCGCGGACGACAATAGCGCAAGCGCGGCACCGAAGAGCCGGGCGACGCCTTCCTGAAAGAAATCGAGGGCTGGCGCGAGAAGCTGGCGGGCACGCTGGCGCGAAAGCACCCCGATCTGAGCGCGCGCGATCTCGGCGCAGCGGTCCAGCGGATCATCGATCGAATCATTTTTCTCCGTATTGCAGAGGACCGCCAAATCGAGCCCTATGGCGAGTTGCGCGAAGCCGCCAAAGGCAGGCGCGTCTACCCTCGGCTCGTGGAGCTTTTCAAGGAAGCCGACGCACGCTATAACTCCGGCGTGTTCCACTTCGAGGACGAGAGGGGCCGCCCAAGTACTCCCGATACCGTTACGCCGGGGCTCGACATCCCGGACCGCATCATCAAGCCGCTCATCAACGGCCTGTACTACCCCGAAAGCCCCTACGCCTTCGACGTGCTGCCCGCCGACCTGCTGGGGCAGGTGTACGAGCGCTTCCTCGGCAAGGTCATCCGGCTAAAAGGCCGCACAGCCGTGGTGGAGGAAAAGCCGGAGGTCAGGAAGGCCGGCGGCGTCTACTATACGCCCACGTACATCGTGGACTACATCGTACGACAGACGCTCGGCCCGCTGCTCGACGGCAGAACGCTGAAGACGGCGAAGGGCCTCTCCATTCTCGACCCCGCGTGCGGTTCCGGCTCGTTCCTCCTCGGCGCTCTCGACTTTCTGCTGGACTGGTACGTGGAAAAGTACACGTCGGATAACCCGGAAAAGCACGCCAAGGGGAAGACCCCACGCCTCGTACCTGGGCCGGGCGGCGACTGGCGGCTGACCGTGGGCGAGAAGAAACGCATCCTGCTCGACCACATCTTCGGCGTAGATATCGATCCGCAGGCGGTGGAGGTCACCAAGCTCTCGCTCCTGCTGCGGCTGCTGGAAGGGGAAACGGCGCAGACGGTGGATGCCCAGTACAAACTGCTCCGCGAGCGCATTCTGCCTGAGCTGGCCGGCAACATCAAGTGCGGCAACTCGCTCGTGGGGCCGGATTTTTACGACTCCCACGGCGCCGACGCCTTCACGGACGAGGATCACTACCGCATCAACGCCTTCGACTGGTTGGCCGAGTTCTCGGATATTATGCGGCGCGGCGGTTTTGATGCCGTGATTGGGAATCCGCCGTACGTGCGCATCCAGACCATGACGCAGTGGGCTGGTCCAGAGGTGGCTTACATCAAAGCGAACTATCGCGCCGCAGCCAAAGGCAACTTCGATCTCTATGTCGTCTTCGTGGAGAAAGGACTGAGGCTCCTCGGCGAGGTCGGACGCTTGGGATACATCGTGCCGCACCGGTTCTTCAAGAACAAGTATGGCGAGGCGCTACGGTCGATTCTGTCTACCGACTATGGCGTGGAATCCATAATAGACTTCGATGGCTTCATGGTCTTCGACGGGCCGTCCATCAACACCTGTCTACTCTTCGTAACCTGCGAGCCAACGGCTGTGACGAGTTATGCAAGAGCACGCTTCACCAAGGCTCGTCCTGACGAGGTTGCGTCGATGCTATTGCAGACAACACACGGTGAAACTATTGAGGTGATGTCGAATGGGACTGTAGACCAAGCCGAGCTGTGCCCCGAGGGATGGACCTTCGTGTGGAAGCACGAGACTCGCCTGTGGGATAAAATGTCCTCGATTGGTTCTCGACTTGCGGACGTGACGGATAAGATCTATCAAGGGCTGAAGACAGGTGCGGACCCCGTCTTCATCTGCGAGGAGATTGAGGTCGTGGGTAAACTTATTCGGGTGCGATCATCCCTGAGTGAGGAGGTGCAAATGGTCGAACGAAGCATCGTCGAGCCACTCATAAAGGGCGGGCAGATGAGCCGTTATGTAATAGGAAGTACAGATCGAGTAATCATCTTCCCTTATAGGAGCGGCGTCTTGATTGGTGACCCTGAAATGGCAGAGCGGTACCCCCAAGCCTTCTCTTATCTCACAGCGCACAGGAATTTACTGGAGCGCCGAGACGGAGGGAAAATGAAGGGACCACATTGGTATGGATACAGCCGCAGTCAGGCTCTCGATGTGATGTGGAAACCGAAGATCATGACGCCGGACTACTATGCTCATGCTTCGTTCTCCTTCGATAATGAAGGAGCCTATTATTTCCCTGGCGGCGGAGCAGGCGGATATGGAATCTTAGCTCGTAATGAGATTGACCCTATATATCTCCTTGGCCTCCTCAATGCCCGATTGCTGGATTGGTATCTCCGTAAAGTTTCGATCCGAGCTTATCAGACAGCCTTCATGTACACCAAGCAGTACATCGCGCAGCTTCCCATCCAGCCCATCGACTTCAACAACCCCGAGGACGCAGCTCACCACAAGAAGATGGTCGCCCTCGTCACACAGATGCTGGACCTCCACAAGCGTCTGCCCCAGTCCGCCAGCGAGCACGAGCGCACGCTGGTTGAGCGCCGCATCCGGACCACAGACAACCAGATAGACGCCCTCGTCTACGAACTGTACGGGCTTACGGATGACGAGATTGCTATTGTGGAGCAAGCAGCCAACTAACAATTTTTGTCATCCCGAGCTTGTCGAGGGATCTCAATAGGGAGTTGCATACCCTGAACCCGACACCTCGTTGAGATCCTTCGTCTTCGGGGAGCTTCGCCCGCCTTTGCTCAGGATGACAAATTGAGGGTTAGTGCTTCGATGTCTACGATCCGCCGTCCGCCGTCTTCCGTCCGCGGTCTGCCGTCAGTGATCCCTCAGGGATCACCCGCCTCACCAGCCACGGCACCGTCAGCCCCTGCACCACAATCGTCCAGATGACGACGGCGTACGTGGCGCCGAGGAGCAGCTCGCGGATCTCGCCGGGCGGGAGGGATAGCACGAGCGCAACCGAAATGCCGCCGCGCAACCCGGCCCAGACGAGGACGGGGATCGCGCCTTTCTCGTTGCGGCCCTCGAACGGCCGAAGAAGCGTGAGCGGGATGACCACGGCCGCCGTGCGGGCGAACAGGGCGATGGGAATGGCGAGAAGGGCCATGGTGAAAATCGAGACATCAAGCGTGATCACCAGTACTTCCAGGCCAATCAGCAGGAATAGTACAGCGTTCAGGATCTCGTCGATCAGCTCCCAGAAGGTGTCCAGATGCACACGCGTGGTGTCGCTCATCGCAAACGCGCGGCCCTGGTTGCCGATCAGGAGTCCGGACACGACCACCGCAATCGGCGCCGACAGGTGCCATCTCATGGCCAGCGCGTAGCCGCCGGTGACGAGGGCCAGCGTGATAAGCACCTCCACCTGGTAGTTGTCCACCTGCTTCAGCATCCGGTACGCGAGATAACCCGCTGCGAGACCGAACAGCGCGCCTCCTCCGGCTTCCTGCACGAACAGTCCGGCTGCGTGGCCAACGGTGACCGGCTCGTTTCCGGTGGCCAGTTCGAGGATGATCAGGAAGACCACCACGCCGACGCCGTCGTTGAAGAGGCTTTCGCCCGCAATCTTCGTCTCCAGCGATTTCGGGACGCCCGCCGTCTTCAGCAGACCGATCACGGCAATGGGGTCGGTGGGTGAAATCAGAGCGCCGAAGAGCAATGCATAGATGAACGGCAACTCAAACCCCAGCCATCCTGCTATGAGAAACGTCGCGGATCCCACAATGACTGTCGAGAGCGCTACGCCCACGGTTGCCAGCACGCCGATGGTCAGCTTTTCCTCCGCCAGGTCGTTCAGATTGATGTGCAACGCTCCGGCAAAGAGCAACGCCGACAGCATCCCTTCCAGAACGGCTTGATCAAAACGGATGGAGGAGAGAAGGACGCGGACGGGTTCTTCCAGATCCACAATGCCCACTTCGTGCAGGGCGACAATCGCCATCGAGCCTACCAGCGCAATCAGCATCACGCCGATGGTCGTCGGCAGATGGATGTACCGGTAGTTGAGGTACGAGAACAGCGCTGCCAGCGTAAGCAGTGCGGCGAGGATGGAGAAGAGATCCATGGGCGGGGTGATGGGTGGGGAAGATAGGCGGGCAGGAGTCAGGGGTCAGGGATCAGGAGTCAGGGGTCAGGGAACTGAGGACGGATTTTGGATATGGGATTTCGGATTTCGGAGGACAGAGGACAGAAGGCACAGGACGTAGGACAGAAGACAAGGAGCCTGGCAGAGGCTTGATTTAACTTCTCAACCTGCAACTTTCTAATCTGCAACCTTCTGACTAGTAACCTTCAAACCCCGAACTTTCCCCTTTTCCCTTTTCCCTTTTCACTTTTCCCTTCAGCCATGTCCACCCGTTGCTCCTGGGTCTCCGACGACCCGCTCGATCAACACTACCACGACACCGAATGGGGCGTGCCCGTCCACGACGACCACATATTGTTCGAGTTCATCACACTGGAAGGCGCGCAGGCAGGCTTGAGCTGGGCCACCATTCTCAAGAAGCGGGAGGGCTACCGCGAGGCCTTCGCGGGCTTCGATCCGGAAATCGTGGCCACATACGACGAGGCGAAAGTCGAGGAGCTGCTCCAGAACCCAGCCATCGTGCGGCACCGGCAGAAGATCGAGTCCACCATCAGCAACGCGAACGTCGTGTCGGAGGTGCAGGCAAAGTTTGGCAGTCTGGATGCCTTCTTGTGGGAGATCGTCGGCAGCGAACCCATCGACAATAGTTGGAAGCGCCTCGGAGACATTCCAGCGTCCACGGAGCTCTCCAAAACCATGAGCAAAGTGCTCAAGCAGCACGGCTTCCGTTTCATGGGCCCGACGACATGCTACGCGTTCATGCAGGCCGTCGGGATGGTGAACGACCACACGACTGACTGCTTTCGCTATAATCAGGTCTCTTCCCCAACACGCTGATTCATGTTCGCTCCTGAGACGTACGCCTCGCGCCGCCGCGCACTAACCGCCTCCCTTTCCTCCGGCCTGATCGTCTTCCTCGGAAACGACCAGGCGCCGATGAACTATCCGTCGAACTATTACCGTTTCCGGCAGGACGGTTCGTTCCTCTATTACGCTGGCCTTGACGAACCCGGTCTTGCTCTAACACTCGACGCCGACTCCGGTGAAGCCGTCCTCTACGGCCACGACCCCACGATGGACGACGTGGTTTGGGAGGGCCCGCTGCCGCCGCTCGCGGATCGCGCGGCTTCGATTGGTGTTTCCGGAACGGCCCCGACGGACGGACTTGCGGAAGCCATCGGAAAGGCAAGAGTCGCTAATCGGAAAGTCCACGTGCTGCCGCCGTACCGGGGCGACCAGACACTGAACCTCGGCAAACTGCTCGGCGTGAGTCCGTACGAAATCGCGCCGTCTGAGGAACTGATGGCTGCCGTGATCGCCCAGCGGCTGGTCAAATCGGAGGAGGAGATCACGGAGCTGGACAAGGCCGTGGCGCTTACGGCGGAGATGCACCTGCTTGCGATGCGGATGGCGCAGCCCGGTCGCTCGGAGATGAAAGTGGCTGCGGCCATGGAGGGTGTCGCACACGCGGGCGGGGGCTATCCGAGCTTCCCAATCATTCTCACGCGGCACGGCGAGGTGCTGCATAACCACCCAACAGACTACGTTCTGCGGGAAGGCGACCTCATGCTGACCGACGGCGGCGCACACGCCCCCGGAAGCCGCTACGCCGGCGACATCACGCGCGTGAGCCCGGTTGGAGGGCATTTTTCAGATCGCCAACGAGCGCTGTACGAAATAGTGCTGGACGCCCAGATGCAGGCCATCGACGCGTGCAAACCGGGCACGCCCTTTCGTGATGCCCACCTGCTTTCGTGCCGCGTCATCGCCGAAGGGCTCGCTGGGCTAGGGTTGATGAAAGGCGATCCGGCGGAAGCCGTCAAAGCGGGAGCCCACGCTCTGTTCATGCCGCACGGCCTCGGCCACGCGATCGGCCTCGACGTTCACGACATGGAGGCCCTCGGCGAGGACCGCGTCGGTTACGACGACGAGTTCCAGCGTTCCGACCAGTTCGGCCTGGCCTACCTCCGCTATGCGCGGCGGTTAGAAGTGGGCAACGTAATGACCATCGAGCCGGGCCTCTATTTGATTGGCGCGCTGGCAGATATGTGGCAAGCAGAGGGCAAGCACACCACGTTCATTAACTACGACGAGTTCGACCAGTGGCGCGACTTCGGCGGCATTCGCATCGAGGACGATATCGTGGTGACGGAAGACGGTTGCCGCGTGCTCGGGCCGGGGATCCCCAAACAGACCGACGAGGTAGAGGCGGCCGTTCAATCGGGCTTTGAGGCTTTTGCTGACGCCTGGCCAGTTTAGGGCATGTTAACAGTAAATCATGAAGGACCGTTTCGGGCAATTCTGGACCGCTTTGGCGTTAAACTCCCCGCAAAGCGGGGCAGGCTGTCGTCCGGGACTTTTGCCCCGACCGCCTCGTCCACCTTGAATCGGCCTAAGACTGCCCTCGAACCGACCTCACGCGCTACCTGTTAACAAGTCCTGATCAACCATCGACGTCTCCATGCACATTCTCGGTATCTCAGGAAGCCTTCGCACCGGCTCCTACAACACGAAAGCCCTCAAGGCTGCGCAGTCGCTCGTTCCGGCCGGAGTGGAGTTGGACATCTACACCCTGCACGACATCCCGCTCTACAACGCGGACGTAGAGAAGGAGGGGATACCTGCGTCCGTGGCGGCGTTCCGTGAGGCCGTCGTGGCCGCGGACGCCGTCCTCATCTGCGCGCCGGAGTACAACTACTCCATATCGGGCGTGCTGAAGAACGCCCTCGACTGGCTTTCGCGGTCGGGCGGCAAGCCGCTGGAGGGCAAGGCCGTGGCCATCATGGGCGCAAGCCCGGGGAGACTTGGGACCGTTCGTGCGCAGTACCATCTCCGGCAGGTGCTCGTCGATTTCGAGGCGTGCGTTCTCAACAAGCCGGAAGTCATGATCGCTAAAGCGCACGCGGCGTTTGATGAAATCGGATCGTTCGCGGATGAACGAACGGCTGACATCGTCCAACGCCAGCTTCAGGCGCTCGTCGATTTTGCAGGCCTGCTCGAACGCGGCAAAGCAACTGCTAGCGCATCCGTGTGATCCGCCTTGTAGACATTCGCCCATCCAGGATAAGCCGGGCCACGTAAACGCCGGCGGGCAAATCATTCGCATCGAGCGCGAAGCGATGGACGCCCGCTTCGAGGTTGGCGGAAGCGATCATGGCGACACGGCGCCCGAGCGCATCAAAAACAGCCAGGTCGACAGAAGACGTGGCCGTCAAGGCCACCTTGAAAGTACACGAGCCGGCGAACGGGTTGGGGTACACCGCCGGCGATGTAGGAATCGGGCCGGCGATAGGCGCATCCTGTAGAAACCCCAGCGGCTCCGCTCGCGCGATCAACTCCAGCGAGGAAGCAATCAGCAGCGCAGCAGCTTCTTCCGTTTCCGCCCAGGCTACCACGTGCAGTCCGTCTCCATCGGCTGGAAGGGAGTGGGGAGCATTGCCGTCGATCATCATCCGGCCACCCTCAGAGAACGCGGTAAACCCAATGGCGAAGACCGCGCTGCCGTCTTCTCGCCAGATCGTGGCCACATCAAACACCCCTCCTGCCATCACCCTCGATGCGCGTGCGGATATCTCTCCTTCCGCGAACGCAGCGGTTACGAGCGCCGCGTCGTATTCCGGAAGTGTGTTAGCGGCCAGGAGAGAGCCAAGCCGGCGTCCATCCACCCGGAGGTAATCGGCGCCTGCGGCTTCCGCTACGCCCGGCATGGCATCCGGACTAAAAAGGACTGCGAACGAGCCGTAGGGGCCTGTCTCAGGGATGAGGTTCGACGGGGCAATAGGGTCGGCGGAAGCCGCTCGCACGGCCAGGAAGACCGATAGGAGAGTGACGGGGAGGAGGGTAGATATCCGGCGCATGGAGCAAGGTTGGGTGGGAGCGCGAGGCGCTCGCACAAGCCTCATGCCGCGATTGATTAGGTGTGCGAAAACAATCGCTGATGCACGGGTTTCTCCCGGAAAAGCATTAAAACGAATGATGGAGGGCTGCCGTGGGTGGTATTCTTCGCCCCCAAAGGGAATCATAGAAACGCTGCTGGCGGGCTTGTCGGGTTGGGATCGGATTTCGCGTGGCACCCGTAGATACATCTTTGTTGTCTTGCTTTCTTTGTTGCCTAGCTTTCCGCCATGAGTCCTCTTCTCCGCAAACTCCGGCTGTTTTGGGTGCGCTATCTGGTGCCGGATGCGCTGGAGAGGGATCCGGAGTTTCGGGCGACAATGGACGCGCTCACTCGCCGAGGCCTCCGTGTGGCGGGCGCGCTCGGCCTCCTGGGCATCTCCATCTACCTGTTGGCGCATCTTCTGGCAGGAAGGCGTTTTGAGTGGACGTTCTCCGATATGGTTCCGGGCGCTAACGTGGTCATCTGGAACAAGGTGCTCATTGGTTGTATGAGCATTGCTGTGCTCGTTCTTGCCCGAGTCCGGCCGCGTGTTCGGCCTGGGCGCATTCTGATGAGCTTGTTCCTGATCGTGGCGGCACTAGGCATGATTCTGGAGGATGTTTCGCGGGGCGACTTCACCTTTACGGCCGGATGGCTTACACTCATCATGCTCCTTACCGTGGGCACCGTGCCGTTTACGCCGTGGCAGACAGGGCTGCTGTGCATTGCCATCGCGGGGCTCTACGCCTACTACGCGTCGGCGCCCACAGCGCTCATCAATTCGCTGGCAGCGGGTGTGCCTGTTTCCCGGCTGATTTACTTCGGCCTCGTCACGTTCCTCTGCACGAGCATGAGCGCGTCGCTCTACGCAAGCCGCTACGAACAATACCGGTCGCTCCGGCGCGTTGGGCGATTGAAGGAGCGACTCTCGGTGCGTTCCGAGGCGCTTCAGAATGCCCTTGCGAGAGGCCGCCGGATGCAGGACCAGTTGGTTCAGAAGGAGAAACTTGCGTCGCTTGGGCAGTTGACGGCCGGCATTGCGCACGAGATCAAGAATCCCCTCAACTTCGTCAACAACTTCTCGCAGTTGTCACAGGAGTTGCTGGACGAGCTGTTGGAAGAGCTTGAAGCCGACCCCGACAGGCCCACCGGCGAAACGCTCGCGGACGTGCAGGATGTACTCAGCGACCTGCGCGCCAACACAGAGAAAGTCGCCGAGCACGGCAAGCGCGCAGATGGAATTGTGCGGAGCATGTTGGCGCACTCACGGACCACACCCGGAGATCGGCGGCCGGTTGATCTGAACCGGTTGGCGGAGGAGTACGTCGGGCTGGCGTACCACGGGATGCGGGCACGGCACATTGGCTTCAACGTTGATATCGACCGCGATTTCGACGAGGAATTGGAGCCGATACCGGTCGTGCCGGAAGAGATAGGGCGCGTGCTCCTCAACCTGATGGACAACGCTTTTGACGCCGTGCGTGCGCGCGAGCTTGCCGAGCAAGACGGATATGCGCCTCGTGTTCGTGTGGCCACCCGTCGCACGCCCGACGGCGCAACCATCACCATCGCCGACAACGGCACGGGCATCCCGGATGAGTTTCGTGAGCGCATCTTCGAGCCGTTCTTCACCACAAAGCCCTCCGGAGAGGGCACCGGCCTCGGCTTATCTCTGGCCTACGACATTGTAACGGCCGGCCACGGCGGAAAAATGGAGGTGGAGACCGTGGACGGCGAGGGGACCACGTTCACGCTCGAACTTCCATCGGTTCCTCTGGAGGGTGATGAGGCGGAAGAGGCGTAGCGAGTTGTTGCTCCACCTTCCTTCTTCGCAAGTAGCGGGGTGTTTTCCTGGCCAGGGCCAGCGGGACGTGGGCGCGGCCCGGCAGATCCCACGCGTACTCGTAAAAGCGGAGGAGGTAGCTCGTGAAGCCAGCCAACGTAGGTTTGCGCCCGGACGTATGGGTGCCCGTTTATTTCTGCCGCAGCGTGCAAGAGTTGGATGAACTGCGGAGTGGGCCAGCCTTCGCTACGAAGTGGTTGCCAGTACATTGGCGGTAGAAATGAGTCGGCCATCCTGAAGATGATAGATGCGATCGGCCTGCTCGGCCACGTGGGGGTCGTGCGTAATTACGAGGATGCCGGGCCGCTCGGGCAACGCGGCAAGATGATCGATGAGGTACGCGGTCGTTTCGGGATCGAGGTGGTTGCTCGGCTCATCGAGGATCAGAAGGCGGGGGCGTTTGAGAAGGGCTCGGGCGAGCGTGATCCGCTGCCGTTGGCCTCCGGAGAGGAACACCCCGCTCTCTCCCACTCTGGTTTCGTAGCCATTCGGGAGGTCTGCAATGAAATCGTGCGCCAACGCGTTGCGGGCAGCCGCCTCGATGGCTGCTGCGTCGGCGTCGATATCCGTGTAGGCGATGTTCTCGGCGATCGTTCCCGCAAACAGCACCGGATCCTGCGTAACGACGCCGATGTGCCGTCTCAATGATGAAATGGAGATAGAAGAATAAGGTGTACCGTCTGCCAGAAGCCGCCCGGTTTGAGGCGCATACAGACCGAGTAAGAGGTAGAGAATGGAGGTTTTCCCCGAGCCGTTCGCCCCGGTTACGGCCACGGTTTCACCTGCCGCAATCGTGAGATCAACGCCCTCCAACACACGCTTGCTGTTGTAGCCGAAGGAGACATTCTCGAGAGCCAGCGTTTCGGCCTTGGGTTCCATGCCGTCGTCGGAATAGGGGCGGGGCATGTCCAGCAACAGCAAGTACCTGATGCGCGCAAAGGCAGCCCGGCCCTCCAGCCAGAACCCATAGCCGGACGCCAGCGTGCGTGTCGCGTTGCGGAGCATCATCACGCCCACGAAGAACGCAATCAGGTCGCCGGTGGAGAGCGCGTCTTCTGCGATTAAAGCGCCGCCCGCTACGAGCACCAGCACGCCGGCGATGGCAACAATAGACTGCTGCAAGGCGCTGTAGGTGGTCACGGATGTCACCATGCGCTCCACCGAGTCGTGGTACCCCTCCATCGCTTCATTCTGTCGTCTCCGCTCCAGCGGCTCGGCGGCGTGGAGGCGGGTCAGGTCCATGAGCTCCAGGGCGCGGTACGCCTCCCTGCTGAATCGCTCGAACCGAACGTGGTACTCGGCCACGTACGCCATCGTTTTGTCTTTCAGCGTAAAACGCAAAATCATCCAGCCCGGAAGCGCCAGAACGGCAAGAAGGGCGAGCAGACGAAGGTCGATGACCGCGAGGACGATGCACAGCAGCGTTGTGACGAGCGCGGCCGGAAGTTGCTCCGCCAGAACCGTGTTGACAAGTTTGTCCACGCGTTCGGTGTCGTGGACAATCATGGCGTGCAAGTTCCCGCGATCCTCCGCTTGCACGGCGCCGCGCGAGAGTCCGTACAGCCGATCCAGCAGTTCACGCCGAAACCGCGTAGTGGCCCGTTTAACCTGACGGAGGATAGCTACACGCGCCCAGACCGCAACACCCGTCTGCGACAGGTAGAGTACGGCAATCAGTCCGCCCGCCAGAAAAAGTGGCGCCACCTCTCTTTTCGGTACTACGTCGACAAACAAGTACCGAACGAGGAGTGGGATCGCAAGCAGGAGCATCGCCTGTACGGCGGCGCCCGTAAGGCTGACGGCCACCAGCTTCCGGCGGCTGCGCAGGTGCTTGCTAAATGTGGTGACCAGTCGCATCGTTCAATCTACTTGAGATGATGCGCAGCGTCTTGCAGGGGTTGCGCGGATCGCATCCAAATAGCCGGCTCGCAGACCTCGTTCGCGGATGCCGATGTTGTCGGTGTGAATCCAGCTCAGCTTCAAAGACAGTAGGATCGTGCTCGATGCGATGAGTCAACTGGTTTCAAAGCTCATCAAAACGGCCTCGCCGTCCAGGATCCGGCAGGCCACAATGGGTTCGTTCAGGCGATAGGCAGGCATGGACAACGGGCTGTAAAGAAAATGAAGATGCGAACGAAGGGGGGAGTACGCAAGTTTTTCGGGGCTTCCTCATTAGCTTCACGGACCTTCAACATTTCCCGGAATGATCGACACGCCGCCCCTCTACAACCGCGAGTTATCGTGGCTGGCGTTCAACGGCCGGGTATTGCAGGAGGCTGCCGATCCGGCCGTTCCACTCAACGAGCGGATCAACTTCCTGGCCATCTTTTCGTCCAACCTCGACGAGTTCTTTCGTGTCCGCGTGGCCGGCTTGCGGGCGCTCTTGCGGCTCAAAAAGAAACAGCGCCAGGCGCTCGCCTTCGATCTGGAGCAACTACTCGACGACATCCACGAGATCGTTCTCGACCACCAGGAGACGTTTGGGCTAATTTTCCGGGAGGAGATCGTGCCGGCGCTGGCCGAACACGGCGTCCGCCTCAGCGACGGCCGCGCACTCTCCCCCAACGAGCAGGCGCACCTGGATTCGTTCATTCGCGAAGAGGTGCATGCGCTCCTATCGCCGGTTTTGTTGGGGGAAGGCCCTGCTCCCTTTCTCGAGAACGGCCGCTTGTACCTCGCCGTAGAGCTCTGGCAGAGAGGCGCCGGTTTTCGGGGCGATTCGGCGTGCGCGCTCGTGGCTGTGCCCTCCTCACTTCCTCGTTTCGTGGAGGTGTCCTCGGCCGATGGGCGACTCATTCTGTTCCTGGATGATGTAGTACGGCGCAGCCTTCCGGACTTGTTTCACGGCCAGGAGGTTGGTGAGGCGTTCGCCGTCAAGCTCACGCGCGACGCCGATTTGCAACTAGAAGACGAGTTCGAGGGCGACCTTGTCGAGAACATCCGAAAAGCCATAAAAAGGCGGGATCAGGGTATTCCAAGCAGGTTTCTGTTTGATTTGAGGATGCCCCATGGGCTTCTCCTACGCCTACAGGAAGCACTGGAGCTTGAGGACGAAGACCTCGTAGGCGGCGGGCGCTACCACAACCTCTCCGACCTGTGGACGCTGCCGAGGCCGGACGACCCTGCGCTGTCCTACCCGCCGATGCCGCCACTGCCTCACCCCGAACTGCACGAGGCCGAGTCGTTGCTGGATGCCATTCGCGAACGAGATCGCCTGCTGCATTTCCCGTATCAGCAGTACGATACCATCGTCCGCTTTTTTGAGGAGGCCGCATCCGATCCGGCTGTAGAGGAAGTCGCGGCGACACTCTACCGTGTTGCGAAGGATTCGGCGGTTGTTCAGGCGCTGATCAAGGCGGCTGAAGCCGGAAAAAAGGCGACGGCTTTCGTAGAGGTGACGGCCCGCTTCGACGAGGAGAACAACCTGGAGTGGGCGGAGCGCATGGAGGAGGCCGGTGTGAAAGTGGGCTATTCGATGCCCGGCCTGAAAGTCCACAGCAAGCTGGCGCTGGTGGCCCGGCGCGAGGACGGCGAGTTGCGCGACTACGCCTACCTCGGCACCGGCAACTTCAACGAGAAAACGGCCCTTATCTATGCAGATCATGCCCTGCTGACGGCCGACGTCCGCCTGACGACGGAGGCCCGGAAGGTGTTTGGATTCCTTACCGGGGAGATTGAAGACCCGTCGTTCGAGCATCTGATGGTAGCGCCGTTTACGCTGCGCAGCGGCATCACGGCTCTCATTGATCGCGAAATCGAGCACGCGAAAACTGGGCGTGGCGGCGCGATATTCCTCAAGCTCAACGCGCTGGAGGACGAGGAGATTATCGGGAAAGTCTACGAGGCCTCGCAGGCGGGCGTGGAGATTCGCATGATGGTTCGGGGCATTTTCCGGGCTGTGACGGGCGTGGAGGGGTGGAGCGAGAACATCGAGGCCCGCAGCATCGTGGATCGCTTTCTGGAGCACGCTCGTGTATTCCATTTTGCCAACGGAGGCGAGGAGGTGCTCTACCTGGCCTCCGCCGACTGGATGAAGCGCAACCTCAGCCGCCGTATCGAGGTGGCCTTCCCGATCTACGACGAGGCCCTCCGCGAGGAGATCAAACACATCCTCGACCTTCAGTGGGCCGACGACACGAAGGCGCGTGTGCTGGATGCAAATCAATCCAACGCCTACTATCGGCCATCGGAGCCAACAGGTTCTCGCGCCCAGTTCGATACGTATCGATGGCTCGCTGAGCGGGTGAAAGTGTTAGTGGGTTAGCTGCACTCGGAACGGTGAAAGGGAGGGTGGGAGAAAGGAATATGGAGTATGGAAGACTGAGGACAGACTTCATGGGTCAGGAAACAGGAACCGTTGACAACAGATCCGAAGTACGAAGCCAGAACCTCAGCCTTCAAACCTGAAATATGCAACCTTCCAATCTGCAACATTCCAATCTGCAACCCTCAAAACAAATCCATCTGCCCGCCCGAGAGGTGCCGGAAATGGCGCGTGGAGATCGGCAGGCGCTTTTGGTCGAGTCCGTATTTCGCGCGAGCAGCCCGGAAGACCTGCCTGAGCACATCACCCCACTCGCCTTCTGTCTGCATCCGTTTGTAGAAACGATTCTCGACGAGCCTGCCCCCGCGAAGCGCTCGGATTCTGTTGAGCACCTTGTCGGCGCGGTCGGGGAAGGTGCGCTTGAGCCATGCCGTGAATAACTGCTCTACTGCTCCCGGGAAACGAACAACTGTGTAACCTGCCGAAAGCGCTCCGTGCTCGGCGGCAGCCTTGAGAATCTCCGGAATTTCCTCGTCCGTCAAGCCGGGGATGATCGGCGCCACGTTCACGCCCACCGGAATACCGGCCAAGGAGAGCTTCTCGATGGCCTTCAGGCGCGCGGCCGGCCGCGAGGTGCGGGGCTCCATCTTGCCCGTGATCTCGTCGCGCAGCGAGGTGACGGATAGCATCACGCGCACGATGTTGAACGTCGCCATCTCCTGCAGGATGTCTATATCCCGCGTGACCAGCGCGTTTTTGGTGATGATGCCGACCGGGTTGCGGTGTTTTAGAAAGATTTCCAGGCAGCCGCGCGTGATCTTCAGTTTGCGCTCGATGGGCTGGTAGCAGTCCGTATTGCCGGATAGCGCGATCATCTGCGGTTTCCACGAGGGCTTTTGGAAGACCGCAGAAAGCAGCTTCGGCGCATCGTGCTTGACGACGATCTTGGTCTCGAAGTCGAGGCCGGCGGAGAACCCGAGATACTCATGGGTCGGCCTCGCGTAGCAGTAGATGCAGCCGTGCTCGCAGCCCCGGTAGGGGTTCAGCCCGAAGCGAAAAGGGATGTCCGGGCTGTCGTTTTCGGAGAGGATATTCCGTGTCGCATCCCGGAAGAACTTTGTCTCAATGCTCCGGCGTTCGTCCTCCTCAAGCTCGCCGGGATCGATTTCCACACTGAGCCGATCGAACCGATTGGCAGGGTTTTCGGATGCTCCGCGTCCGCGCCGCTGGAGGGGAATGGTTGTATCCATGGTGAGTGGGAAGGATGCTCCTCAACATAGGGCGTGCCTCTGACACATCACGTCAGTAGGGGCGAGATACATCTCGCGCTGTTAGGCGATGGCGTCATTCCTGGGCGAGATACATCTCGCCCCTACGCAGATCGCAGCTAAAAAGCTGCCCGATCAAACGATCAGGCGGCTTCAGTGCCCGGGACTGGAATCGAACCAGCACGCGATTTCTCGCACATCAATAGTCGTCGTATACCTAGCCAGTATACTTCTGGCTCGCCTGACCAGTGCCTGACGCTGGCCACACCCCGTAGTATCAGCGTTCCCTCTTCTTCGTCGTTGAGCTGTATTTTCGAGTGGGCCAATATCAGGGAAGCCTACAACACCGGACCATGTAAACTCCAAGCAATGTTCTGTGCCCCACGTAAGAAATTCAATGTAAGCCGGCTCGACCAGCGCTGGAGAATACAGCGGACGATCCTGTTTCTCTTCGTCATCATTCTATTGGCCGGATGCGATTCCAACACCCTTCCCTCCAGTCCACTTCCCTCCAGTCCACTTGGCTTGAGTTCGGATTTGAAACGCGGCCCCTACGTGCAACTAGGAGGCACGGAATCAATCCTTGTAGTCTGGGAGACCATTTCAAATACCCAAGGGGCTGTGGAATTCGGATTGACCGATTCTCTGGGAACAAGGATTGCAAGCAGCGAACTCGGAACTAGGCATTCTTTGTCTCTTACCGGACTTCAGTCAAGCACGTACTATTATTACAGGGTGCTCGATGGTGGTCGCCCGCTCAGTCAGATTACTCGCTTCCATACGAATCAACAGTCCAATCTCACCAATTTCAGCTTCCTCGTCGTGGGTGACAGCGGATTTGGAAGTGTAGAGATGTTTAAGGTCGCCGATCTAATTAACGCATCCGCCGCATCATTCGGCCTGCATACAGGAGACGTGATCTATTTTTACGGTGAGGAACACCTTTATGACTCGTATTTCTTCTATCCGTATGCTCGGTTCCTGGCCACGAACGTCATGTATATGAGCATTGGAAACCACGATTTGGTTACTGATAGTGGCGCCCCGTTTTTGAACAACTTCTATCTACCTGCAAATAACTTAGATGGTACCGAGCTCTACTATTCCTTTGACTACGGCCAAGCACATTTCGTCGCACTAGCCACAAACCTGTCGACTGCGCCTGGCAGTGCTCAGCGTACATGGCTCGAACGGGACATGGCGACGACCACGAAACCCTGGAAATTTGTATTCTTCCATAACCCTCCCTACACCGCCGGTTTCATAATCATAGACGGCACTCGGGTTGACCTGGCCGATTTGTCGGTACGCCGGAATCTAGCTCCACTATTCGAGCTCTTTGGCGTGGATATTGTGTTTTCTGGCCACTCGCATTCTTACGAACGTACGTTTCCGATCCTGCAAAACCACCCCGTCGACGAAGAGCAGGATCCCTATTACGTCAATCCCTCTGGGCCGATTTATGTCACCACTGGAGGTGGCGGCGCACCCTTGCTGGGACTAGACTCAAGCTCGCTCAATGCGCGGGCGGTCTCTGCCTATCATATCGTGGAAGTTTCACTTTCTGATGACGAACTAATCGGACGCGCGATTGAACCGGGCGTCGGCGTCATCGATGAATTTCGTGTGGTTCATCAGGAAACTCGGTAGTGTTTGGCTGGAGCCCAATGTCCACCGATTCAGAATCCACACATTAGCCGAGGAAAGGACGTTTTCCGAGTGCAACGCACCTCAACCGCCGTCGTCCTTGTGCCCGGGACTGGAATCGAACCAGCACGCGATTTCTCGCACCACCCCCTCAAGATGGCGTGTCTACCAATTTCACCACCCGGGCAGGGAAATATTTTCAAGAACAGTGACTCCGGTGGGTCGAACGCGCGGTGTTGGCCTGCGCGTAGTCAGGGCTATTACTTCGTGACTCCGGTAGGGCGAACGCGCAGTATTCGCTGCGTGGGCCTGCGCGAGGTCGGATTACCTGCATGGTTGCTCAGCCTAGCGTGACTCCGGTAGGGCGAACGCGGAGTGTTCGCGGCGTCGGCCCGCGCGAGGTAGGATTACCTGAATGGTTGCTCAGGCTAGCGTGACTCCGGTAGGGCGAACGCGGAGTGTTCGCGGCGTCGGCCCGCGCGAGGTAGGATTACCTGAATGGTTGCTCAGGCTAGCGTGACTCCGGTAGGACTCGAACCTACGGCCCACTGGTTAAAAGCCAGTTGCTCTACCAACTGAGCTACGGAGTCAGAGCAATGCTCTCAGAACGTTAAAACTAGGCCGATTTCAATAGGTGAGTCAACCAATGCGTGTGGAGGCGTAGCGAAAAACGAACCGGCTGCAGCATTGTGCAATCATCTCCTTATGTTGTACGTTCATCGATTCAACTGACCAACTACTCCTATGCGCCGCCTTCCCCTCCTGCTCGCGAGCCTCTTTCTGCTTGGCCCCTTCGCAAACGCGCAAAACCTGGAACTAGTCGATACGCTCCAGTTTCCCACTACCCTCGTCGGTGAAGACAACCGAACCGGCGGCTCCGACGTGTGGGGGTATACCGCTCCGGACGGTACGGAGTACGCGCTGATGGGTGTGCTCGATGGCTTCGCCGTCGTTCAGATTCCGTCGATGGAAGTCGTGGCGCACATTGCCGGCCCCGAAGAAGACGACACGTGGTACCACCGCGACGTCGTCGTTCGCGGACACTACGCGTATACCGTTTCCGAGAACCTGGGTACCAACGAGGGCTTGCAGATTATCGACCTGAGCGGTTTGCCTGAATCGGTCGAGTTGGTCGCTGTCCACACGGAAGGAATCGTGTCCTCCCACAACCTCGACGTGGATAGGGAGACGGGCTACCTGTACGTGCTCAACTCGGCGAACAGCGGAATCGTGATTGTGGATGTTTCCGATCCGGAGAACCCGCACAACGTCGGCTCCTTCGAGCTGCCGGATGTCCACGACATTCACGCCCGAGGTGATGTGCTGTACGTGGCAGAAGGAAGGAATCCTACGTTCTCAGTCTGGGATGTCTCCGACAAATCTAATCCTGAGATGCTCGTTCGCGTCCCCATTCCCGACGGCGGCTACGTCCACAACATCTGGCCCTCGGACGATGACAACTATCTCATCACTACCGAGGAGACGACCGACAAGACGGTAAAGGTGTGGGACATTTCCGATCCCAAAAACATCGAGCTGGTGGGCGAATGGCTCGGCGAGAACCGCCTCGCCCACAACGTGCATATTCAGGGGCGCTACGCTTTCTTTGCGCACTACACCGGCGGCATCATCGTGGTGGATATTTCTGATCCGGCCCATCCGGTCCAGGTTGCTCAGTACGACACGACGCCCGACGACGATGAACCCGGTTTCCGCGGAACCTGGGGCGCAACCGTTCCCTCTCCCGGCGGCTACGTCTACGGCAGCGACATTAGCGGGCAGCTTACGGTTCTGAAGTTCAATGCGGATGATACGTGAGGTAGCACTCAGGCGTCTTCTGACTCCGGCATCCCGGTCCGGATGTGCAACTCCTTGTTGCTCGTCATCCACAACATCCGGCGTATCCGACATCGGTTCGGTGGCGGCTTGCGTCCTGGGGAAGGCAATGACATCCGCGTAGGGAGGATTCGCCGTAGAGGAGCACCGGATGGAGCCTAGTTCGTTGAATGTGGGGCTGGCACTCGTATGTTCTTTGAATCCTATGGAGGTCCGCCATGCTACGTGTGCTCGCCGTTCTTTTGGCGCTGTTAGTTATACCGGTTGTCCACGCCCAGACGCTCGACCTGGTCGGTACGGTTTCGTTTGAGGGCGGCCCACCGGCCGATGTCGGCGGGGCCGACGTGTGGGACTACATTGCCCCGGACAGCACTGAGTACGTGCTTGTGGGCGTCTACGAAGGCATGGCCGTCGTACGGCTCCCCGATCTCACTGCCGTGGCGATGGTGCCTGGGCCACAGGACGGCGACTTGTTCTACCACCGCGACATCAAGACCGTGGGCACCACGGCCTACGTTGTCTCAGGGTGCACGGGCACGAACGAGGGCCTGCAGATTATCGACCTGAGTGGGCTGCCGAGAGCGGTTGAGCTTGTGAATACATACGCACCGTCCGGGCTCGTCACTTCGCACAATCTCGCGGCCGACCCGGCGACCGGTCTCCTTTACCTGATCGGTCCGGGCATAAATGATGTGCGCATCGTGGATGTTTCTGACCCGCTCGCACCGTTCGAAGTCGCTTTTCTCGACATCGCCGGGGCGCACGACTTGGCCATACAGGACGGTCGTCTCTACGTCGCCGAGAGCGTTAGTGAGTCATTTTCCATCTGGGACGTGACCGATGCGGACCAGCCCAGTCTTTTGAGCCGCTTTTCCGTACCTGGTAGTGGATATGTGCACAACGCCGTACCCTTCGAAGATGGCTCCCACGTCGTCACGAGCTTTGAAGCGGTGGACCAGCCGGTGCGTCTTTGGGACATTAGCGATCCGACCGATCCGATGCTGGTGGGTTCCTACGTCGGGCCCGGTCCACTGACGCACAACGTCCGGGTGCAAGGGGATCACCTTTTCATTGCTCACTGGACCGCAGGCATGGTCGTCGTCGATGTGTCCGACCCGTCTGCCCCCGCCACGCTCATCGCCTACGACACCTTCCCGGCCAACGACGCGGCGGAATTCCAGGGCAGCCGGGGCATCACGACAGCGTCGCCGAACAGTTACGTCGCCGGTATCGACCTGGACGGTACCCTGACGGTTCTCCTTTTTGATCCGATTCCCGTAGTTAATGAACCGGAAGTGTCGCCGAGACGTCCGATGCTTGATGGTGTCTATCCCAATCCTTTCACAGAAGAAGCGACCATTCGATACTCCCTGAGTAAATCGGTCGGTGTTCGACTTGCTGTCTACGATCTCCTCGGGAGAGAAGTAGCCCTGCTGTCTGATAGAGACCAGTCCGCCGGCTTGCACACGGCTGTGTTTGATGCTTCTGAGTTACCGGTTGGCGTGTATGTGATCATCCTTGATGCTGGGGGGCAGAAGGAGACACAGCGGGTGAGCCTTATGCGCTAAGCGCCTTCTTTTTCCGGCACAACCGCCCGGATATGCAGCTCCCGTAGTTGCACGTCATCCACCACATCCGGTGTATTCGACATCGGCTCGGTCGCGGACTGCGTCTTGGGGAAGGCGATCACATCGCGGAGGGATGATGCGCCGGTAAGGAGCATCACGAGCGGGTCCAGACCGAGCCCGATGCCACCGTGCGGAGTACTTACTCCTGTTCAGTCTCCACGAGCGCCGCGCACGCCGCCACAAAAGCCTCGGCCTGCGCAATCCATGGGTGCACGGATTCATCTACCTCGACGAAATCCTCGTAATCGGCGCGTTGGCGAGTGTTGAAGAGCCTGTTGTAGAAATCCATGTGTTCTCTTGCCAGAAGGCCCGGTTCTGCAAAATGCTGGCCGAGCAGTGAACGCATGCCGCTATGTGTTTTGGGCGATAAGTCTCGTATAGCCCCAGCAGAATAGAAACAAGCGTAGTACAGCCTGTTCAAACAGGTTCCCCAATGTGGAGCCTCGGCCAAAGTTCATGCGGCGGCCATGGCGGTTTCCGCCCGTTCCAATCTCCGGTTTGCCAACCGATGCCGATCCGTCATAGCGGATACCCCTCACGCGTGACGTTGGCATGAAAGGGTGTGATTCGAGGAAGACCTGTATTCCATACTTCGCGGTCGTAGAGTGAGGGAACCAACACTTGTCCCGTCTATAATTCGAGGTCAAGCAATGCTTCGGTCACGCGCCCTTGTCTTGCCAAGTCAACGTTACCATCCACCAGCACGAGCAGATCCCAGTCGGACTCCGCGTGCGCGTCGCCGCGGGCTCGGGAGCCATAGAGGATCACCTCGGCCCCGGGTTCCACAGTTAGCACTGCTGCCTTGACGCGCCCGAACAGGGCACGGTCAGCGGCAGAGAGAGGAGTAGCATCGACGAGTGGGCGGGGCATACCGCAAGGTAAGCTGTGCGTCGTGTGCGGTTCCGAAGCATGGCCAACACAACAGGCTCCTGGAAGCTGAGGCTCAAAGACAAGTCACGGTATTCGCGGAAGGCGCGCTGAATACAACGGTTCCGACCTGCCGACAGTTCAGGCGGCCGGCTACCAGTCGGCATCCGAGTAGAATAGCGGTGCGACATCTCGGGTGCCTTCGCGAATGCGAGCAACTTCTTCCTCCGAGAGCCGCTTCTTCCAGGCCTTGATGTTCGCCATGCTGTCCCGCTGGAGAACGTGCGGCCTCTGATCATCCACAGTGACCGTGCCCTTTGAAGAGGAAGCGATAATGGTCTGCTCAATTTCCGTCGTGTAGTCAAGACCTAGCACGCCATATAATTCGCGGAACCGTCCGACGGGGTCTGCAGAGATGTCTTCGTGACGTACCACCGACCATTCAGGATGTGCCTTTCGGTATCGATCAATTGAATAGTATAACATCCGCCAGAGGAGGATTGCCTGCCCAATCAGATCGGGCGGTTGCGCTACGGCATCCTGTAGTTCCTCCTCAAACGGTCCGAGATGATCGCGCATCAGCAGGGGTTGGTCGAGGAAATCGCGGAAGTCGGCAAGCCAATTCATACGTTTCAGGCTTCCGGCGAACGCCAAGGGGTGCCGCACCATGATCACGATTTTTGCATCAAACCGGTGCGCGAACCACTCAGCAGTGAAAAGCGCGGTTGCGTCCTTTACAAGTGCGCACCGGACGTCCTTTCCGGCCTTCCGAACCACCCAAGCGTCTCGAACAACTTTTGCGACATCTTTGGGCGTCCGGATGGCCTTGAGCGCCGACGAATACTGAAAATCAAACTGGAGCATGCTCCGAAACGCATCTACATAGATGTCTTCGTTCTCTGTGGTGATGCACGTGAAATAGCGAGAGAAATGGGCGGCACAGACGCCTGCTCGCTGAATCGCTGGGTTTGTGGGATCGTGGATGATTCCCACACCTCTTGCCTCGGCCAGGATTGTACCCACCCATGTCGTGCCGGACCTATGAGCTCCAGTTACGAGGATGGGTTTGGAGTGAGGCCGTTTGGTCTTCATGACTGTTACTAGGCGTCGTCGCCTTCCGACACCACCGTCCGAATATGCAACTCCTCTAGTTGCTCGTCATTCACCACATCCGGGGTATTCGACATCGGCTCGGTGGCGGACTGCGTCTTCGGAAAGGCAATCACGTCGCGGAGGGAAGAGGCCCCGGTGAGAAGCATCACGAGGCGGTCCAACCCGAGGGCGATGCCGCCGTGCGGCGGCGCGCCGTAGCGGAAGGCGTTGAGGAGGAAGCCGAAGCGTTCTTCCGCTTCTGCCTCGCCGATGCCGAGGTGGCGGAACATCTGGCTCTGCACGTCACGCTGGTGGATGCGGATGGAGCCGCCGCCGATCTCCGCGCCGTTCAGGACGAGGTCGTACGCGCGTGCGCGAGCGGCTCCCGGATCGTTTTCGAGGAGAGGGAGGTCTTCCGGCTCGGGCGAGGTGAACGGGTGATGCGTCGCGTAGAAACGGCCGTCCTCCTCATCGTATTCGAACAGCGGGAACTCCGTCACCCAGAGGAACTTCCACGGGCCGTCATTGCCCCCGGGAATCAATCCGGTCTCGTTTGCCATGTGGAGGCGGAGCGTGCCCATCTGCTCGAACACCTTCGGCTGCGGGCCGGCGAGCATCAGCACGAGATCGCCGGCCTTTGCCCCTGTAGCTTCGATCACCTTCTGCACGAACGAGCGAGGCAGTACCTCTTCTTTAACGGATGCCGTAAAATCACTTCCATCTGCCGGCAGCTTAACGTAGAAGAGCCCCGGCGCGCCGATGCGCTTCAGGACGATCTGCTTCGTGAGCTTGTCCAGCTTGCCGCGCCCGAGGTCGCCCTGACCTTCCACGCGGATGGCCACGACGGCGCCGCCGCTCTCAAAAGTGGAGTCGAAGACGCGGAAGCCGGAGCCGTGCAGCGTCTCCGAGACATCCACCAGTTCCATCCCGAAGCGCAGGTCCGGCTTGTCCGACCCGAAGCGACGGATGGCTTCGGCGTGAGGCATCCGAGGGAACGGGGTGCCGATCTCGATGCCGCGCGTGTCCTTCCAGATCGACGCCATCAGCCCCTCCACCATCTCGTAAATCAGCTCCTCGGTGGCGAAGGTCATCTCCACGTCGATCTGGGTGAACTCCGGCTGGCGGTCGGCGCGGAGGTCTTCGTCGCGGAAGCACTTCACGATCTGGAAGTAGCGGTCCAGCCCCGCGATCATCAGAAGCTGCTTGTACGTCTGAGGGCTCTGTGGCAACGCGTAAAACTTGCCCGGATGCACGCGCGAGGGCACCAGGTAATCCCGCGCGCCCTCCGGCGTCGATTTCATGAGGATGGGCGTCTCCACCTCTACAAAATCCTGCGTGTCCATGTACCGCCGCGTAGCCTGGTACAGCCTGTGGCGCAGGAGGATGTTTTGCTGGAGGGCCGGCCTGCGCAGGTCGAGGTAGCGATATTTGAGTCGGAGATCTTCGCTCGTGTTCTGTTGGCGTTCCTCGTGGGCGCTCACCATGAACGGCAGCGGCTCGGCCGTGTTGAGCACCTCGATGTCGGCGACGAACACTTCGATCAGGCCCGTCGGCAATGTGTGGTTCTTGTTCTCGCGCTCGCGAACCGTGCCGGTTATCGAGACTACGTCCTCGCCCCGCAGCTTCTCGGCGATGGCGTAGGCTTCCGCGCTGACCTCCTCCGCAAAAACAATCTGCGTGAGCCCGTACCGGTCGCGGAGGTCGGCGAAGACGAGGCCACCCAGGTTCCGCCGCGTATCCACCCAACCTTTCAGCACAACGTCGGCGCCTACGCTTTCCGGGCGAAGCTCCCCACACGTGTGCGTGCGCGGGCCGTGCTGTTGGGTTGTGGTGAGGGCAAGGCGGGTCGTGGGTTCGGGCATAATTGACGTGCGCTGAGCTTGGCGAGCGAAAATTAGAGGAGCGGGAGACAATGAGTGTGGGAGAATGGGAGAAAGGGCGACGCGGCAGCGTCGCGGAGGGGGAAGCGCGAGGAAGAACGAGTTTGGCGT
>JADFQN010000143.1 GCA_022561755.1 Bacteroidota bacterium
GCGGGCCGGTACCACCAGCTTCGCCTGGTCATAAGCGGCGGCTACATCGAGGTTGAAGACGACGACGGCGGTTCCACCATCTACGCCTCGTCCGATGATTACGCCGCCGAGCAGGGCGTCGTGGCGGACGGGAGGCTCCAGATGCCGTCCTATGCCTCCAGTGGCCTCAAGATCACGCTCCCGAACGAACTTGCCGAGATCGAAGGCGACCAGAACATCGTGCTCCTCGACTTCGATGTGACCGAGTCGTATGGCCGGCAGGCGGGCAACAGTGGGATGTGGGTGATGCACCCCGTAGTCCATGCTAGCGGCCTCGCGTTCACCGGCGAGGTCAGCGTATCGCTCGTCCTCGACGACGACGTGACGCTCCCTGATGGCGTCACCCTCGCCGACTTCTCTGCCGAACTCGACAAAGGCGGCGACGTGCTTTCCATCGCCTTCGCCGACCTCGACGAGGACGACATCTACACGGTAGACTTTCTATACCTTGCGCCGGGCCTTTACCCGATGGTCATCGCGGCCCCGGAAGGCCTGACGATCACGACCGATTCGGAACTGTCTTTCGACGTGTCGGTCTTGAGCGGAACTGTGGAAGTCGTCACCATCGTCATCACGTCTGTCGTCGAAGCCTGAGACCGGCTCTCTGCGATTCGAGGCCCTGGTTGCGCCGGAGCTTTTTCGCGACGACAGGCGTCGCGGTGCCCTTGCCTTCCGGCGGCCGCCGATACAAACGACGTTCACGGTGCGCAGAATCGGGTGCGCGGGATGTTACGAACCGACTACGCGCTACGCTGCGACATCCACCGACTCATTCCGGCAACACATGCCCCAGCGCCTTCAACACCTCCTTGTCGAGCGCGTACAGCATATCCTCCTGCGGCGAATAGCGGCCGCGCTCGAAGCGACGTGAGGTGAGGCCGAGTTGCATCTGCTCGCATACGCGCCAGTCCTGCCGGTTCGTCATGTCCCAGAACTCGATGGCAGACTGAAACCGTTCCATGTGTTTTGGCTCGCCGATCACGTCGGGATGGAGCAGGAAGAAGCAGTCGTTCCGGATTTGGCCGACAGCCACCGAACGGATGCGATGGTAGAGCACAAAATCGGGGTGGGGCGAGAGCAGGAGGCTCGGGAAAACCGAGTAATAGTGGACCCGTTGCAGATCGTCCCCCGACACATTGCAGACGGGGGGCGCGGCGGCCTTCCCGTCCATCGTCATGCTGCCGCCCGGCTCGCTCATCTCCATATAGCCACCGATCACGGCGCCGTCGAAACAGTCGTGGACCGCGCTCCGGAAGGGCGTCCATCGGGAGAGCAAGGGGTGCACGCCCGGACAATGGTAGCATTCCTGATAGTTCTGTAAGATGAGTTTCCAATTGCAGCTGAGCGTATAGCTGAGTTGGTGGGCAATCCGAAGCTCAGGCAGCTTCCAGTCTTCAAACTTCCCGAATAACGCGCCCATTTCATCCTCAAAGGGCGCCGGCTCCTCAGCCAGGTTGATGAACACAAATCCACCCCACAGACCCACGTGGGCCGAGAACAAAGGGTTGTCTGTTTTCTGGAACCCCGGCGCATCCTTCATCAGAGGAGCGGCCTTGAGATGCCCGTCTAGCTTGTATCGCCATGCGTGATACGGGCACTGAATAAAGCCGGAGGCAAACTGTCCCTTCTCTTCCATGCATATCCGCGTCCCGCGATGCCGGCAGACGTTGAAGTGCGCGTGGATCTGCCCTTGCTCATCGCGTACCACAATGATGCTCTCTTCCCCCACAGGAACGGTGAGATAATCGCCCGGCTCGGGGACTTCTTCCTCTCGGCAAGCGAGAATCCAGCGCTGGTAGAAGATTTTCTCAAGCTCCTCCTGATAAATCGCCTCGGATTGATAGTATTCGCGAGGCAGGCCAAACATGACTTCTGAGACGTCGTAGTCGACGCCCCGCTTTTTGAAGCGCTGTTGTGTGTCCTGCATCTCGTGCAACCTCGGTGCGTGCTCGTCGGACTCGGTTGAAAAGATAGACCACCGCCATGATTTCAGACGTATTGTCTTGCTCTCACCCGCGATGCTCTGAATGTCCTACACCCGCTGCCTCCGTGGCCTCGCCTCCGGCATCGAATACGCCGCTGATCAACTTATGAACCTCGACCCGGCCGATGGGCGTCCGGTGGAGATGGTTCTGGATGTGGAGCGTCTGATGACAGAACTGCCGGATCTTGGCTGGTACCACCCCGACCGGAACGATATGTGGCGATTCGGTGCACTGCTGCCGTTGGATATCGAGGATCCTGATGACCGGCAATACATCGTCTCGCTTGGCGAAGGCCACACGCCGGAACTCAATTACTCCGATCATCCTCTTGCGAAACAGGTGGGATTCCGGCTTTCGGTAAAGGAAGAGGGCCGCGCCGTGCCGGGATGGGGCTCGAATCCGACGCAGAGCTTCAAGGATCGCGGAATGGCGATGGTCGTGGCGATGGCGAGGAAATTAGGGCTGAAGAAACTGGCTGTGCCCACGCAGGGAAACGCGGGTGATTCGCTGGCGTCGTATGCGGTTGCAGCAGGATTGGAGGTCGCCATTGCGATGCCGGATGACACACCGATGCCGATCCTCGGCAAGGTGGCCGGCTACGCGAAGCTCTACCCCGAGCAGGTCCATCTCGATGTAGTCAAAGGAACCATCCGTGAGGCCGGAGCGCTCGTCAAAGAGAAGTACCTGCGCGACGGCTTCTTCAGTGTGGCCACCTTCCAGGAGCCGGGGTGGCGCATTGAGGGCAAGAAAACCATGGGACTGGAACTCGCCGAGCCAAAATCACCCGGCGATCCGTGGAAGCTCCCAGATGTCATCCTCTACCCCACCGGCGGCGGCACGGGCATCCTCGGGATGTGGAAGGCCTTCGAAGAACTGGAAGCCCTCGGGCTCATTGCACCAGACCGCCCACGCATGGTGAGCGTGCAAAGCGAGGCCACGGCTCCCATCGTTCGCGCCTTCGAATCGGGTGCTTCCGATACAACTGCCGTCGAGCCGGGATCAACCATCGCCGTCGGCCTCAACGTGTCCGGCGGCGTGGGCCACTTCAAAGTGCTGGAGATCGTCTACGAAAGCAAAGGCTGCGCAGTGGCCGTTTCGGAAGAGGCCATCGCCGATGCCCTTCGATCTACGTTTGTCGCAAGGGGCTGGTGGATTGGCTCGGAGGGCGCGGCGTGCCTTGCAGCCCTCGAACCACTCATTGATCGCGGCGTGATCCAATCCGGCGACCATGTGGTGGCATTCAATACGGGCTCGGCGGAGAAGTACCTGCCGGAGTTGCGGCATTTGCTCGTAAACGAATATGGACGATCCCAATAAATCAGAACCGCCCTGTCGTTCGATAAACCCACCGGCGTATTCCGCGGCGCAGAGTGTTATAGACAACCGGCCTGACCGGTAAGGAATCCGGCGGATCAGAGCAACGTGTCCGATCTACTGAATGCTGAAGATCGTGACTTCGTAGTAATTCTTACCACCAAAGAGCTTGCCGTATCTCATTGCAACTCCTTACCCGTGCATTTTACGACTCGGCTTTTTGTGTAAGGACTGACGGCGACCAAGTGCCCACATGGCTTCAGGCCGAAACCGCCGCCTGATAGCAAAGAGGGACGGCAGATTGCTCTACCGTCCCTTGGTATTCTTTAGCTAGCGATGTGATTGCCGCAGGAGACCGGAAAACGGTCTTCTGAGCGAATCGCCCAGCAGCGTTATTTCAGTAGTGTCACGCGTCCGGACTCAGCGAAATTCTCGCCGATCACACGATAGTAGTATGGACCACTCGGCAGGTTGGCGCCGTTGATCGTGAGCGCATGAGCCTCTCCTGCTTCCATCTGACCACTGAACAACGATTGGACTTGCTGGCCGATGGCGTTGTACAGAACCACCTCAACATGTTGTGCGGTCGCCACGGTGAGGGAGAACGAAGCCATTGGGTTGAATGGGTTCGGATACGCTTGCGTCAGCACGTGAGTGCCTGGAACGCCCACCTCAATCTCGACCTCTGGACTGTACTCGAACGCGCCATCGAAGTCGATCTGCTTGAGGCGGACCGTGTACGCTCCAGGCGCGAGGTCTGAGATCGTGTAGCTATAGGATTGTTCCAGCGTCGTGGTGCCAGACCCTTCTACAAAGCCCATTGCCTCGTACTCGCCGGTTCCGCGAAGCTGTACTTCGAAGCCGGAGTTGTTGGTCTCGGATGAAGTGACCCAGTTGACAATCAAATCCGAGCCACTGGCAGTGGCATCTAGGCTCAGGAGTTCGACGGGTATGATACCAAAAACAGTGAAGCAGACGATCCGAGTAGTAAAATCGAAAGAGCCTGTATTGGCATAGTACTCCTGCGTATAGCAGAACTGCTCGTCGTTATCCGGATCGACCGACATCATACTGTAGTCGCCCCACCGGCCAAATGAACCCGTCTGCACACCTGTCCCCGCGAGGAGAACCGTTTCGGGTAAGTCCATAACCCCTGTGCCGCTCAAGATCAGAGACTGGGCCGTAACATAAATGGACGGCATTAGAGTGGAAGATGAGATGGAATATCCTAGAGCTATCTCCCCCACGCCGTTCATCGCAGCCGAACCCATCCATCGATAGTGGCCGTCCGCAGGTGCGTAGGTTCCCTCCTGATGGATGCCCCAACCGCCGCCGGTATCGCGTAATTCGTACCACCGTGGGGCTGCGCGACCTGATTCCTGCACCGTATGGTTAGAGATCAACGTCTGGTGCGTCCCGAAATTGCGGTACTGAAGCCGATGCATCGTGAAATGGGCGAGCCTATCCAACAACGCTCCGGGAGCCGGCTGCGGGACATCTGCGTTAGAGTAGCTGTACGCCGCTTCCGTCAATGGGCTCGTCGAGTGCTGGGTAAACGTCGAATTGGCAGGGATACCCCAATCAACGGCGAATTCCCAGATCTCAAGCTGTCGCGTGGTGGTCTGGTCGTCCGAGCCCGCGAAGATGCCCGGGGCTCCCGCAGGGGGTGGGTCGCCATCAAGATCTGCGGGCAGGAACCCGTCAATCCCAGTTCCGCCTGGAATAGCAAAAACAACCATTTGCGCGGGGTTACCATTCAACATCTCGAGCCGTTCAAACGCCACGGCTTGCAGACCGACATAGCCAGGAGCAAAGGAGCGAGTGGTTGCGTAGTACGCGTCCGGCCACACACCAAATTTGGGGTAGTCAGGAAATGAGCTACCGAAAGAAAAGGCGTACTGATGGTATGACAACGTTGGATCTGGCGTCGTGGAAACCGCAACGCACAGATAGTTTGTTCCCCCAGGAACTGCAAACTGTGACACCATCCATCTATCGGCCAAATGGTCGTAGAGCACGACGGGGTCTCCATCGTTTTCCGTATCGCAAGCACCACCGAGGCCAGACCAGAACATGTTTGAGGCAAATGGCCCCATTAGAGAGGTGCCAGTATCCCTATCGAATATCTCCGTTATACTGTTGACCATCTGAACGTAGTGGTCCTTACCGACATCTCCGTTGGTATCGGGCGGAACAACACGAAAACCTAAAACCAAAGCATTATCGTCGTCGCTTTGTCCTTCATAGCTTAGGTCCACGAAAATACAAAGAGGGGGATGGCATGAGCTTTGAGAACCCCTATCGACGACGGGGTCATCCACAAAGGTATCTTCAAGGATAGGTCCACCGTAATCGTGAAGCGGGACCACGTATGGGAAGCCCTTGGGCGGAACGGGGACCGGGAACATATCGCGAAGCGGAATAGAGGTGTTGACTCGCTCAGCCGAAGTCACTTGCGGAACAAGATCCTGCGCCTGCACCGGCAGGGCGAAAACGGCGATCAGGAGAACGGCCAGAGCACCGTAAAGAACTGTCGCTGAAGAGGAAGGGCTTGAGAGTAAGGTTTTCATCATTTTCCAGAAGGGTTAGCAGGGGCAGTTGAGGCGCACTGTACAAATGACGGCAGTCGCCATCCGAAGGCTTCTCAACATACAAAGCGCTGTAGTCACTTGCAAGCAATCAGAATGTTGAATCCACGGTAATAGCAGTCCTTCTTCCAACCGCAGCGCCCATTCCCGCGGCCGGGCGGCCCTTGGGAATTTGCCGGGTGGGATTGTATCTATTCGCGGACTTGCCACCGGTTGAATGATTGACATCCGAAATGGAGTGCGCATATCGTATGGACCAAATAGGGGCGATCCCAACTGGTCGGAATCGCCCTATTCGTCGGCGTCAGTCGCCGCAGCACCCGCCACCGCAGTCCGGACATGGACAGCAGCAACAGGTGCAGTTTTCTTGTGCGTTCATAACGAACCTCACAGGTTAGGACCTGTTAACAGGCCCTGGATGGATGGATCAGCTACAACACGCGCAGGTGCAGTTGAGTCCGCTGAACAGCTCCTCAAACACCTCGTGGAGGCGGTTCAGGGCAGTTCGGTTCGGACAGTAGCACACGCGCGGCCCGTCAATGTGCCCCTCAATCAGTCCAGCCTCCTTCAGCGCCTTGAGGTGCTGGGAGACGGTGGCTTGCGCGAGGGGCAGTTCCGCCACGATTTCGCCGCACAGGCACGTCTGCCGCTCGGCGAGGGTTTGGAGGATGGCGATGCGGGCGGGGTGCCCGAGGGCTTTCGCCCACGCCGCCAACTGGACGGTTTCCGAGGTGAAGGCCTCGGCGGTTGCTGTAGCCATGACGTTTTATCGTTGATCTACGATGAACGATGGACTTACGGGGTGAATCGACCATTGTTCCAGAGAATGATCTACTCAACAGAACGGGACGGCGGACCGCAGACGGCAGACGGCCGAAACCTCAGAGGCCCTTGCATTTGGATCCTTCTGTCCCGGAAAGGACACATTGTTGCCTAGAAGTCGGTAGACCAGCCTGCGAGGAAGTTGAGCGTCCAGCAGGAACTTCATCAGCGCACAGCCTGCACCCGCTTGACGCGGCTTAGTTGTGCGGCGAAGGCCAGAACGGCCAGAAGATCGTCGGGCTCGAGGTCCTCATAATCGGAAAGGATTTCCTCGTGGCTCATTCCTGAACTCAGCAAATCCAGAATGGTGTCCACAGGATAGCGCAATCCGCGCACCGTCGGTTTGCCGTGGCAAATTGCTGGGTCTATGGTGATGCGATCGAGCAACATGGCGTTATTGATCTTGCCACAATGTACGCCCCAGGAGTCTGTCGGGCTTACGGGTTCGTAACGAGGCGAGCGGGGAATCGAGACCATTCCCCCGATCTTTTGAGGCGCATAGTGGGGCTACGCAACGAAAAGGATCAGGGGAATGGGCCGATTAACCGCCGCCGCCGTAGAATCATCCTAAATCCGACAGACTCCTACGCCGCCGCCCTCTCTTGCGCGGCAAACTGCAGTTCGTACAGCCTCCGGTAGAGACCATCCTGTGCGAGCAGTTCGTGATGGCTGCCGCGTTCCCGGACTACGCCCTTGTGGAGCACCAGAATCTGATCGGCGTGCTGAATCGTGGAGAGGCGGTGCGCCACCACGAGCGCCGTGCGGTCCTCCATCAACACATCGATGGCGTGCTTGACGAGTTCTTCCGTTTCCGTATCCACCGATGAGGTTGCCTCATCGAGAACGAGAATCGTTGGATCGTAGACGAGCGTGCGCACGAAGGATATCAACTGGCGCTGGCCGTGCGAGAGCGTCTGGCCCCGTTCGCGGACGTCGTACTGGTAGCCCTCCGGCAGCTTGTTGATAAACGCATCGGCGCCGACCAACTCCGCCGCCCGCTTCACATCCTCCAGCGACTTCTCCGGATCGCCGAGCGTGATGTTCTCCTCAACCGATCCCGAGAACAGAAAAACATCCTGCAAGACCAGCCCGATGTGCCGCCGGAGTTCCTCCAACCTGAGTTCGCGGATGTCAATACCAT
>JADFQN010000029.1 GCA_022561755.1 Bacteroidota bacterium
GTCCGTGGGGGCCTCGACCCCGTCCGCAAGCGGCCGGGCATGTACATGGGCGGGACGGGCAAGACGGGGCTGCACCGCCTCGTTTGGGAGATCGTCGATAACGCGGTGGACGAGGCGACGAACGGCTACGCCTCGCTGATTGAGGTGACGCTGCACAAGGACGGCCAGTCCGTCACCGTGGAAGACAACGGCCGAGGCATCCCCGTCGACAAGCACCCGGTGAAGAAAATCCCCACGCTGGAGGTCATCCTGACGACCCTCCACGCCGGAGGCAAGTTCGATGGATCGAACTACCTCACCTCCGGCGGTCTCCACGGCGTGGGTGCATCGGTGGTGAACGCGCTTTCTGAAGAGTTGATTGCGAAGGTCAAACGCGACGGCGCACTGTACGAGCAGCGGTTCGCGCGCGGCGTGCCGATCACGAAGCTCAAGAAAATCCGCAGCGGCGTGCGCGGAACGGGTACAACGATCACCTTCCGCCCCGACACCGAGATCTTCAATAAAATCGACCTCGACGCCGAGCGCATAAAGGCAGAGCTGGACGTGAAGGCGTACCTCAATGGTGCGCTCAGAATCGTTTTCAAGGACGAGGCGAAAGGGGAGAAGACAGAGTTCCACCACGAGGGCGGCATCGTCGAGTACCTGGACCACCTGATCTCAGAGGCGGGTACGCGGCGCATTCAAGACGAGCCGTTCATCGTCCGGCAAGAGAAGATTGTGGACGGCGCCCGGATGGAAGTCATCCTCCTTTGGACCGAAGCGCCGAAGGAGCGCATCGTTTCGTTCGTCAACGGCATCCCCACGCGCGACGGCGGCACGCACGAGCAGGGCCTCAAGGACGGCGTGACGAAGGCCGTTCGGAACTACATCGAGACGCACGAGATCGGCCGGAAAAAGCTCGAAATCACCGCCGACGACATCCGCGAGGGGATGGTGGCCATCCTCAACCTCTACCTCACCGAGCCGCAGTTTCAGGGGCAGACGAAAGAGAAGCTCAACAATCCCGAGATGCGCAGCTTCGTGAGCGGGGCGTTCCGGGTGGAGTTCGAGCGGTTCCTGAACGGCCGCCCAACCATCGCCGAGTCCATCGTCGCGCGGATCATTCAGGCCGCGAAGGCGCGGCAGGCGAGCCGGGCCGCGATACAACAAGTCCGCCGGAAGAGCGCCGTTAGTCATCGCCTGAACCTCCCCGGCAAGCTCGCCGACTGCTCGTCCACCGACCCCTCCGAGAGCGAACTGTTCATCGTGGAGGGCGACTCGGCGGGCGGTTCTGCCAAACAGGGCCGCGACCGACGGACGCAGGCGATTCTTCCTCTTCGCGGAAAAGTGCTCAACGCCGAGCAAGCAGGCAAGCAGAAGGTGCTCGACAACAAGGAACTCTCCAACATTGTGGATGCGCTCGGTTGCGGGCTAGGGGAGGATCTCGATCTCAACAAGCTGCGCTACCACAAAGTCATCCTCCTGATGGATGCTGACTCCGATGGCCACCACATCACCACGCTGCTGCTGACGTTCTTCTTCCGCTACCTAAAACCGCTCATTGACGGCGGGTATGTGTACATCGCACAGCCGCCGCTCTTCCGTTTGGATGCCCTAAACGAAACGCATTGGGCGCTGGACGACGCCGACCGCGAGCGCATCGAGGCGCAGATCAGGAAGAAGAACCCGCGCGCGAACATCGAAATGCAGCGGTTCAAGGGGCTGGGCGAGATGATGCCGAAGACACTCAAGGAAACGACTCTCGACCCCGAGAAGCGCCGCCTGCTACGCGTCACCATCCCCGACGACGCCAAAGTGGAGACAGAAATGACGATCTCCGACCTGATGGGCAAGGACGCCGCCCCGCGCTACGCTTTCATCATGGATCACGCGGCGGAGGTGGAGGAGTTGGACGTGTAGGGACACGGCATGCTTTGTCCACGACCCACATGCCCTGCGGATATTTGCCGGGGACGAAGAACGGCGCCCTGTGTGGCATGGTCGGGCGCGATGTATCGCGCCCTTACCGGTTCCGCGCGATCAGCAAAGCACTCCCCACAATCGCCCCTGCCCCGACGATGCTCCACATATCCGGGATCGTACCGAAGACCACCGCACCCCAGATGAAAGCAAAGACAACCTGCACGTAGCCGATGGACATGGCCCGGCCGGTGGCCTCTTTGTGGAGGCCCAGAGTCAGGAAGATCTGCGCGACGAGCGTAGTGATCCCCACGCCGACGAGGTAGGGCCTCTTCCGGGCGTCTTCACCTATATATCCTTCGGCGGTCGACTGCGTACATTCGGGCGCATTCATAGTCGATGTTCATGTTCCGACTCGTCGTCCTCGCCATCCTTGCCGCCGTTCTTGTTGTTCCTGCTTCCGCACAGCCGCTGCGCTACAGCGAGGTGCAACTCACCATTCCGCCCGACGGCGATCTGAGCGGCCGCCTTGCCGCGCACGGCCTCCAACTCGGCCACGCCCGCGTCGAGAACGGGCGGGTGCAAGTGATCCTGTCGGAAGATGAACTCGCAGCGGTTTTTGAGGCCGGCGTCGAGGTGACGGTCATCGATTCGGATCTCGGCGCTACGCTCGCCGGGCGTCCGCCTCTCAGCGAAGAGCAACAAGAGGCAGCCCGTGCGGGTGGCCGCATAGACGGCAACATCTTTGGAAGTTTGCTCGGCTACCCAAACTTCAACGAACTGGTAGCCATTCTGGACGAGATGCACAGCCTCTACCCAAACCTGATCACGGCCAAGACGTCGCTGGGGCAATCAGTCGAGGGTCGAGATATTTGGATGGTGGAGATCTCCGATAACCCCGGCGTGGATGAAGAGGAGGGCGAGGTGCTCTACACAGCCCTGCACCACGCCCGCGAGCCCCAGGGGCCGGCAACGGTGCTGTACACCATGTGGTATTTGCTGGAGCAGTACGCTACCAACAGCGATGTTTCGGATCTGGTAGATGCTCGCCGCATGTTCTTCGTCCCGATTCTCAACCCGGATGGCTACGTCTACAACGAGTTGCTTGACGGCGATGGCCAGTACCCAGGCTGGCGGAAGAACTGCCGGGTAAATGAGGAGGGTGGATTGTGTTGTACGCTGTCCAACATTGGAACCTGCGGCGTTGACATGAATCGCAACTACGACTATCTCTGGGGCTACGATGACATAGGGTCGTCACCCAACCCTGGAAGTGGCACGTATCGGGGAACGGCCCCGTTCTCCGAGCCGGAAACATCGGCAATTCGGGACTTGCTGGAGAGTGGTCGGCACGTCTCACAGACTTTCAATTACCACGCATACGGCAGCCTGCTCATCTACCCCTGGGGATACGAGAGCGGAGCATATACCCCGGATGATGCCCTGTTCATCAACCAGTCTATCGCCTTGACTGCGGTGAACGGCTTCTTATATGGCACCGCCCCGGACATCCTTTACCCGGTCAACGGCGAATCGGACGATTGGATGTATGGCGAGCAGGCTACAAAGCCTAAAATCCTTTCATTCACGCCGGAGGTCGGGCCCACCTTCTGGCCGGATCCCGCAGAGATCATCCCGCTGGCGGACGAGAACCTGGAGGCGAATCTGTTGCTGGCCGAGTACGCCGGCATGATTCCCACTGGTCTGGCTGAGGATGCACGAGAACATCCGGATGGCTCTGTCCTGGGGGTGAACTATCCTAACCCGTTCAATCCGTCGACGCAGATTCCGTTTGTGCTCTCGGAGGCCGGGGACGTGACGCTAGCCGTATTCGACGTGCTGGGTAGAGAAGTTGCCGTGCTTGTGGAAGGCCGTCTGGGTGCTGGAAGCCACGCAGCACCGTTCGCGGCCGGTGGCCTGCCGAGCGGCGTATACGTGGCGCGCCTCCAAACGAACGGGCACGTGCAAACCCGGACAATGCTGCTAGTCAAATAGTGGCTAGAAGCCTGTCTGACTAAGGACGGATCTACTGCGGCGGCGATAAATCGGTCCATTTCTCCGATCTTTTTCGTTACGTAGCCCCACTATGTGCCTCAAAAGATCGAAAAAAATGTACTCGATTCCTCACTCGCCTCGCTACAATCCCCTTAGTCAGACAGCCTCCTAGACATCCTCGATGATCTCCGCGTCTTCGATAGGCGAAGAGGTCTGGTTGAAGGGGTCTGCCGGCTGCATCACGAACACGGAGGTATTTCCTCCTTCTATGGCGTTTCGGAAACGTGCCTGAAGGCGTTTGCGTATCCACGCGCGCGTCGGCGGAATGAGCCCGAGAAACCCGGCGGCATCGGTAAGAATGCCAGGTGTGAGCAGGAGCGCCGCCGAGACGAGGATGATGAGGCCGTCGGTGAGTTCACGGCCGGGGAGCCCGCCGCTCGCCAGTTTGCTTTGCAGCCGGTTGAAGACGTTCCAGCCCTCGCGCCGGGCCAGCCACGAGCCTATCAGCGCGGTCAGCACAATCAGGCCAACGGTGGGCCAGAAACCAACACGCCCGCCAATCCAGATCAGCAAGGCGAGTTCGGCTATGGGAACGATCAGAAAGAGGGCGAGCAGCCGCCCGAACCAGGAGGAGCGCATAGGAAGTGCCTCTTCGCGAGGCGCAGCAATTGAGGCATCCTACGACACCCGCCCGATGATGGGTTCACCAGTCTGCTCGATTGCGCTATTCCGCCTCAAATCTTCCCGGACAAATGCCCTCGGCGAGAATCGGATCCATCGGCTCGTAGAACGAATGGACCATTTCGAGGGAAACGTCTCCGTTTGGGTGGATGACGCACGTTCCGACGCGCCTGCCGGAGGGGCACGTTTCCGTCCGGAACGAACTGCCGGGCGCGTTGGCGCATTCGGAACGGGCATCTTCTAGGGTCCATCCCGAGCCAGTAAAATCGATGCAGAGGTTGTCCGAGTCACGCACATCGCAATGGCCTATCGATTCATTACCAGTGGCCGCGGTTTCCGGATTTTCTACGATGGGCGATGACGCCTCTGTGGACAGCACAGGCGCCTCCTGAGCTGCGCTGGAGTCTGCCTCCTCGGGAACGGACGTCGAGTTCACCTCTATCGGAGGACGTGGTTCGTCGGAGGGCTCCCGGTCGCCCCGACATCCCCAACAGGCCAACGCCGCGCCGAGAATGGCGATGTCGGCAAACCTGTGAGACCAATGCGCCATAATGGTATGGTGGCTGCCTGACTTGTCAGCGTCTGATTTGACAGCGTAGTTTGGGGAACGGTGGCGACAATATCGCCCGCGTCCAGCCAAACAATCCAGCCGCGCTCCTAGACAGTAGCCAGCAGCCGCTCGATCACGTCCACGGCCGAAACGCCTTCGGCCTCCGCATTGAAATTGGTGATGATCCGGTGGCGGAGAACCGGTATGGCCAGGGCGTCCACGTCGGCCGCGAGGGGCGTGAGCCGCCCGTCCAACAGCGCACTTGCCTTGGCGCCCAGTATCAGGTATTGCGAGGCCCGCGGCCCCGCGCCGTACGACAGGTACGCATTGATGAAGTCGGGGGCTCCCTCGCGTCCGGGGCGCGTTCGCGCCACGAGGTTCACGGCGTGCTCGATCACGCCATCCGCCACCGGTACCTGGCGGACGAGATCCTGGTACAGCCGGAGTTCTTCCGCCGTGAGGACGGCGTCGGCAGAGGCGGTTATCGGCCCTGCCGTGTTACGCACCACCTTTACCTCGTCGTCGAAGCTTGGGTAGTCGAGCCAGAGGTTAAACATGAAACGATCGAGTTGCGCCTCCGGCAGCGGGTACGTCCCCTCCTGCTCAATAGGGTTCTCCGTGGCCAGGACGAAGAACGGATCGCCGAGGTCGTACGTCTGCCCGGCGGTCGTCACCTGGTGCTCTTCCATAGCTTCGAGGAGCGCAGCCTGCGTCTTTGGGGGCGTCCGGTTGATTTCGTCTGCGAGGATTACATTCGCAAACAGCGGCCCCTTTACAAACTTGAACTCGCGCCGGCCCGTGTCGCGATTTTCCTCAATGATCTCGGTCCCGGTGATGTCTCCCGGCATCAAGTCTGGGGTGAACTGGATGCGCGAGAAATCGAGGTGGATGGCCTGTGCGAGCGTTTTAATGAGGAGCGTTTTCGCGAGGCCCGGCACGCCTACGAGCAGCACGTGGCCGCGCGCCAACAGAGCCACCACCAGGCCCTCCACAATAGCTTCCTGGCCCACGATCACCTTGCCGATCTCGTGGCGAAGGCGCTGGTAGGCGTTTTGCAGAGCATCTACTGCGGCGGGATCGGAGGAGGCGGGAAGAGCCATTGGTGGGGGATGGGGGTGTGACGGGAAAGGTTAAAGTGAAAAGGTTAAAGTGAAAAGGGAAATGTTTGGGGTGCGAAGGCGAAGGAGGAATGCTGAACGACGAATGCTGAAGCGAAAATAATAGGCGCGTCGGCCTTCCCTTTTCCGTCTTCTTTTATTGGTGCTTGTTTGATACTTGGATTCTGGAACTCGGTGAGTCATCCTGACTATTTGTGATTCGGTGCCTGGAGCCTTTGCCGCACTACTTGGAATTTGTCTCTTGGGATTTGGAACTGGGATGTGAGGTTGGCGCCTCGGTCTTGGAATTTGGTGCGTGGAACTTGGAGTTTGCAAAGCAGGCGCACGTAATCACGCGTCACGTAATCACGTACGTCACGATCCGCCTCCCGGCGGCTGGTAGCGTTCCGACTTAATATCTATGTAAACGGTTTCGCGGAGGTCTCGAAGCCATGCGTCCAGTTCCGTCTGGCGCTTGTCTTGCAAGGCGTACTGGCTCAGGAGCGCGTAGTCGGTTTCGAGATTGAGCTGGTGCGGAGGCGTGCGCCGCTGTAAAAGGATCACATGCCACGCACGGGTGCCGTCGAGGAGTTGGACTTCCACCGGCGCGCTGATGTCGCCGACCGCCATTGTATCGATGACCACTTTCCAGAGGGGGCCGAGGGCATCGAGGCGCAGGTCGCGTTCGCCCGTACGAGGGTCCGACACGTACCCGCCCTGTGTGGCCGAGTAGGCGTCCGACGAGTTGTGCTTGGCGATGGCCTCGAACTGGCTACCCAACGTAACTACCGAATCGCGCAGTACGCGGAGCTTCTCAATAGCCGCCGCCGGGTCGAGTTCCGCGTCGTCCACGCGGATGAGGATGTGGTTGAACGAGACCACGTCTCCCCGGCGCTCGTTGAGGCGCATTACGTGGAACCCAAACTGTGTCTCAAACACCGCCGATAGGCCGCCGGGCTCGAGCGCGGAGGCGACGAGCCCGAACTCGGAGACGAGGTCGCCGACGTTGAAATCGATGTAGGCCCCGCCGTTCTCACTCGATCCGGGGTCATCGGAATGGCGGCCGGCCAACACTTCAATGGTAGCCTGTTCGGCCAGAATGGAGTCCCGCAATGCTCCAGCGAGGGCGCGAGCGGCCTCATTCGCAGCCTCGTCCGGCTCGGGTTGCTGCACGATGTGCGCGACACGGACCAACTCCGGTACGTCAGGAATTTCCTCCTCCGGTATCTGGGCAAACCACGTCTGAACCTCTGTGGGCGTGATCTTGATCTCACGTAGCCGCCGCGACTGGTACTGCTGCGCCATCAGTTGCCGGCGCACGTCATCGCGGAAGCTGGCCTTGATCTCCTCAATGGTGCGGCCGTAGTACGCGGTCAACTCGTCTTCGCCACCGAGTTGCGCCGCGAGGGAGGCCGTCCGCGCGTCGAGTTGCCGGCTCACCTGATCGTCGGAGACGGTGATGGTCGTGTCGCGCATCGCCCGCGCAAGCACCACCTTCTGATTCACGAGTTCATCCAGGGCTCGGCTCCATTGTTCGTCCGGAATCGAAGTCAATGGGGTCTGCGATACGGATAGAGCCACCGCGTTCACTTCAGACGCCAGGACGGGCTCCGTACCGATCACGGCCACGATCTCGTCGAGGACTGTGCCTGGGGCTATCTGGGCGTGGGCCGGATACACGCCGGCTACGATCGGCGCCAGGGCCAGAGCCATCACCAAACAACGGCGGAGGCTGCGGGGCAGGGAGTTCAATTGGATGGGGGGCATATACATGGGAAGGATTCGGTTAGCGGATTTCCAGGCGTCCGTCTAGTTCGGCTTCGTTCTTTAGCTGCTGAATCTGCTGGGCCAGCATGGTATTCCGCTTTTCGATGGCAAGACGTTGCCGCAGTTCTTCGCGTATCCAGGCGAGCTCGGGTGTGACCCCGGCGCTAACCCGGTTAACGATCTGGAGCACATGATGGTGCCCTCCGGATTCGAAGACGCTGCTGACCTCGCCGGTTCTGAGAATGCGGCCCCGCCGCCCAATCGTCTCATCGATGCCGCGCAGTCGGTTTTCGGGGAGGTACCGGGACGACAGCGCTCGCGCGCCCTCGGGGTCTGATGCAAATTCCACGGTGGTCAGGATCCAGAGCGAATCGGCGAATGGGGAGTTCTGTGCGCGTACCATGGCAACCCGGCCCATGCGCGCGCGCGCAGCCTCGTCCGTAGTAAGCAGGCGAATCTGCACATACGGCTCTCGGAGCGCTAGCTGTTGGCGATTGGCCTCATAATAGATCCGTATTTCTTCGTCCGTGGGCTCCTCGGCGTTGGCCTCAAAGAAGCGGTCAATCAGTGCTGCCGCGAGCACAGCCCGTTCGCTTTCGGCAAGCTGGCGGCGGATGTCGTCCTGCGAAGTAAGGCCTCGCCGCCGGGCCTCCTGCGCCAGAAGGCGACTGTGTACCCACTGCTCGATAACCTGTTGCCGCGCCGTCAAGCTGTCGAGGCCCGCCGGCAGCACGTCGAGGGCTTCGGCCACGTCCTGCTCACTCAGGTACTCGGCGCCCACCCGCGCGGCGAAATCGCCTGAAGAGGCCGAGCCCTGACCACCGCACCCTACGCCGTATCCTGCGATGAGCAGGATGGCCAGAACCGGAACAGGGTGGCGGGAAAACACAGTTGAAATACCTCATTCGGCCTGCGGTAGAGCACCTGATTCAACGGATTCGTAGGGAATTGTGAGTTTGAAGTACCAACTTCCAAACTCCAAATCACAAAGGGTGCTTCACGAGACAGCTTGGAATCTGGTATTTGGAATTTGGTGCTTCGGAGTCTGTTGAACGACATCATCCCGGCCCTGCGACAGAGATTCGTAATTCAACAGCCTCCTAAGTGGCGAAACGAAATGTCCGCCGAGTTCCAGATAGGCCCGGCTGATCTGGCGGGTCCGGTGGGCGTCGTGTCGAAAGACGGGCGCAACGGAGTGGTTATTGCTCGGACATTTGAGTTGTGTCTGAACCAGTGACGGTGATGGAGCCCGTTCGAGGCACCAGGAAAGCCCCCACAATCCGGTTCGGGTAGGTGGTTGTCTGGTACTGTGCCCTTAGACGCTCTACCCAATAGCCTTCCAGCACTTCCTGGTACTCCGTTACGAGCTCGGCGCGGGCCTCCGCAAACGTCTTGAGGCGAGGTGCCTCGATGGCGTCGAGGTAGTAGATGGCGAGGCGGCTGCGCTCGGGCACGATGTCGGATCGTTGGTCCACTTCGAGGCCAAGAGCCGCATCCAGCGGTGAGTTCGTTGAGTCGGCGATGAAAAGCGTATCCAGCCGGAGGGTCAGCGTCGACTCCTCGTAGCGCGCCAGGATCTCCTGTGCGTCGTGGCCGGCGTCGAGGTCGGTGGAAACCAGGGTCAGCATCGAGTCGCTGGGGCTGGTGAAGGCCAGGATGCGGCGGCGTTCGGGCCAGCCGTACCGGTCTTCGCGGCCCGTATGGTATGCGCGGAGGCCTTCAACATCCTGTGCCGCAGGCGTCCACACGGAGTCCTCGGAGATTCGGAAAAGAAGGACGCCGTCCACGTACTGCCCGAGCAGGGCGCGGAAGGCCGGATCGCGCTCTTCGAGAGAGCTCAGCGCGTGGTTGAAGCCCTGGTCGGCAAGGTAGTTATCCATTTCGGTGTGGAACTGCGCTACCTGGTCGGCGCCGGGGCGGACGCCAGACCGCGTGAGGTGTGTCCGGAAGACATCGAACGTGTACGACGAATCGCCGACCGTGGCAAAGCTCGCATCGGACAGATCCCCAAACCCGTCCCTCCGAAGCTGGAGAAAGAGCGAGTCGGCGTCGAACCGGCGGATGGCAGCATCTACAAGACTGGAGTCGAACTCGAATCCGGCGGCTTCGAGTTCCTCTTCGCCGATCTGGCGGCGGCGGATCGCCGTGCGAGGCAGATCGTTGGCGAGGCGCTTCAGGTCAGGGAGGGCTTCCTCGTACGTCGGTAGCTCCTTGCGCTCCTCAAGGCGAATAAGATGGAAGCCGAAGCGGGTTGCCACGATCTCCGAGATGTCGCCTAGGTTTTCGAGTGCAAAGACTACGTCGTTAAAAGGCTGCACCATCCGGCCCACGCCGAAGAAGCCAAGATCGCCGTCGTTGCGGCCGGAGGCTACGTCGTCGGAGTACTGGCGGGCCAGCGTTGCAAAGTCTTCGCCGGCTTCGATGCGTGCTTCCAGCTCTTCCAGCGTCGTACGCGCGGCAGTCGTGTCGTCCGTCGTCTCGCCCTGAACGCGGATCAGAATGTGGCTCGCGCGGATCTCGGCCGTACGCGGGCGGCGGTCGTTAACCTTGATCAGGTGGTACCCGAAGCGCGTCCGGATGGGGCCTACCATTTCGCCGACGGCTGCTGCGTAGGCTGCATCTTCGAAACCCTGCACCATACGCCCACCCGTGATATAGCCCAGGTTGCCCCGGTTCCGTCGTGCGGAGGGATCCTCGGAGCGGAGGAAAGCCAGTTCCTCGAAGTCCGAACCCGCGTTTATGGAATCGCGTAGGCCGATGACCCGGTTGAAGGCGAGGAGGGTGTCCTCGGGAGACGCGTTCTCGTCGGCGCGGATCAGCAGGTGACTCACATCGAGTTCTTCTTGCTGCTTCTCGTACAGGTCCGCAACGATGTCGTCCAGAACAGCCTGGTCGGTGAAATACGGCCGCGCCAACTGGTCGCGGTATTCCGCCATCTCCGCTATGATCGTGGAATCCCGATCCAGGCCGAGTTCCCGCGCTTGGCGGACCTTCAGCCGGAAGTTGACGTACCGTTCGAGAAAGTCTTCGTATGCGCCCAGCGAGTCGTCGGCTGCACTTACCCAATCTCCGTCGGCTGCTACGTAAGCGTCCTCGAATGCACTCAGCGTAAGTGTATCGCCCAATGATTCGGCGACAATGAGGTCCGGGTCGGTAGGGTCGATCTGCACGGCAGGCATCGAACCGCTACATCCCGAGAGGGTGGGGATCGCTAGGCCAACCGTGACGGCAAGTGCTGGAAGCAGACGAATCAAGGTGTTGCGCATCTGGGAAGGTTGGTTTGCAGTGTTTGGGGAATACGAAGGGTGTGGCTGTGCCCGCTTCCTCCGGGTGCGGAGGCAACTGGGGCTGAAGAGGCTGTTGAATTACTACGCCGTAAGCGAGGCGCCGTCGCAGGCAGGATGACGTATTTCAACAGCCCCTTAGAAAGCCCGCGAAATTACTCACGTAGCCTGGTCTACTTAGTGTGCCGCATCGTAAAGCTGTAGCGAAAATAGATGTGGCGAGAAGATGAAGAGGCCGAGAATCTGTCAGATTCACGTGGAAGGGTGAACAGTGAAGGGTGAAATCAAAAAGTTCCCTCATCTCCCAAACCCCAAATCCCAAATCCGATATCCCAAATCCGATATCCGATATCCCAAACCCCCAACCCCAAATCCGTCCCCGTTCCTCCTGGCAGCTGATCCCCGCCTCCTGACGCCTGACTCGGAGAGCAACTTTCCGATACCACAACGGTCCTACCAGCGGATCCGGTCCCAACCGCAGCGCATGCCTCAGTCAGATCACAAGCTCATCGAGGCCTTTCAGCAAGGCGACGAGTTCGCCTTTGTAGCGCTCTACAACCGCTACAAGGGGCCCGTGTACGCCTTCTGCGCCAAGATGCTGCTCGACCGAGCCGTAGCGCAGGATGTGATGCAGGAGACGTTCGTCCGCGTGTACGAGAACCGGCAGCGCCTCATGAAGGTCGGGTCCTTCAAGTCCTGGCTGTTTACGATTGCGCGCAACCAGTGCCTGAATAATTTGCGCCGCTCCAAACGCCACACGAAGTTTGATGAGACGGCCGCGGACGTTCAGGTCTTTGACGGCGAGACACCCTTCGCGCGGCTGATGAAAGCGGAGCAGGTGGAACTCGTCAACCGCTTTCTCAACGAACTGTCGCCCGAATACCGCGAGGTGCTCGTCCTCCGCGAGTACCAGAACCTTTCCTACGACGAAATCGCCTCCGTAACACGCAATACGGTTTCATCCGTCAAGAGTCGCCTGTTCAAGGCACGGCGCAAGCTGGGACAGTTTCTCCAGCCGTGGGTAGAGCCGGAGGGCGACCACCCAGACGCCGAAAACCCTGATTCCGAACCAGAGCCACATCATAAACCGGTGCTGAGGCGCGTGTCATGACTGAATCGAACGACGGGTACGATCCCATGAAAAAGTCTTCCGAGGCAAGGCGTACCAAGACCATGTGTGCCGATCGCCATTTCGAGAGGCTCCTGAATCTTTACGTCGACGGCGAACTGCCGTCGGGCGAGCAGGCCGAGTTGTTTGCCCACCTCTCGATGTGCGCTGCCTGCCGGGCACACTTCAACGTATTGCTGGCCTTCCGTTTGGTTTCACGGCAGGAGACGTTCGTTGTGCCGCCTGCGACTGATGAAGCTGTATTCGCCCGCATCGACCGGCTTCGCCGCGCCCCGCGTTCCGTGCTGCATCGCGTTTCGGAGCGCAGATTCTTCGGCGGACAGATTCACGGGCGCGTGTCTTTCCGGTCAGCGCTCCTTGCGGCCGTCGTGCTGATTGTGTTTGGCCTTGCGGTTCGCCCGAATCCAACGCCCGATGCGACTGCCTCAACGTACCACGTGACGGAGACCGTCATTGACGATGGAGCCCTCTACATCATTGGTCCAGGGGTTACGGTAGAGGGGAAGAGACTGGGCCGGTGACGAGCCAAAATCACATCGCGCAGGCTTACGATGGGCCTGTTTAGGCGCCAAAAACGTAAAGTCTCAGTTCAAGGGGGCGGATGAGATAAACGGGCATTTTGGCCCATTGGCATGTTTAATTCGGCGCTTCGTCCCAGAAGATGCGCAGATCCGGTATGAATCGGGGTGTTGGGCGGAGCGGTGCGGGCTTTGTATTCTTGCGTCCGATTCCCACAACCGCCGTCCATGACTGATCGCACCCTTTCTTCTCCCTCACCGTTGGCTCCCGATGCGGCGGGGACCCGTCGTCCTCAGCCTAAGCCAATCGCATCCCCTAGTGTAGATGCCTTCTTTGGCGGCACGTACGTAGCGTCGCAGGAAGGTGCCGTGTACGATGCGGTCTACGAAGACCTCGATAGTCCCGAAATTGAACCGGAAGTGGAAGGTTCATTTGAACCGGAAGCCGTTTCTGAAGATGAGCCGGTTGCGGCAGGAGCACCTGCCGTTCAAATGGACGATCCGTTTACCCCAGCGAGCGATCCCACGGGCTCAGGAAAAGACTTTGGCGATGGGCCTGCATTCGACACTGTGACGGGCGGGTTCCAGATCGGCTTCGACATGGAGGAGCCACAGACCACGGCTCTCGCCCCCATTCGCCCCTCGTTGCATGCGTTGGCGCAGGAGACGGCTCCGGCCGTTCCGCCGCCGCCCGCATCGCCGCGCATTCAGGCCCGGATGGCTATGCGTGACAAAGCTGAAGCGCTCTTCCGCCATCGCCGCCTTGCGCTGGGTGTGCTTCTCACGTCGCTTCTTCTTGCACTTGCCTATTCGTTGCTTACGCCAAAGAAGTACGAATCCTACAGTGTCATCCTCATTAACACCACAAGCCCGGCCGAGACGGGAGACGCCATTGCAGGGCAGTTTGTGGATATGCCAGGATTGGAGGGCCGCAAAGTGCTTAACCAGGCGCTCATCCTGCAGCAGGCTCCCGCCATTGCTGAGCGCACTGCCCGGCGCCTGATGGCCGCACCTGGCGGAAGCGCCGCGCTCAGTTTTGTCGACAAAATTAAGGGTGAGGTGAACGAGCAGAGCCTCGCTACCTACATCCAGGAAACGGTTGTGAGCGTGGAACCGGCCGGCGAAGAGGTGGACGCCATTCGCGTAACGGCCAAGACTGGCAACGCCGAAGAGGCCGCCCGTATTGCTGAGATTTACACGGAGGAGTACACTGCCATTGCCCGGGAAACGAGCCGCGAGCGCATAACGGCTACGCGCGAATTCCTAGAGGCACAGGCGGCTCGCCGTGAGGGTGAGCTTGACGAAATAGAGCGCCAGATTGCCAACTACATGCGCACCGAAGGCGCCGTGGCGCTGGACGCACAGACGCAGGGCGCCATCTCCCAGATCGCCACGCTACAAGCCTCGCTCGACCGCGCCCGCATCGAAATGCGGATGCGGGAGGCTACGTTGCGCTCCCTGGAGGGTGAGATGAGCGCATTGCAGCCGCGCCTGGCTGTGCGCACTGCTTCTACGGCCGAAGCGGAGATTATACAACTCGATGGCCTGATTACGGAGCTGGAGCGGGTGATCGACCAGATTTACCTCCGCAACCCCGAAATGCGGGGCAATCCGGATGCACATCCCGACCTCGCCACGTTGGAGACACGCCTTCGCCGCATGCGCGGCGAGAAGCGGCGACTTGCTCAACAGTTGGCCGGTGAAGTGGCTGCCGCTGGAGGTGTCGATCTATCGAGCACGGGAAGCAACGGGCAGAGCTATCTCGCAGACCTTAATCGGCTGATATCTTCAGAGCGTGCCGCCCTCAATGGCGCCCGCGCCGAGAGTGGTGCGCTTTCGGGCCGCCTCGCCGAAGCCAGCAGTGTGCTCACCACCATTCCGGAGCAGGCGCGCGAGTTGGCGCAGTTGCAGCGTTCACGCGCCGCGACCGAGCAGTTCCACCTCTACCTGACCAACAAGCTGCAGGCAGCCACCGTGGCGGAGGAGACCGAGTTTGGCCTCGCCCAGGTGATCCGCGAGCCGCAGGTTCCACAGAAACCCTCCAGCCCCAATCTCCTCCTGAACCTGATCTTGGGAGCGGTTTTCGGACTGCTGCTCGGCTTTGCCGGCGCTGCCTTTCGTTTCCGTACCGATGCCATAATCCATACCCCAACTGACCTTGCCGAGAACGGCTTTACGCTCGTTGGCACGGTACCCGATCTTGGCGACGACGCCGAAGGCTCCCCGGTTACTGTAGACGGGATGTCGGTTCCGTCGGCGCTCATTGCGCTGGCCAAGCCGTTTTCGCCTGCCTCCGAGTCCTTCCGCCACCTTCACGCAGCGTTGCAGGGCCGGGCCGACTCTCCCCAGGTGCTGCTCGTTACCAGCCCCGAGATAGGTAGCGGCAAGAGCTTCATTTCTGCGAATCTGGCCGTTGTCGCCGCGCAGGCCGGCCGCCGCGTTCTGCTCATCGATGCCGACCTGCGCCGCCCACAGGTTCACACCTACCTCGGCCTCGGCGACGGTCCAGCTCTCGGCGCCGGAATGGAGGCGGAGAATCTGGTGTACTGGAATACGGTAGTGCCCGGGCTGTTCGCCCTTACGGCCCGTGAGCCTGCTCAGTCCCCCGAAGACCTCTGGAGCCTAGAGCAGAGCGCCAAATTGCTCGCGGGTCTCCGCACCACGTTCGACTTCATCATCATCGACGCGCCACCAGGGCTACTTGCTGCCGATGCAGCTGTAATAGCACCACACTGTGATGCGGCCCTGCTCGTTGCCTCCGCCGACCGGACCCACGCCGACGCGCTCACGCAAGTAGCGGGAGAATTAGCTGCCTCCGGGCTCAGCCAGATTGGTGCGGTGTTAAACCGCTTCAACCCGGCCCGCTCCGTTGGCTTCCGCCGCACGTTCGGTTACCGGTACGCTATGCGTTACGCCGCCGATCGGCCTGTTGAAAGCGTCTCCACGCCCGATCCCGTCGATTCTGCGGAGGCATAGCATGGGAAAGTCCCGTCCTTCGCGCCACGTTTCACACATTCCGCCACGCTCCATGCAACGCTTCCCAAACTATTCCACGCGAGGCCTCTTCCTCGCCCTCGCTCTCCTCGTTGCCTGTGTGTCGAATGTTCAGGCACAGACCACGGCTCCGCTCGATCCATGCATCGGCCGGCTTGGCCGTGCCGAATTGATGGAGACAACTGCGACCAATACCTATTTCAGCTTTTTTGAACCCGGCGAAGCGACCGTGCAGGTTTATGTGGAGGGCGCTGTGCGGCAGCCCGGCCTCTACGAAGTGGGCGTGGGCACCGATCTCGGCCGCGTGCTCGCGTTGGCCGGCGGTCCTAACTACGGCACACGCGATAGCAATCGCGACCGGAAAGTTGAGGTCCGTTTGTTCCGTCCGAACGCGGGGTTGGCCCCGATCTACGCCACTACACTCGAGGACACCGCCACCAACCCCGACGTGTACCCCGACCTCTGCGAAGGGGATACGATGCTTATCGATGTGGTCGAGTCGAAGCGGTTTGGCTGGCAGGAGATTGGCATTATTGCCGGCGGGCTCTCCGCAATCGCGTTCATCGTTCGTGCACTTTCCGGCAACTAGGAGCCTGTTGGGCTTTGGGCGGATCTAATGCGGCTGCGGTAAATTTGCCCATTTTTCCGCTCTTTCTCGGCACATGGGCACACAATACGCCTCAAAAGATCGAAGTAATGGTTTCGATTTTCGCCTCGCCTCGCTACGAACCCCTAAACCCGACAGACTCCTAGGGGCCATGCCGGATCCATCATCAAGCTCCTCGGGCACACTGTCCTCCTGGTTGCAGATGGGCTCCTGGTCTGTTCTTGATCAGGGGCTTTTTGCCGTATCTAACTTCGCCGTCAACGTGCTGCTGGCGCGGTGGTTGACGCCGGTCGAATACGGTGCGTTTACGCTCGTTAGTTTCGTGGTGTTGCTCCTGATCGGTGTGCTGCAAACGGGCATGCTCACCGAGCCGATGCTCGTGTTCGGGCCGGGCACGTTTCAGCACCGCAGGAAGCCGTACCTGCGCGAGATCCTAAAGGGGCACGCCCTCTTCACGCTGGCCGTCGGGCCAATTGTACTGCTTGTTGGCTGGGCGTCCACGGCAGTGGGGCATCCCGAACTAACGCTCGCTTTCTACGCGCTCGCAGTGGCGCAGGGCGCGATTCTGCTAATGTGGCTGCTCCGCCGCGCGTGCTACCTCTTCTTCCGGCCCGATCTGGCCGTCGTCGGTGGCCTCAGCTACGTCGCGGCTACCGCTGCTGGACTGGCCGGTCTTGTCGTATTCGACGCGCTTTCGGCACCGACCGCGATTCTGCTGATGGCGGGCGCGAGCCTCGTGGCCGCCATCGTCATCGTCTTACTGCTCCGCGTGTATCCCGCCCGCGAGCGCGCCGACGGCCTCCGCGAAGAGATTCTGGCGGCGCACAAAGGGTACACCGGCTGGGCATCAGCTACGGGTGGTCTGGAGTGGGTGCAGGGCCTGCTACCGTTCCTCGTCCTTCCCATCTGGTACGGGCTGGAATCGGCGGGGGTGTTTCGCGCCCTCTTCAACCTGGTTATGCCCGTGATGCAGGCGTACTCTGCCCTTAGCCTGCTCCTGGTTCCCACCTTTGTACGTGCCCGCACGGACGGTCGGCTGCGGCGCGTGTTGGTATACGCGCTCGTTCCGGTCGTCGCGGTGACGATCGGCTATGGACTTGTGATTGGCGTATGGGGCCGGCCGCTCCTTGACGTGCTTTATGGTGGCCAGTACACCGCCCATGCGGGGCTACTGTGGATGTTTGCGCTGTATCCGATTGCGGGAGGGGTGGCGACTGTGCTCAGTGCCCTTCGTCGTGCTGAGGAGCGTCCGAAGGCCGTCTTTCGGGCTCGCGGCGGCGCAGCAGGGCTGATGGCAACGGTTGGCACAGCTCTTATATGGGCCATGGGACTTGCCGGTGCGATCCTCGCGGACATTCTTGCGAGCGTTACGGAAGTCATCCTGCTGGCGAATGCCCGGGTGCGCACACGGGCCTCCGCCCATGAAAGTGAACCCACAGACGATCTCTTGGCCCTCAAGTCCACGCCGGGCACATCCGATACCACGGACGTGATACTTCGTTCAGACGACATACCGCACTCGCCCTCCTACGCCGGAGGCGATGGTTCACTGCCACGCCTCAAGGTGCTAATGGGCGCCTTCGCTTGCTGCCCAGGAAGGGGGAGCGAGCCGGGCATCGGCTGGCACTTCGCCCGGCTGATGGCGCTCCGGCACGATGTGTGGGTGCTGACCTACGCGGGCTTCCGCAAGCAGATCGAGGCCGCGCTCGCCGTGGATCCGGTTAAGGGGCTACACTTTGTGTACTACACGCTACCGTTCGAGCACTCCTCGTATACGAAGGGAAGGCGTCGCCGTTCTGGGTTGAACGAACAGTTCCACTATCACGCATGGCAAATCGGTGCGGCGCGCGTGGCGAAGCGGCTGCACCGCGAGGTCGGGTTCGACGTGGTGCATCACGTCACGTACGCCAAGTTCTGGGCGCCGAGCGCACTCGCCGGCCTTGACGCGCCATTCATCTGGGGCCCTGTAGGCGGCGGTGAAGCTGCGCCCAGGTCATTTTACGGCCGGTTCACCAGGGCCGCCCTCCGCTATGAGCGCGCCCGCGACACGATGCAGGCGCTCATGCAATGGGAACCAAATGTGCGCCGCACCGCCCGCCGCGCCGACCTGGCCTTCGCCACGACGGAAGAGACGCTCTGCAAGATGGAGGGTCTCGGCGCGACCTGCGTTCGGGTCCACCCGTCGATTGCAGTGCACGACGACGAGGCCGCCGCGCTCGCCGCCGCACTGCCCCCCGCCGACGAACCGCTTCGCTTCCTCAGTATCGGCCGGATGATTTCCTACAAGGGCTTCGATCTCGGCCTCCGCGCCTTCGCCGACGCCCTCGCCCGCGACACCGATGGCGTGCTCGATGGCGCCCGCTTCGAGATGATTGGGGAGGGCATGGAGCGCGAAGCCCTCGAACGGCTCGTCGCCGAGTTGGGCCTGCAGGAGCAGGTGGAGTTTACAGGCGCGCTCGCACTCGCGGACGTTCACACGAGATTGCAGCAGGGCCATGTGCTCGTTCACCCGAGCCTGCACGAATCCGGCGGCGGCGTCTGTCTCGAAGCGATGGCAGCCGCACGGCCCGTGGTGTGCCTCGCGCTGGGCGGCCCGAAAGAGCTTGTGCCGCCCGAGGCTGGAATCCTGATTGCTGCCAAAACGCCCGAACAAACCATCACGGCCCTCGCCGACGCACTCCTCCGGCTTGCCGCCGACCCAGCGCTGCGCGGCCGGATGGGCGAAGTAGGCCGCCGACACGTCCTCGATAACCACTGTTGGTCCGAGCGTGTGCGCTTCATGGAAGCACACTATCGCGAGGTCGCCCATTGCTCCGTCCCCCCTCCAGCAGAAATGGTTACCGCTTCGGAATGCCTCCTCCAGCCCGTATCGCCATGAAGCAGTATCCAAGCGGCTATTCCTGGCCTACGCCAACGGCGGAGCACCTGGGTGTGGCCCCTCATCCGATGGGCTCGCAGCGTGCGTTTCCGGGCGCAGACCGATACCTGTTCGTGCTCGGGTTGGCGCTGACCGGCTACGCCGTCATGGGCCGTGGCTTCGCATACATCGGTCTGCCGCCGCTCTTTATCGGCGAGATGTTACTTGCCATCGGCGGGCTGCTCTGGATCACCGGACGTTCCGTCCGGCAGTCGCTCTCGCTCGTGCCGATGTCGCTGTTGATGGTAATGATAGTCTGGGTGACGATTCGCATGGTGCCCTACATTGGTGCCTATGGAGTAGATGCCCCCCGCGATGCCATGATAGCAGGCTACGGCCTCTTCGCGTTCATCGTAGCCGGTTTCGTTCTGGAGCGGCCGGATCGGCTGCACACACTCCTTCGCCGGTACAAGACGTTCGTGCTCATCGTGATCTCGCTAGGATGGAGCGTGTACCTGCTGTACCGCCAGATGCCCGATGTCTTCCCCAAGTGGCCGTGGGCGGAGATACGAATGGTCGAGAACAAGCCCGGTGATCTCCTGGTGCACCTCGCTGGTGCGACAGCGTTTCTGGTACTCGGCTTCCGCCGCTCGACGCCGTGGGTGATCACCTTGCTCCTTGTTGGCGTGGCGGTGGGCGTGATTGGTACGCGAGGCGGTATGATTGCCTACGTCCTCTCGCTCGCCGTGTTCGCCGTGATGAAACCGCCGCCGGCGAAGTTCGGCCGCCTCATCTACGCGATCGTGTTGTTCGCCGTGCTCGGGCTGATCGTAGACACGAGTTCCTTGAAAACGAGCGAGGGCTCGCGCGCGCTCTCGACCGAGCAGATTGTTGATAACGTACTGAGCATCTTCGGACGTAGTGACTCGTTCGAGCTGAATACGACCGCAGAGTGGCGCATGGAGTGGTGGACGAAGATCACCGACTACACCGTGTTCGGCCAGTATTTCTGGACCGGGAAGGGCTTCGGTGTCAACCTCGCCAAAGACGATGGCTTCTCGGTCAGCGACGACCAGGCCCTCCGAAGTCCGCACAACGGCCACCTGACCATGCTCGCCCGTGGGGGCGTGCCGGGCCTACTCCTCTGGCTCGCCGTGCATATCTCCTGGCTCGTATACGTTCTGGGAGCCTGGCTCGACGCAAGGAGAATGCGGCGGTACACTTGGATGGGCGTCTTCGCGTTTATCATGGTCTACTGGACAGCCGGTATGATCAACGCAGCCTTCGACGTGTACCTCGAAGGCCCGATGGGTGCGATCTGGTTCTGGACGTTCTTCGGGCTCGGGATGGCGTGCGCCCGGCTATACCGCGAGCGCCCTACATTCTGGGACGATCATGACAAAGAGGACGCCGTACCAATCCAGCCGTTGAGGACACATGCCTGGAGCTGGGGCGCCAACCCCGAGGTCTCAACAACCGTCGGAGCGTAGCCGCTGAAGCCAGCGGATCACTGTGAAACAGAGGGTAAGCGCTCCAGTCGCCCCTATCGGTTCTGTACCTTGTGGCCGGTTCGCTGAGACCTGGTCAAGTTGCGATTTTCGGACGCTTGACAAGAACGCCTCCGCTTTTCGCTCTGTTGGCCCGCGCTACCTGGTCTCAGTGAAGAGTAGAGCCGGGTCAAGGAGGGTAATCCGGGGCCTGAATGCGTCGAATCGGGGCACTATTGAGTGAAGAATGGACAGCGGCGCAGGCGTTGCCTATCGACGGTACATCTGTGTCACACGCGCTCATGCCCCACGTTTCTACGCTGCCTGCTGCCGACGCTATCGAGCCTACGCCGCCGAGTCGTTCGGTGCTGGGTACGCGTATTCATGCCGTAGCCTACGAGAGTGCTACGCGGCTCATTCTGGGCTGGGCCAGGCGCGGCGAGTCGCGCTACGTGTGCGCTACGGGCGCGCATGGCGTTATCGAGGCGCAGGATGATCCGAGTTTCCAGCGGGTGCTCAACGAGGCCGATCTCAATGTTCCGGACGGCATGTCGCTGGTAAAGGCTCTCAAGAAGCTGGGCCTCCATCACGCCTCCCGTGTCTACGGGCCCGATCTAACGCTCCACGTTTGCCGCGCGGCTGCCGAAGCCGGCATCCCCGTTGTGCTGTACGGCTCCACGCAAGTGACTCTGGATTTGTTGAAAGAGCGCCTGCCCCAACTTGCTCCCGGGCTGAAAATCGCCTGTGCTATCTCGCCACCCTTCCGTCCACTTACCGGTGAGGAAGACGAAGCCTTTGTCCAGCAAATCGCCACCTCCGGCGCGCGCATCCTCTTTGTGGGCCTCGGCTGCCCACGCCAGGAGCGCTGGTGCGCCGAACACAAGGGCCGCGTTCCGGCCGTGATGCTCGCCGTAGGCGCCGCATTCGATTTCCACGCCGGGCAACTTCCGCAATCGCCGGCTGTACTTCAGCGGTTCGGTCTCGAATGGGCATACCGCCTCGCCGCGGAACCCCGCCGTCTTTGGAAGCGGTATTTCCGTGTCGTTCCGCGCTTTATGGCCGGATTCGCCCGCCAAATGCGACAGGAACGGAAAAAGAAGCGAATCGCCGTAACTTCGGCCCGCTAATCGCCACGGCAGTATCCGTCCCCCAATCATACACTCTCTGACCATGTCCCAGACGCGCGTACTCGTAACCGGCGCCGGCGGCTTCATTGGCCACCACCTCGTTAATTATCTGAAGGAGAAAGGCTTCTGGGTCCGCGGCGTGGATATCAAGGAGCCGGAGTTCGCTCCCGCCGCCGCCGACGAGTTTGAGCTGCTCGACCTCCGCCGCTGGGACGCCTGCCTCCAGGCCGTTCGCGACGTGGAGCACGTCTACGCCCTCGCCGCCGACATGGGCGGGATGGGTTTTATCTCGCAATTCCACGCGCAGATCCTGCACAACAACATCCTCATTAATACGCACACGATAGAAGCTGCTCGTCTGGCCGGCGTGAAGCGCTACCTGTACACCTCCAGCGCGTGCGTCTACCCGGAGTACCTCCAGACGGAGGCAGACGTGGTGCCGCTCAAGGAAGAGGACGCGCTACCGGCGCAGCCGCAGGACGCCTACGGCTGGGAAAAGCTGCTTACGGAGCAGCTTACCTACCACTACCTGCACGACTATGGCATGCAGACGCGCACCGTTCGTTTCCACAACGTGTACGGCGCGCTTGGCACATGGGAGGGCGGCCGCGAGAAGGCGCCTGCGGCGATGTGCCGCAAGGTTGCGATGGCGAAGCTGACGGGCAAGCCCGAGGTGGAGATCTGGGGCGACGGCGAGCAGACGCGCTCGTTCATGCACATTGACGACTGCCTGGAGGGCGTCTACCGTCTGATGATGAGCGACTGCTCGGATCCTCTGAACCTCGGCCGCGACCGCATGGTGACGATCAACCAACTGGCAGATATTGCCGCCGACGCAGCAGGCATCGAGATTGAGAAGGTCCACATCGACGGCCCGATGGGCGTACGTGGCCGCAACTCGGACAACACGAAGCTGCGCGAGGTGCTGGGGTGGCAGCCCCAGATCCCGCTGGAGGACGGCATCGCACGGACGTACGTGTGGATCGAAGACCAGCTTCGTGCCAAGCTCGTCGCCGACGGTGTCCTGGCAGGGGATGGGGCCTCAGCCGAGCCCGTCGTCAAGCCTGCCTGAGTATCCTAAGAGGCTGTTGAATTACGTGCTCTGTCGCCGAGACGAGCGCATCACGGTTGAGATCGAGGCGCGAGATCGTAGTCGAATCGGTGATTCGGCGAGCATCTCGCAACGAAGAGATCGGCCGAGAGGTGCCGTCGCAGGCAGGATGACGTATTCCAACAGCCTCCTAAACTCCCTTCCGGCTCGGGCCTGTTCACAGTAGGCGTGTTAAGATCGGTTCGATGACCCCGCAGTACTGCGGAGAGGCCGATTCAAGGCGCACGAGGAGGTCGGGGCGACACCCTCCGTCTCCCGCTTCGTGGAATCCACGGGTATCGCCGCGCTTGCCTGCGCAGCGGCGCAGTGCGCCGTCCCTGGAGGGAGGGTTTCCCGAACCCCGCTCTGCGGGGAGTGCAACGCTGAAGCGGTCCAGAATGGCCCGAAGCGGTCTATCACGATTTGCTGTGACCAGGCCCAATGTAAGGGGCGATCCGCTTGCGGATCGCCCCCTTATTATGTTTGTTTCGGAATGACGCTGACGCGTTTCGGAGATGCTCCGTCGTAACCTATCCGTCACCCCAAACAGCTTCAAAACAGAGAAGAGAAGTGTGGTTCGGTGGTTGCATCGCCGAACGATCAGAAGTTTTTCGCGATGTCCCACACTCCCACCGTTTCGATAGGCCTCCCCGTATTCAACGGCGCGCACTACCTGCGCGAGGCCATTGAGGACTTTCTCCTGCAGACGTACACCGATTTCGAGTTAGTCGTCTCCGACAATGCATCCACCGACGAAACGGAGGCCATTGTACGCGAAGCGTCGGAACGGGACGAGCGGATTCGCTACGTCCGCAATGGGACGAACATTGGCGCACTTCCGAACTCGAACCAGACGTTCGAGATGGCACGCGGCCGGTATTATATTCTCGCCGCCCACGACGACCGCCACGCGCCCGACTTTCTCGGTAGTCTTGTCGCCGCCCTGGATTCCGATCCTGATGCGGTCCTCGCCTACGGCCGCACGACGCTGATCGGGGAGGAGGGCGAGGCGCTCCGAAAAGACCCGACGACCGGGAAGTACGTCAGTTCTGATGGCCAGATGGTTAGGTGTGGGCAGGATCTTGAACGGCTGATGCCTGTCGAAACGGTTTCTCGCTACCGCGCCGTGCTTCGCAGTTCGGACGTGAACGCGCCCATCCATGGCCTTTTCCGCCGCGAGATGCTGGCCGAGATCGGCGGGCACCAGATCCACGGCTCCGACCGGCTGATCGTCTCACATGCAGCGCTCCTGGGGCGCTTCGTCTTCGTGGACGCGCCGCTCTTCGCGTTCCGCATCCACGCCGACAGCACGGTCTTTCTCGACCGTGAGGCGTGGGTCGAGCGTGAGACCGGGCAGGCGGATCTCGACTCGCCGTTCGCCACGCTCCACACCTTCGGGAACTACCTCCGCGCCGTGAGCCAGAGCCCACTCACCGGCATCGAGTGCGCACACGCTTACGCGGCTACGTTCGGCTACGCCCTTCGCCCCACCGTCATCCGCAACATTTTTCTGCCCGGTCTCGACAACTACTTCGGCTGGCGTCGCTGGCCGTGGCAACGCAAGGCGAAAGCACAATTTGCGGCTCCATCCGACCCCGCTAATTCTACGACAGGCACCCACGCATGAACGTCCTTCTCACCGGCCACAAGGGCTACATCGGCTCCGTGATGACGCCGCTCCTGCTGGATGCGGGCCACACGGTGCATGGGCTCGATGCAGATTTGTTCGAGGGCTGCTCCTTCGACGCTTCGGCTGCGCTCAGCGCAAGCAAGGGTGGGATGACAACCATTCCTGACACCCGCAAAGACCTGCGCGATTTGCGGCCTTCGGACGTGGAAGGCTTCGACGCCGTCATTCACCTGGCCAATCTCTCAAACGATCCGCTCGGCAACCTCGACCCCGATCTGACCTACGCCATCAACCACCGCGCTACAGTGCGGCTGGCCGAGCTGGCGAGGGATGCCGGTGTTGGGCGGTTCATCTTTTCGAGTTCGTGCAGCCTCTACGGCGCCGCCGGGCAAGACAACGTGTCGGAGGAAGCCGACTTCAACCCCGTCACCCCGTACGGCAACGCGAAGGTGCTGGCCGAGCGCGACATCCGGCCGCTGGCTTCAGATGTGTTCTCGCCTGTATTCATGCGCAACGGTACGGTTTACGGCATTTCCCCGCGCCTCCGCTTCGACCTCGTGGTCAACAACCTGACCGCGTGGGCCGTGGCTACGGGGCAGGTCCGCATGAAATCGGACGGCACGCCGTGGCGGCCGCTCATTCACGTGGAGGATGTTTGCACAGCGTTTTTGGCAGCATTGGAGGCGCCGCGCGAGGCCGTACACAACGAGGCCTTCAACGTGGGGTCCACGTCCGAGAATTACCAGGTCCGAGACGTTGCCACCATCGTCGGCGAGGTGGTCCCGGGTTGCCAGGTTTCGTTCGCGGATGGAGCCAGTCCCGACTCCCGCTCCTACCGCGTTGCCTTCGGAAAAATCGCCGAACGCCTCGGTTGGACACCGAAGTGGACCGTCCGCGATGGCGCCGAACAAGTCTACAAGGCTCTCCGTGGCCTCAAGCTCGCCCCGGAAGTTTTTGAGGGCGAACGCTACTCCCGCATCGAGCACCTGAAAGCGCTGCTGGCCGACGGAAGAGTATCCCCCGACCTCCGCTGGAATACGGTCGATGCAGTAGAATGACAATACGATCGTCCCCGCCCATAGCGTCATCCCCGCGAAGGCGGGGACCCATTCCGCACTTCAGCTTCGTGTTTGGTTGTTGTTTGCAAAGACATTTTTAGAGATAAGCCTTGACATGCAACTCAACGAATCCCAAACCACACGCCTCCCGACAATCTCCGAGATCCCCGGCCTCACGTGCCGCTTCTGCGACACGCCGTTGCGCTACACCTTCGTGGATCTCGGCAGCAGCCCGCCGTGCCAAAACGTGGTGCAGCCCGAGGATCTAAACAAGGGCGAAATCTTCTACCCGCTCCACGCGTTCGTCTGCGAGGCCTGCTACCTTGTGCAGCTCGACGAGTACGTAAAGCCCGACGCCATCTTTACCGAGTACGCCTACTTCTCATCGTATTCCACGTCGTGGCTGAAGCACGCGCGCAACTACGTGGAGATGATCACGGAGCGGCTCGGATTGGATGAAAGCAGCCAGGTGGTAGAGCTCGCCTCGAACGACGGCTACCTCCTCCAGTGGTTTGTAGAGAAAGGGATTCCGTGCCTCGGCGTAGAGCCTGCCGCCAACGTGGCCGAAGCCGCACTGGAGAAAGGCATCCCCACGCGCGTGGCTTTCTTCGGCGAAGAGGAGGCGCAAGCGATGGTGAAGGAGGGCATCCACCCCGATCTGATCCTCGGCAACAACGTCCTCGCCCACACGCCGTACCTGAACAGCTTCGTCTCCGGCATGACAACGCTGTTGGCGAAGCCTGCCCCCGCGAAGGAGGGGGGCACGATCACGATGGAGTTCCCGCACCTGCTCCGGCTAATGCAGGAGAACCAGTTCGACACCATCTACCACGAGCACTTCAGCTATTTCTCGCTGCGCACTGTCCTCGAGGTGTTTTGTGCGCACGGGCTGGAGGTCTTCGATGTAGAGGAGCTGCCCACGCACGGCGGTTCGATCCGCATCTACGCCAAGCACGAGGAGGACGAACGCGCTGTCACGGAAAGCATCCAACAGGTGCTCGCCGACGAGCGCGCCTACGGCCTGGACCGGCTGGAGACCTAC
>JADFQN010000030.1 GCA_022561755.1 Bacteroidota bacterium
CGGGCGGCGGACACGATCTGCGGTATTTGGGCCAGAAACTCCATGTCTGAGCGGCGTTCGTTCAGGTATTGGCCGACGACATCGGAGGCACGGCTGGCAACAAGATCGTGGCGAGTTGAAGGGCGTCGATCACAGTTTGTCGAACGGGCGTGCGGACGGGCAGACCCTCGGGAAGATACTCCAGGTCGATGAGCCGGACATACTCGGGAGAGACAAGGCAGTATTGATTGAGACCGTGCATAGAGTGTACCGCGAAAACGGAAAGCTCATCTCGGAGGACTTTCGTCGACCGACTGTTGATAGCGAACCGCCTGAGATTCGTGGAATTCGTCCGGTCGCTTTTTCCGCTGATGCAGAAGATGTTGAGAAGCACCTCGAGGACGCCCGTACTTCTGGAAAGCCTTCACCCCCCTGTAGTGCCTTAGGGCTTGCTCATTTTTCAGTGGGTGATGGAGTGCTAGCGATTTTCTATGAGCTAAATGGAGTGGACTTGGCTTCGCCTACCGCGTTTGACGGTGGACCGAACGCGTTTCTCTGCATCAATGACGATGGGAGTGGCGCCAACAGGGCCCTCTGTCTACCCGAATGTACCTTGGGAGAAGTTGAGTTCGTTCACAAACCTATTGAGCTCAAGCTGGAGGCCACATGGGAGCCTTTTGACGTTCTCGACAGGAACCTCGATCCCGGTGACAATTTTGAGGACGCGTTTCCGATTACGTGGAGTGAGGGGAACACCGATACTCTTGTGGAAATTCTAACTGCTCCTTTGTGACAATGACGTCAGCTGCCCACAATTCGGCCGTTCTGAGCAGCCTATCAGAGGTGGATCTGCTCGCGGCGATTGACACGTTCGGTGCTACGGCGCGGGCAGCTCCCCTCGCGGTAATTGGAGATGCGTACATGATCGCAAATGCTTATGCAGAGGCACTTCATCACGAGGACACCTCCATCGAAACGCGTTCTCGATTCTACGATGCGCTAGCCAGTGTAATTTCTGTGCTTCCGGCTAATCGCCCATCGGATGCAACTCGCCTTTTTCGACTAGCGATCCTCGCCGGAGAAACTGTCGCAACGACCTCGCTCCCTCAAATTGCCTCTGCAGCAATCACGCTCGACCGCCACGGAATGCTGAGCGAGGAATCGACCGTAAAGACGATCATTTCCGCTCTGGCGTCTCTCGCGCATGCACCAGATGCCTATGAGGCATTAGCTCCGATGTGGTCCCGCTCAATGTTTATCGAAGCGGCACCCTTCGCTTTTGTGCGAGCGATGTGCCGCGCCGCGCCCGGCCGCTGGCACGAGTGGTTCCACGAAGTCCTATCTAGCGTTTCGGTATCGTACAGCGCCCAACAATATCTCCGAACGCTCGTAGACGTTGTAGGCGTGGAGCTTATTGCCGGGTCCTTGAATCAAATACCCGATGGTTCGTTCGAAATGCTCTACGCTCGGTTGTTCACCGAAGACGGTGCACCACTAATACTTTATCCTGATGAGGGAGTATATAGAATATCAAGTAGACCGCAAAGGTCGGCGGGGCGCGGCTACTTGGCCTCTCTTTCCCGTGTGCAGATTGATCACTTGTTGAATACCTCTGCTCTGGTAGACCTCCCCGCCTTCTTTCTAGAGAAGGCATTAGATAAAAACGGGACGTCTTAGAAGATGATACGCGCGCTGCCGCATCCAACGTCGATCTGAGCTCCCCATGACTAGGGCTAGCACTTTCACCAAATGTCATCCATTTCGCTCCCATTCTCGAGAATCCGCAAGGCACTTGACCGTTTCGAGCGTGATGTAGGGGATGCACGTCGGCTCCTCCAGCCTCTCAAGAACGGAGTGCAGTTGTTCGTCGACTTCTCAGAGGTTAGGGCATTCATCGCGCTTGACGACAGCGATGCAGCCCATTTTAATGTTTTCAGAGATGTTGCGACGCATGTCGAGCGCGGGATTCAGTACGGAGCTCTATCTCGACTCTTTCGCCGGCAGCCTGTTTTGCTTCCGCCGCATCATCTTGAGCTTGTCAACTTTATCACGGCACTCAGCTCAATTCTCAGGACACTTACGAATAGGCTGGATCCTGCCCTGCACCGTGACGAAGCAGTCGCGAGCCTAGAGGTGGCGATCTCCAAGCCTAAGAAGGACATCGAGAAAACGCTACGCAAGTATGCTCCGGACTTCCTCTGGCTGCTTAACAAGGGCTGGAGTGATTCGCCACAGGAGCGTCTACATCAACTCCTCGTGAAATTTAATATCGCAGCCTACAGCAAAGTGGTCGAAGAACTCTCACTCCCTAGGCCCGATATCCATGCTGCGAATGAGATGGCGACGCTGATTGACTCCCGTCGCAGCCAAAGTGACCCAGCAGCCGCACGCCGCGACGCAAATGCTCTCGAACTCCTTCACCGGCTCAGGCAGAAAAAGGCATTGAGCGGGGCATGGCTTGTGAGCCGGAGCGACACGATGATAAGAGCTGCACATGAGGGGATACTCCGCTGGCGCAAGGGCGAAGTGCCCGTCGTTCACAGTCGTGCGTTTGCGCTCGCAGCTATTGCCATCGAAGTAGATAACGTAGATGCCTTGGACCGTAAGGAGGCATATGTGGACGCGGTGCGTGGTGCCGTTGACGTGATCAGTGCACGCCATCATGATCCTTCCGTTAATCAGGAATGGCTTCTCAGCATTGAAGATGAAGTTCGGAATTCGTGGACGAAGTTTTTCGAACTTTCGTCCGTTCAGCAAGAATACCAGGCAGCAAGAAGCCACAGAGAGAGGCACACATTGCCCAGCAAGAAGAAGAAAACTGGGGATAATTCGAAATACGAGGCCGTCTTCAACAGCATGATGAACTATTTAGAAACCCACTCCGACGATCTAGTTTCACTTGTCGATGGGCTCAGGTGGGAGGCGCTGTCACCCAGTGCTTCAGTGGTTAGCAGAAAGACTCTTGAACGGACCACTGGGGGAACGCGTCTCTCTATTCAAGGCATTCCCTATCCCATCCGATTTAGAGCAAAAGGGGCCGGATACGATGTGTACTGTCGCGCTCGAGATGCCAAAGGTGGAATTCTTAGGTTGTTAAACGAGGCGACGGAGCTCGTTCAGAGTGATCGTCCGCATACGAGCGAGAAATCAGGACCTATTAATGATGAGCGGTACGAGCGCTATCTCGCCGCAGCATATGTAGCCGCACGTGTGGGGCAATGGCAGGAGGCTGGTCTATATGCCAAGCACGCCATCGCCGGTTACCCATACAACTATATCGTTGAAGTTGCTGAGGCGGAGTTGATTGTCGCGCTTACGGAGCGAAAGTCGTATGCCCTGAACGCACTCGATGGAGCAGCGTCCACTCTTCGTTCTTTGCTCAAGCAGGATGTAAGAAATCCGTATCGATTCCATTTTGAACTGGCTGCTAACCTCCTAACACAAGCTGAGGTTGCACTGGACGGCGGTGCTGCCCGCGAGGACGCGAGTGTTGAGTCTGCCGTGGTTGAGGCACTGCAACATCTTGCAGAGGCGGAAGCCTTGATCCCGGACGAATCGAGAACACGCGTATGGCTTCATAACGCGCGAATCTATGTGGCAGCAGTAGGATTGGGTGACACGGCAAAGACTTTATCTACAGCATTGCAGAAATTTGAGACTTGGGCTAAGGCTAAGTTTCATGATGCCACTCTCACTGACATCTTGTCAAAGGAAGTGCCTCCGGCGGTAGTGGACTCGTTCGTTTGGGGACATTTCCGTCTCGGCTCCTCAAAAAGCCCACCTTCTTATCAATACGACCTCGAGCAACTTCTCGATTGGCTGAGCGAAGCCGTGGTCGCTTCTGCGTTGAGTGACGCCGAGCAGAAAAAGGTGCGTGGTCATATTGACGAAATTAAATTTGCGCTCGAAGCAGAGCTAAGCCGCCATAGTATGTGACGCGCCTCGTATGTGCGTCGCGGACAAATGCGAAGCCACGGAGATCCGGACGAATGATGCATGGCATTGATCCGTCGCTCATCGAATCCAATCCCTTCGATGCGGAAATCGAGTATCGCTTACGTTGGATTCCGGAGTTTGGAAACCGAGTTCTCCGCCTTTTAGTTAAGCACGGTGACCCCGAACTGGTTGTGACCGCCTTCTTTGATCGGTCGAGACGAAACGACTTAAGGCTATGAAGCTCAGAGTAGATCCCCAGATTGACGCGGCCTATCTCCGCATTCGTGAGGAAGCGGTTGCGGACTCAGAGGAAGTCGCTCCCGGCATCGTGCTCGATTTTGATGCAAAAGGAGAAGTGCTTGGTATCGAACTCCTTGGGCTCTCATCAAAGCAGAGATCGTTAACCAGCGTCGAAATCGAGCCCAAAGCGGCTTGATGATCATCTACGAAGTCAACCTCACCGTAGACGCGGAGATCGCGGACGACTACGCGGCGTGGCTTGGTCCGCACATCAAGGAGATTCTGGAGGTGGACGGCTTTCTTTCGGCCGAGTGGTTTGAGGTCGAGGCAGATGGCGAAGACTACGTTCACTGGTGCGTCCAGTACCGGGTGAAGGACAGAACGGCCCTCGAGACCTACTTCGTCGAGCACGCCGACCGGCTGCGCGGCGACGGCCTCGAGCGCTTTGGTGGGCGGTTCACCGCCGAGCGAAGGATTTTGAGCCGATCCGCATCAATCGGGCAAGAAATCAGCCTTTATTGAGCACTCAGGCGTACCGATATGCTATTATGGCAGTCTGTCGGCAAGACTGGCAGATAGACTCCTCTTCATGGATAGGCAGGCACTACAAGAACGGTTTGGGCTTCTCGGCGACGCACCGGCGTTTCGGCGAGTCGTTGAGCGCATCCGGCAAGTTGCGCCGGTAGATATCACGGTCCTGTTGGAAGGCGAGAGCGGTGTTGGGAAGGAACTTGTCGCCGCGGCCATCCACGGCCTGAGCGGCCGCAAGCACAAGCGGATGGTGGTCGTCAGTTGCGGGGCCATCCCGGAAGGTCTCATCGAGAGCGAACTCTTCGGCGCGGAGAAAGGCGCATACACCGGGTCGGTAGAACGCCGGACGGGCTACTTCGAGGAGGCCGACAACGGTACGCTCCTCCTGGACGAGATTGGCGAACTGCCGCTCTCGGCCCAGGTCCGACTCCTACGGGTGCTTGAGACAGGGACGTTCAGCCGCGTGGGCTCCAGCAAAGAGCAGCAAACGGACGTGCGAGTCATCGCAGCCACGAACAAGAACCTGGCGGCCGAGGTTCGCGCAGGCCGCTTTCGTGAGGATCTGTACTACCGGCTGTCGGCTGTCGTGGTCACGGTGCCGTCGCTCAGGCAACGGCGCGAGGACATCCTGCCCATCTTCGAGCACTATCGGCACCGCTTCGCCCAGCAATACAACGCGCCCCGGCCTCAACTCACATCCGGCGCACGCGACTTGCTGCGGCGGTACAACTGGCCGGGCAACATCCGCGAACTGCGCAACGTGGCCGAGCAGACTGTGGTGCTGGGCCGCGGGGCCGAGGTTTCGGAGGACACCATTCGCCCGTATCTGCGTGGGGTCTCAGCGGCAGGAGGTCTCACCATCGCCAGTAAAGATGCGCCCGGGGGCGAAGATCACCGGGAACGCGAACTCATCTATCGTGCGCTACTTGATCTCCGCGTAGAGATGCGCGAGTTGAAATCGCTGATCCAGCACGTGAGCGACGGAGGAGCAATTGTAACCTCGCCGGTTGTTGCGTCGGAGCCTCTGCCGGCCCCTACGTTCACCGACAACTCGTTTGCCGATGCGCTCGTGGACGATCTGGGCGGCGCCTACGACCCGGTTGAGAACGGCGGCGACGACGCGCTCTTCACCGACATCTCGGAAACACCCTCGGGCGAGGCCGGCAGCGAGCCCACCGAAACCCACGTTGCGGGACTCCTTCCCCCAGCCTCCGAAGAGTTCTCGAACAGCCTGGAGCAAGCCCTGGCCGGCGGCATCGACTTGCCTACGATGGAAGAGGCGGAGCGGGCGCTCATCGCAGAGGCTCTCGACCGCCACGATGGAAACCGCCGCAAGACGGCTGAGGCTCTGGGAATTTCCGAGCGGACGCTGTACCGCAAGATCAAGGAGTTTGAGGATGAGGGGAGCGATGGTTGAAAAGGGAAAAGGGGAAAGGGGAAAGGGGGAAAGGTCATTATCGGGTGCCTTGCGCTTGCTCGTGCACCTCGCCCTTTACACTTCAGCCTTTACCCTTTACCCTTCTTGCGGCATCTACTCGTTCACCGGCGCATCCATCCCCGAGCACCTGCGGACGGTGGCCGTTCCCTTGGCGGAAGTCCGTGCACAGGGCGCAGCGGTCAATCTGGATCGCCAACTCACCGATGCGCTCATCGAGCGGTTTGCCGACCGCACGCGGCTCAGCCTCGAGCCGGACGAAGAAGAAGCCGATGCGGTGCTTCGCGCGACCATCCAACGGTACACCATCACGCCGGTAGCCGTTACAGGCGACGAGATAGCCTCCCTCAACCGGGTGACCCTTGTGGTGGATATTCTTTACCGTGACACGGTTCAGGACGAGGACCGGCTGAGGCGGACTTTCACGGCCTCGGCCGACTACGTTCCGGCTGAAGGCGCGGCGGGCGAGGCGGCGGCGGCCACACTGGCCCTCGAGCAGATCGCCGGTGATGTATTCACGGCGGCGACTTCAAACTGGTAGCAGCCTGTTGAAGAAGTGCTCCGTCGCAGGCAGGATGACTTTTTCAACAGGCTGGTAGGCGTCCACATCTCCACATCGTTGCGGGTGAAGTTGATGCAATCGTGGGTGTCGTTACCCTTTTACGATCTCAGCTTCAAAGCTCCAAAACAACCTCCAGAAGGCTATCCAGAACAGCCTGTTACCGTTGGTGACCACATTCGCAAGAAGCGACTGGACGCTGGTCTGACACACCGAGAACTGGTGCGAAGGATGGGGATAGCCAGCATGACACTCACTGGCTGGGAACTGTACGGCCGAGAACCATGGCCGCAGCACTGGCCGAAAATCATTTCTTTTCTCGGCTGCGAACCGTTTTCAAAGCCGAAAACAACCGATGAGAAAGTCGTGGCTGCTCGTCGGCGTCTGGGACTCTCCAGAAAAGCGCTAGCAAAGCGCTTGGGCGTTGCCCCTCGTGCCGTGAGTTGCTGGGAGGAAGGCGGAGCGGAGATCACGAAGCGCAGACACAGACGAGCGGTGGCAGAGTTGCTGGAGGCCCAAGCATGCGGGATCCTTTAGATAGTGCTTAAAAGAAAAATGCAGAATCTGCGTTTTCGTTTCAGAAAGGCCGATATTCGTCTTTCAGCTAGCGAAGGCGATACTGGTGGGCGAATGGGAAAATGCGTCAATTATTTTCTGCTTCTCGTCTAACCCTTCTTTCGGCACAGCGAGGAGCCCACGCATCACGCGGTTGAAGCCAAGCTCATTCGCAATTCTGAGCCTTCCACGTCGAGATGAAATCGATATCGGCCTGGTACCCCGCTACCTCGTCGAGACCCTTGTTGCGAGGGTTCTTCAAATGGTTGTGATAGGTATCCTCGTTCAGCCCACGCTTCCGTTCGGCCGATTGCACTCCGTCTCGTGGGTTTGCTCGTGGACGAGCGTCTGCTCGCGGGCAATCCATGGGAAATCTGTACCGAAATGCGCGTCGCCCAATGTGATCTCGCATGACACAGGGTTCGTAGAGCCAGCCAGGATTGTACCGGATTCTTCAGCAGTCTGAGGGCGCGTCGGATCTACGCCATGGCCTCCGGCAGTCGGGGGGCGCGCCGCCTCGACGGCCTCGCCATACGACTTCCCGGTCGCCAACCCGTCGATCACCCGGTCGTAGGTGTTGCCGTTCCAGGGGTCCGTATCAAACTCGACCGTGGGCGGTGGTGGCCAACCGGGTGGGCGCTCCCAGTAGGCCGGGTTAGCATACAGCGCCTGCATCTTCCGACCGTCCTCGATACGTTTATGGAGGAATGCGTCAAGGCCTGGGCAGTCGCACTCAGGAGCACGCTCGGGCACGCTGCCCTGGTAATTGACTGTGAACCGCCGCGACACCCCGGCCTGCGAGACCGACATGCCCAACATACGCTCGCGGGTTTCCACATCGAGCCGCACCGTAAACGTGTTCGTAGGGTCGATGTATGTATAGACGACGTTGCCGAAGTTGGAACTGTCGCTCCGTACGAATGTGTACGACGCACCGCCGCCGTGGAGGACGAACGCTTCGCCGTATTCACCGACGAGCTCGAGGCGCCCGCTTGTGAACACGGGGGGGCTCTCATATGTCAGACCTTCCGCGGCGCGGATCTCGTCCGACTCCGCGGTGCTCCATGGCCCCGAAAGGGGCGCGACGCACACCGCCTGCGCCTGAGCCGAGGAGGACGAGAAGGCGAATGTGAGGATGCCCCCGAGAAATACAGAGACGAGGATGCAAGCAAGACCGCGAGAAGAGTGATGCATAGCCGAGACAGAAGTGCTCTTGAAGTAGCGATATCGCCCTAAGCATACTGAAAAAGCGAGCGGCATATGGCCGAGACTGTCACAACATTGCGGAATAGCGCGCAAGCGTTAATCCAGGGCGAGTGTTCTTGTGATGGGACTCCAGAGTAAACCAAGGCCTGGGCACGGGCGGACCCCGGAGGAACGCGGTGTTGGGAGGGGACTCCGCTGTCGAGGCTCAGCCGAACCGGTGGGGCGGAACGCCCCTTAGGAGGCTGTTGAAATACGTCATCCTGCCTGCGACGGCGCCTCTCGGCCGATCTCTTCGTTGCGAGATGCTCGCCGAATCACCGATTCGACTACGATCTCGCGCCTTGATCTCAACCGAGGTGCGCTCGTCTCGGCGACAGAGCACGTAATTCAACAGCCCCTTAGCGAGCGCGCGGAGCGCGGAGGGGCCTTATGTCCCTACCCGCCGGCGTTATTGTTGGCGACGGCAATCTGTGCGTTCACCTTGAATTGGGGGGCCGTCGTCTGGATTGCGGCCTTCGGGTGGGCACGTTACCGTGAAGTGATTGATCCCGCCCGGCTGGAAAACGAGGCACATACTCGAACCGCCATAGCTGAAATAACCCAGCTCTCGCCTTCTCGCTTCCGGGTCGGTGGCATTCACTTTAAGCGTTATGGACTAGATCTCCGTGATGCCTATCGGCATGACGCACACGGTGCCGATCACTGGGTTCGGGCTCTTAATGAACACCAGTCCACGGGTGTTCACGGACGCCTGATGTGGCCAGAGAATGCGAGCGCCCGCCACACTCGGCTTCTGGCAATGATATGCCTATGTTCGCTCGGGTGCCATCAGCAGAGCGCCTGGAATATATCGGCCCTCGACCTGCCGCGCAGCAAGCGATGCAGCGTGCTCACACGCCTCCTCGATGCTTTGACGCGCATGAATGCGAGACGCAAGGTACGATGCAAAAAAAACGTCTCCCGCACCCGTTGGGTCCACCTCATGCTCCACCGCTTTTGCTTGATAGCTCACGACGTTAGAAGCCGTAGCAACGTATCCGCCTCGCCGCCCTGCCGTCACAATCGCTTCGCGTAGATCATAAATGCTTATCACCTCTTCGATCGACATCCCGTAATACCCAAGGATAGCCTCCAGCTCTCTGCTCGCAGCCTTGACAAGCGTGGAGCACGACAGTGCTTCCGCCAAATGGTCGGACACCTTGCACGACACTCTGCTGTTCTCAACGTGCCTCACGTATCCCTGCACGTCGAGGCTCACTGTGGCCGAGCTACGGCGAAGGAGCCGTAGAACTCCAGGTTCGATATCCGCTGGATGTAAGGGGCCCAAGTGAACGTGATGCCCCCCTTTCAATGCGCGCTCGACCTGGCGAACAGTTATCGGCGCCGCACTAATGGGCATCTCCTGCCAGCGGTCGTCTCCCTCGACATGGTTTACGAACATTGTGGTCGCCGGCGTGACACCGTTGAAGACTTCAACTTGATGTTGTCGAAGGATGTTGAGCAGCCATTGATCCTGGGCGGCTACGTTGGTAACCGCTCCCGTGATCAGACCATGGTTCCGGAACGTGATACCAGAATAGACGACTACGCCACCCATCTTCACGGTGGTCGACCGGGATTGCTCAATACGGTCGATGGTAGCAGATCCAATGACTGTGACGCTGCCGACCCTCACAACATGGCTCCAAGGATGCGTGGTACCGAGATAATCCTGTTCAGGATGACAGCGAGTGTCCAGCCATCGTCAGTGAGAAGTTATGGGCCGAGTGCAACGCGATTATCAAGCGCCAGAGTGAATCGAGAAAGCCATTGTCGAGGACTGTGAAGCATCTGTTCGGTGGCCTTCTTCACTGCCACTGTGGAGGGAAGATGTATAAACCTCAGCGTAGCAAGAAGTACACGTGCGGGAAGTGCCGAAACAAGATTCCCCTCGATGATATGGATCAGATCTTTGTGGAGCAACTAAAGCAGTTTCATTTTGACGAGTCGGAGATAGCCGCAGCGACCGACGCCGGAGGCTCAGCGATAACAGAGAGAGAGAAACTGTTAGCGCTCACCGCGAAAGAGTCGCAGAAGCTCGCCGCCAAAATGGGGAAAACGTATGAGCTTTTTCTGAATGACACCCTCGACGCTCCCGATTTTGTTGAACTCTATCAACCGTTGAAAGATCGTCACCGTGAGCTCGGACTTACGAATGCCAGATTGCAAGGTGAGTTGGATGCGCTGCGCATTGCGGCCGGATCATCAGACGTTTCCATTGAGGATAGTCGAGTTCTTTATAGCCATTAGTCTACCCTATCGTTTGAAGCCAAGCGAACAGTTTTGGAGACGGTCGTTGAAGAAATCACGGTCGGTGAGGATGATGTCGTGATTGACTTGGCCAACGTTTCGTATAGCGAGGGCGTCTCGCTTGAGATCGCCGCCTAGCTGGCAAAACCTCAATCCATTTCCCCCAATTTCAACTTCTGCCGCCGAAACCCCATTCCCCCTTAAGCAGTGCCAAAAGGTAAACAAATCGTGAACGATGCGAGAGTGGCGCGCGCGCTAACTTCGACGCCACGCATCCGGACACCTCTCACCATTCGCCATGCTCGTTCTCGCCGTGCTCTACGCTACGGCCACAGCTGTCCTCTTTGTCTTTGGGTTGAACCAACTCTGGTTGGCACGTCGGCATCGGGCGCAGGGGGGCCTCCGCGCGCGTCCGGCTGAAGTCGTGCCCGAGGAGTGGCCCGTGGTCACCGTGCAGCTTCCCGTGTACAACGAGCGGTTCGTTGTGGAGCGCCTGATCGACGCCGTCGCGGGGTTCGACTACCCGGCAGATAAGCTGGAAATCCAGGTGCTGGATGATTCCACGGACGACACCCACCACCTCGCGGCAACGCGTGTCGCCTACTGGAAATCTCGCGGCGTTCAGATTGAGCACGTGGCCCGAGCGGAGCGCGTCGGGTACAAGGCCGGGGCTCTCGCGCACGGCTTGCAAACAGCGAAGGGGGAGTTGATCGCCATCTTCGATGCTGATTTCCTCCCGCGCCCCGACTTCCTGAAGCGGACCGTCCCCGTACTGGCGGCGGATTCCGATCTCGGTCTGGTCCAGGCCCGCTGGGGGCACCTCAACGATACGGAGTCTGTGCTGACGCGCGCCCAGTCGGCGTTGCTGGACAGTCACTTTGTGATCGAACAGGATGTGCGGAACGGCGCGGGGCTGTTCATGAACTTCAATGGGACGGCCGGCGTGTGGCGGCGGTCATGCATCGACGACGCCGGGGGCTGGCAGCACGACACGCTGACCGAGGATCTCGACCTGAGCTATCGGGCGCAAATGCGTGGCTGGAAGTTCAGGTATCTCGCCGATACGGTGGCGCCCGCCGAGCTTCCGCGAACGGTCGCCGTGTGGCGCAGGCAACAGTTTCGCTGGTCGAAAGGCAGCGTGGAAACCGCCTACAAACTGCTCCCCGCTTTTCTGAAGAGCCCACTCTCCGTAGGAGTAAAAGTTCAAGGGATGTTTCACCTGGGTGGGTTTTTCGTCTTTCCGGCCATCCTGATAGCCGCGCTCCTCCACGCACCCCTTCTCGTTGCCCGCGAAATTGGCGTCGGGCCGGGCAATGCCTACTTCGCAGCTATGGGCCTTGGCATCCTCGCGTTTATGGGGGTCGTTTTTGCCCACGTATCTGCGCAACGAGCCCTCTACCCCGACTGGAAGAAACGCCTTCGGTACGAGCCGGTATTTCTCGCCGCTGCTCTGGGCCTGGCCGTCAACAATACCCGCGGATTATTGGAGGCTGTCGTCGGGCATCGCACACCATTCATCCGAACGCCGAAAGCGGGAGAGAAGGGAGGACATGCGCCCTACGCCCATAGGCCGGATGCGGTGGTTCTCTGGCTGGAAAGAGGGCTTGCCCTTTACAGCCTGGCTGGGCTCGTTGCGCTGGTTGTAACCGGAGCATGGGTCGGAGTGGGTTTCCAGATGATGTTCGTAGGTGGGTTCGGGATGCTCGGTTTCTACGACACCATCCGGAGCAGAGCGGCCGCGGCGCAACCGGCGCGCGTGCACCATGTGGTTGCCCTGGCAAAAGAGAGGGTACAGCCCGAGGTCGTCCACGTGGAGATCCTCCCGAAAGCGAGAGCTGCGTGACCTGAGTATGGCTCTTTGGTAACCGAATTTGCAGGCGGAGGTGCTGCGTAGGCCAACGGGGGAGCACTACCTTACATGAACGCCTCCTGCTGTCATGTCTCCGTTTAATCCCGTTTCTTCCTCCTCCTCTCCAACCACCTCCTCCAAGCCGGTCGCAGAAATCCAGCGGTCCGCGCGGCTGTTGGCAGACGGCAAGGCGGCGGAGGCCGTGCGGCGGCTGGAGGCGCTTTCGGCGGCCGTTCCGGCATACGCGACGAGCCAGGTGCTTCTGGCCAAGGCCTACGAGGCCGAGCAACGCTCGGAGGACGCTCTCGAAGCGTGGCACCGCGCGCACTTTCTTGCACCGGGAAGCCCGCTCGTTCAGCGCGAGCGCCGGCGGCGGCTGGAAGCCAAGGCGCGGGCTGCGGAGGTCGCATCGCCGCCCGAACTTCCGCCCGAACCCCCGTCTGAACACCCGAAAAATCGAGGTGCGGAGGAGGTGGATGCAGAAGACGTGGGCGGACCCGGTGAGCCGGACGAGGTAGTGGCGAACGAGATGGTAGAACCGGTTGAAGATCAGGTTGAAGAACAGCCGGAAACGACGCCGGATGAGGCGCTGTTGAATGCGGCCCGGCACGACGCTGCAGAACCTTTCGACTCGGAGGAACTGGCCGAAGACCTTCTCGAGAGAACCCGCCCCGAGGTGTTCGCGGACGACTCGGCGCCCGTCTCGGATGCGCTGGGAACTGCGGATGCTACGGAGATATGGGAAGACGATGCGCTCGACGCGGACGCCCACTCGCCTGTCGTGGAGGAGCCGTTCGTCGCGGCCCCGACGTCGGAAACAGAAACCGCCGAACCCATGGCCGGTGCACCGGGCGGCGAAGCTGCATGGTGGAAGTCATCCGAGGATTTCCAGAGCGAAGCCGACGTTGAAGACGTTGATACCGGCTGGACAGTCGTTTCGGAGACGGAAACGGCGCGGACTGAAGGGGCTGTCATGGAAGCGCAAATAGTTGCGCCGATGGACGAGGCGGCGCCGGAGGCGCGTACGGAAGCCGAAGGCGTTGCGGATACGCATGCCGTTGGCGCAGATGCCACCCTGGCGGACGATCTGGACTCGCTGATCCGGGAGCTTGAGGACGCCCCGCGCATTCGCCTCAATCCAAACTTTATCGGCGAAGACGAGGAGGAGGGATTCGACGATGAGATTGCCGACGACATGGTCTCCGAAACCCTCGCCCGCATTTACGTTGCACAAGGACAGTTCGGCGAGGCAGCGAGCGTTTACGAGACGTTGGCCGATCAGCATCCCGAACGGGCCGAGGAGTTTCTTGAGAAGGCCGCTGATGTACGTGCCCGCGTAGGCGGGGGCACGTGATGTATCCGATCCGCAGTTTGTTGGACAGGCTGGAACGCGTCGTGACCGATCAACATGCCTTTCACGACGGGAGCGTCGAAGCAGGCGGTTCTGGGGGTCGTTGACGCTACCTTGACAGTGGAGCACACCATGAGCAAAATCAGTCCAGTCCATCCCGGCGAGATCCTCCAGGATGAGTTCCTTGTTCCAATGGAACTCAGCCAGAACCGATTAGCGCTGGCAGTTCGAGTGCCTGCCCGGCGGATCAACGAGATCGTTCATGGCAAGCGCCGGATCACGGCTGACACGGCGCTGCGGCTCGGCCATTTCTTCGGCATGAGCCCGCAGTTCTGGATGAATCCGCAAGCCCGTTATGATCTCGATGTTGCAGAAGACGAATTGGGCTCTAGGATAGAGACTGAGGTGCAAGTCTTCAGGGCAACCGGTTAGCGAAGAACCGGTGAGCAGGGATCGCAGTGTTTGAGCGGGAGTACCGCTTTTTTATTTCTGGTTCTGCATGATTGCCTCTTCCGAATCCTTCACCCCCGTCAGCCAGGTCGGTGAGTTTGGGTTGATTGACCAGCTTCGAACCGTGCTCGGCACAGATATGCCCGACTCGCTGGTTCAGGGCATCGGGGACGACGCGGCCGTGTACCGCGTGGGCGACGGGCGTGTACACGTGGTCACGACGGATGCGCTGGTGGAGGGCGTCCATTTCGATCGGACGTTCGTGCCGATGCGCTACCTCGGCTGGAAGGCCATCGCCACCAACGTCAGCGATGTCGTGGCCATGAATGCAGAGCCACGTTACGCCACGGTTGCGCTTGCGCTGCCGAACAACGTCTCCGTAGAGCAACTGGAGACGCTCTACGCGGGTATGGCCGAGGCCTGCAGTCGGTACGAGCTCATCATCGTCGGCGGCGACGTGACGGCAGCCCCTAAACTGATGATCTCGATTTCCGTCATTGGCGAGACGGCAGAGAATGACATCGTCTACCGCAAGGGCGCCCAGCTGGGCGATCTCCTCTGCGTGACGGGCGATCTTGGCGCGGCGGCGGCCGGCCTCAAGGTGCTCCTCGCCGGCAAGAAGGGCTTCGAGCCGGGCGGTGACGGCGCGGAAAGCTCCCAGCCTAATCTGGCTGAGTTTGCCTACGTCGTTGAGCGGCACCTTTACCCGCAGGCGCGGCTGGACCGAATCCAATACTGGCGTGAGACGGGCGTCAGGCCGAGCGCAATGATCGATCTCTCCGATGGCCTCGGCGGCGACGTGCATCACCTCTGTACCGCATCCGCAGTTGGGGCGGTTATTGAGGCCGGGCTCCTCCCCATTCACGTGCAGACCTTCAAGGCGGCTGAGCAATACGACGCGGATGCGCTTTCGCTGGCCCTCTATGGTGGCGAGGACTACGAGTTGCTGTTCGCGGTCTCGGAAGCCGACAGGCAGAAGCTCGACGAGGACACCTACGCAGTAGTCGGGCAGGTGGTGGATGCCTCCGAAGGGGTCACTATCCGCGATCCGGACGGCAACGTGACGGCGCTGGAGGCGGGTGGGTTTGAGCACTTTTAGGGCGATGCGACGGTAGACCGCCGACGGCAGACCGTATAGAGAATCGTTCAGCGGCCGGCCGTCAGCCGTCTGCCGTCCCTTCCCCCCAATTCCCCGAAACTTCGACGCCCCGCCGAAGGGCGTTCACCCCGGCCTTACACATGCGAATATATCTTTGTGCCCCGCTGTCGGCGGCCCGCCTGGAATGCGCGGTTTTGAGCCTTCGCGGCCTGTTTCTCCGAACGTCTTTCAAAGCTTTCCTGACATGGAAACATCTCGCTCAGACGGCAAAGTGCTGCAGGTGATCGGCCCCGTTGTGGACGTTGAGTTCCCCGGCGGCAGTGTACCTCAAATCCTCCACGCCCTCGAGATCGACCGCGGCGAACTCGGCACGCTCGTTCTCGAAGTGCAGCAGCACCTCGGCGAGAACCGTGTACGTACTATCGCCATGGACTCCTCGGATGGCCTCACGCGAGGCACGGCCGTTGTCGACACGGGCCAGGCCATCGCCATGCCTATCGGCCCCGAGATCCGTGGCCGGCTTTTTAATGTGGTGGGCAAGGTTATCGACGGACTGCCGCAGCCGAAGGCCGAGGGCTACCGCCCCATCCACGCCGACCCACCAGGCTACGACGAGCTGGCCACGGACATCGAGATGTTCGAGACCGGCATCAAGGTTATCGACCTGATTCAGCCCTACGCGCGTGGCGGCAAGATCGGCCTCTTCGGCGGCGCAGGCGTCGGCAAGACGGTCCTCATCATGGAGCTCATCAACAACATTGCCAAGGAGCACGAAGGGCTTTCCGTGTTCGCAGGCGTTGGCGAGCGGACGCGCGAGGGCAACGACCTCCTCCGCGAAATGCTCGAATCGAAGGTGATTGACTACGGGGACGAGTTCCTCCACGCCATGGAAGAAGGCGACTGGGATCTTAGCAAAGTTGATATGGACGCGGTGAAGGAGTCGAATATCTCGCTCGTGTTCGGCCAGATGAACGAGCCGCCCGGCGCCCGCGCCCGCGTGGCTCTTTCCGGCCTCACCGTTGCCGAGTACTTCCGCGACCTCGGCGGCCGCGACGTGCTCTTCTTCATGGATAATGTGTTCCGCTTTACGCAGGCGGGCTCCGAAGTGTCGGCCCTCCTCGGCCGCATGCCTTCCGCCGTCGGCTACCAGCCTACGCTGGCTACGGAAATGGGCGCGATGCAAGAGCGCATTACCTCTACGAAAAACGGCGCCATTACCTCCGTGCAGGCCGTGTACGTTCCGGCGGACGACCTCACCGACCCGGCCCCGGCCACTACCTTCGCCCACCTCGACGCCACCACGGTGCTTTCCCGACAGATCGTGTCGCTCGGCATCTACCCGGCCATCGACCCGCTCGATTCTACGTCCAGAATCCTCACGGCCGACATCGTGGGCGAGGAGCACTACCAGGTGACCAAGGACGTGAAAGAGTTGCTCCAGCGCTACAAGGAGCTGCAAGACATCATCGCGATCCTCGGCATGGACGAGCTTTCCGACGAGGACAAGCAGGTTGTGAACCGCGCCCGCCGCGCACAGCGCTTCATGAGCCAGCCCTTCTTCGTGGCCGAGCAGTTCACCGGCACGCCCGGCAAATACGTGAAGGTCGACGAGACCATCCGTGGCTTCAAGATGATCCTCGATGGCGAACTTGACCATCTGCCGGAAAGCGCCTTCCTCTATAAGGGCGCCATCGAAGAAGTGATCGAGGCCGGCGAGAAGATGCTCGCTGAAGCTTAGGGATTGCGGATATGGGATTTCGGATTTCGGCTCTCGTGACTTGACGTTCGGTTATCCCCACTCCGACTTTCCAGGTCCGACATCCCAAATCCCAAATCCCAAATCCGATATCGAACATGTCTGAAAACCTGCTTGTCGAGATCGTTTCGCCGGACGGCGCTGCATTTCGCGGTGAAGCCGTCAGCTTCCGCGCTCCGGGTGTGCAGGGTGGTTTTGAGATCCTCCGCAACCACGCTCCAATGGTCGCCGCTACCGGCGTCGGGCCGGTGTACGTGACGCTGCCGAATGGTAACGTGGCGACGTTCGCCTCCAGCGGTGGCTTTGTGGAAGTCCTCGACAATCACGTGATCATGCTCGCCGAGACTGCCGAGCCCGCGTCCGATATCGACGTGGATCGCGCGCAACGAGCCGAAGAGCGCGCGAAGGAGCGCCTCGAAGCCAGCCAGTCGGCCGAAGAGCGCGCGGAGGCGAAGGCCGAATTGGAGAAGGCCCGCAATCGCCTGCGTGCGGGCATGGGCAAAGTTTGATACTGACCGTTCCGGCTATCACCCCAGAGCCCTCGGCGTTATTGCGTCGGGGGCTTTGTGGTGGATGGATAGTGCGTATTCCGTATTGCGTATTGGCTGCGTGATGGCTTCCTTACGCACTACGAAATACGCAATAGGCACCCGTGCTCCTCTCGGACCTCCCAACGCCCACCCTCCTCATCGACCGCAACCGGTTGGAGGCGAATATCGAAGCCGTTCAGGCGCGCGCTGATCGGGAAGGCGTGGCGCTGCGCACCCACATCAAGACGCACAAGTGCCCGGATCTGGCTCGTCTGCAGAAGACGGCCGGAGCGAAGGGATTAACCGTTGCGACGCTCCCTGAGGCCGAGGCGTTCGCAGCTAGCGGTTTCGATGATCTGGTGATTGCAAAGGAGGTAGTCGATGCGATCTCGTTCGGAGGGATTGCGAAATTGATGGAGCAAGGCGTCCGCATGGCGTTTTGCGTGGACACTATCGCCGGTGCGGAGGCAGCCTCGGCGTTCTATTCAGAAAGGGAGAGGACGGCGGATGTACTCGTGGAGGTAGACGTAGGCCACGGGCGGTGCGGCATCGGTTGGGAAGAGCCCCCGGCGGTGGACTTTGTCCGGCATGTTGGCGGCCTGTCCGGTTTGCATGTGCGTGGCCTGCTGACGCATGCGGGCCACAGCTACCTCGGACCCTCGGAGGGCGAGACAAGAGGCGACGCGCTCGATCGCGTGATGGCCGAAGAGCGCGACCGGCTGCTCAGTCTGGCCGCACGCCTTGGCGCTGCCGGATTGCTCGATCCATCTGAGGCGGTTTTGTCGCTGGGCTCCACGCCCACGTTCAGCCGGTTTGAGAATGCGGAGCAAGATGGATTCCGCATCACCGAAGCCCGGCCCGGCAACTACGTCTTCCACGACGCCATTCAGGTTGCGCTCGGCGTCTGCTCGCTGACGGACTGCGCTCTCACCGTTCAGGCGACCGTGATTTCCATCCACCGAGGCAGCGGCACCGACCGCGTCTACGTGAACGCCGGGAAGAAAACCCTGACGACCGACAAAGGGTACGGACTGGCCGACTACGGCGTCGTCCTCCACAGCCCACGTACGATGAAACGGATGCCGCACGCTCGGCTGGCCTCCCTCAGCGAGGAGCACGGCTGGATCGAGATCCCCGGCGGAGCGCCGTTCGATGTCGGTGATCGTGTTCGGATTGTTCCCAACCACGCATGCGTTGCCGTGGCTACGCAATCGAAGCTATACGTCGTGGATGGCGATGAGGTGGTGGGGGATTGGGAGGTCGTGGCGCGGTAATGCGTGGGGATAGGGCATGATCTGTCCCTACGTTGTTTTGGGGAACATCCGGGTGCGCACCCTCCATATATTTCAGCCATCCATCTCATCAGTCTGAAATTCTAGGGAGCCAATGTCAGGCCACAGCAAATGGTCAAAAATCAAACGCAAGAAGGGCGCTACGGACGTGAAGCGCTCGAAGGTGTGGGCGCGCCTCACGCGCGACATCATGGTGGCGGCGCGCGAGGGCGACGGCAACCCGAGCATGAACCCGCGCCTCGTGTTGGCAATCGAGAAGGGTAAGGCCGAGAACTTGCCGAAGGACAACATCGAGCGGGCGATCAAGCGGGGCACGGGCGAGATTGAGGGGTCCGATTACGAGGAAGTCAACTACGAAGGCTACGCTCCGCATGGCATTGCTCTTTTTATAGAGTCCCTCACAGACAACACCAACCGCACCGTGGCCGACCTCCGGTCGATCTTTTCGAAGGCGGGCGGCAACCTGGGAAACGCGGGCTCTGTGGCCTTTCTGTTCGATCAGAAGGGAGTTTTTGAGATCCCGGCTGCCGGCCGGAGCGAAGACGATCTGTTCATGCTCGTAGCCGATGCAGGCGCCGAAGACCTTCGCAAGGAAGACGACTCGTTTGTGGTGGAGACGTCGGTCGAGGCCTTTGGAGCCGTGCAATCCGCCCTTCAGGAAGCAGGTATTGAGCCCGAAGAAGCGGGCCTCCAGCGCATCCCGAACACGTCTACCAAACTCGACCCCGAAGCCACGGCCAGGATCCTCCACCTCATCGACGCCCTCGACGACCACCAGGACGTGCAAGCGGTGTATTCTACCCTGGAAGTTGACGAGGAAACCCTCGCCTCCCTCGCATAGAAGGCGCGACAAACGGCGCCCCTACAGGGGCGTGGCGACACCTTCACCTTCAGCATTCGTCGTTCCCAATTCATCCTTCAGATGATCATTCTCGGCATCGATCCCGGCACGCGGCACACGGGCTACGGCGTAATTGAGATTGAGGGGCGGAAGGAAACAGCGCTGGACTACGGCGCGGTCGAGATGTCGCGGCGGATGGACCACACGCTGCGGCTGGAGCGCATCTACGAAACCGTTCTCAAAGTCATCGACACGTATCACCCTGATGTTTGCGCGGTAGAAATGCCGGTGTATGGAAAGAACGCCCAGTCGTTGTTGAAGCTCGGGCGTGCGCAGGCAGCGGTGATGCTGGCGGCTACGCATCGGCAGGTGCCCGTCACCGAATACACGCCCAAGGAAGTGAAGAAGTCGGTTGTGGGAAACGGCAACGCGGCCAAGGAGCAGGTCTGGTTCATGCTGAAGGCCATCCTGAACCTCACCGACGAGCGCGGCCTCGACGCCTCCGACGCCCTCGGCGTTGCCCTCTGCCACGCGCACCGCGTCAAGCAGGTCGGAACGGGATCGCACAAGGACTGGAAGAGCTTCGTGGAAGCGAACCCTGAAAGGGTGAAGTGAGGGGGTTGGAAGGTCTGGAGGTTACTGGTTGAAGGATGGCGCTGCCCGTCAGAGGTCAGGAGTCAGGTGTCAGGTTGCAGTCGTGAGACACGTATGTCTAAGGGTCAATTCACGTAGCTCAGAGCCGTGGACCTCCAACCTGTGACCTTCCAACCTGTAACCTTCCAACCTGTAACCTTCCAACCTGTAATCCTATCCCTCTTCGCCCACATTCTTCAAAGATCCCACCGATTAGTATGGGCAAAAAGTTGGGCATTGCGCCCGGCCTGTCGATCAATGATCTTTGTCTCTGAACACATAAACGCGCACTCTTGCACGGAACGAGGCGGGATGCAGCCGTATCGTGTATACTAGAGGGTCGCTGACGGGCTTATGCAACCTGAGCACAAAACGCCACGCGGCTGGCTCCGCACGATGAAACTCAGAGAATCCATACTCAACTTTCCGAATCCTCGCCCGGCCTTTCGGCTGGAGTTGCTGCCCGTGATCCCGCCGTTCTTTCGGCGCGCGCGGATGAACCGGGTGGGCCGGGGCGAGTTGGTCTACTACGGCCCCGCGCCGGTGTACTACGGCATCGGCGAGGTGGTAGGGCAGACGGAGCGCCACGTGGTGGTCGATTTCCGTGGGACGGGCATGTTCGGCGTGCATGAGGAGACGATGGAGAGGAACTACGTCTTGCCCATCCCTGCTGAGCAGCGCGGGCTGCTGTAGCGCCTGTTGCCACGCCATTGCAGTGGGCCATTTCGGGCCATTCGTTTGATGGGATGGGGGTAGTTTCCGGTCCCATTTGATCCCCCCTAAATGCCGCTCCTACAGGTCGAACACGTCACCAAACGCTACGGCAACCTGACGGCCGTGGACGACGTGTCCTTCTCCGCGGAGCCGGGGCGGATATTCGGGCTCCTCGGCCCAAACGGTGCAGGCAAAACGTCCATCATCCGGATGATCACCTACATCATGGTGCCGGATACCGGGCAGATTTCGTTGGGCGGACAGCCTGTTGGCCCGGAGACCCAGCCGAGGATGGGCTACCTCCCCGAGGAGCGCGGGCTCTACAAAAAGCTCAAAGTCGGCGAGCAGCTTGTTTACTTCGCGCGGCTAAAGGGGATGTCCGGCTCCGCGGCCGAGCGCGCCGTCCGGCACTGGCTCGCCCGGTTCGACGCCGCTGACTGGTACGGCAAGAAGGTGGAGACTCTCAGCAAGGGCATGCAGCAGAAGGTGCAGTTCATCGTCACCATCGTTCACGGCCCCGAACTCGTCATCCTCGACGAGCCCTTCAGCGGCCTCGACCCGATCAACGCGGAGCTGCTGCAGGAGGTCATAGCGGAGCTGCGTAACGCCGGGCGGACGGTCCTCTTCGCGTCGCACCGTATGGAGCAGGTCGAGCAAATATGCGACGACATCTGCCTGATCGCCGAAGGCCGCGTGGTGCTGAGCGGGCCGCTGCGTGAAGTCAAGCGGCAGTTCGGCTCCAACACCGTCACGCTCGTTTTCGACGGTCCGGAGGGCTGGTTGGATGCCCTCGAAGCAGAAGGCGCCGTCAGCGTGCTGTCCCGCACCGCCGGGCACGTCACCGCGCGCCTGCTCAACGCTACCGCGCCGCGCCGCGTCCTCGATGCCGCGCTGGCCGCCGTTCAGGAGGTTTACCACTTCGAACTACACGAGCCCCCGATGGACGAGATCTTCAGGATGGTGGTGGGTGGAGAGAGAACGCCGGCCGAGTTGGGGACCACATAGCTCTATTCCATTGCGAAATGCGCATTGCGTAATGGTATCTGCTTCAAAATCCTTACGCAATATGGAGTACGCAATTCGCAATTTGGATTACGGATTACGCAACACCCAGCACGCACCATGCAGAAGATCTTCCTCATAGCCCGCTCCGAGTACCTGCGCCGCGTGCGGACCAAGACGTTCATCCTGACGACGCTCCTCGCACCCGTGCTCATGTTCGCGGTGATCGCGCTGCCGGTAGCGCTAGCGGTGTTTACCGAGGACGACTCGGCGCGGCGCATTGCGCTGGTCGATGAAACCGGGCGGCTGGCCGAGCCACTCATTGAAGCCCTGCCTTCTGCCTACGCCATCGAGGTCGTAGACGAGCCCGTCGACTCCCTGCGCGCGCAGGTGCTCGACGGCCGGCTGGACGGTTTCTTTGTGCTGCCCGAAGGACTGATGGACGGCACCTCGGGCGCGACGTACTACGGTCGCGGCGGAGGTGGCCTCAGCCAACAGATGGCCCTGCAGGGGGCGCTCCGCGATGCCGTGCGCCGCCGCCGCATCCGCGATGTGGGCGCTGGAGACGAAGTCCTCGCCCTCCTCGACGAACGCGCCAACCTCGATCTCGTCGCGGTCTCCGAAGAGGGCGATGCGGCCGACCGCGCGGTGATCTCGTCCATCATCGGCTACATGCTCGGCATGCTGATCTACGTAGCCGTGCTCATCTACGGCATGATGGTGATGCGCGGTGTCATCGAAGAGAAATCGACGCGCATCGTGGAGGTGATGGCCTCCAGCGCGCGGCCTTACCAACTCATGATGGGCAAGGTGTTCGGGATCGGCGCGGTGGGGCTCACGCAACTCACTGGCTGGAGCGTGTTGATGATGGTGGCGGGTGTGTTGGCCGGCCCGTTGATGGCGATGGCGTTTTCACCGGACATCATGAACGGGCCCGGCGTCAACATGCCGGAAGGTGTGGCTACGGGCGACCTCCCCTTCGACCCGGCTGCGCTGGCCTCGGTCCTCACGCCGGGCCTTCTCGTCTCGTTTGTGGGGTTCTTTCTCGGGGGCTACCTGTTGTTCTCCGCGCTCTTCGCGGCCGTCGGCAGCGCCGTGGAGCAGGAATCCGACGCGCAGACGCTCCAGTTCCCCGTGATGCTCCCCATCATGCTCCCCATCTTTTTCCTGCCCTACCTCATCGAAAAACCGGACGCCACGCTCTCCGTCTTTCTATCGCTCTTCCCGTTCTCCTCGCCCATTATGATGACGGTGCGGATGACGGTGACTTCCGTACCGGCCTGGCAGGTGCTGTTGGCGTTCGTGTTTCTGGGCCTCGGGTTCATGGTGATGATCTGGATCGCGGCGCGCATCTACCGCGTCGGCATCCTGATGTACGGGAAGAAGGCGACGCTGCGCGATTTGTGGAGGTGGGCGCGGACGGCTTAGTGGAAATGCCTTCGGGTACGACGAGGACAGTGTTATCGCAAAAGGGCAGGCCCCAGCAATAGCCGATTAGTCGAATAGATGGATGCGCTACCTACCGCTTCCCTTCATCGCGGAAACCAGTCGATCAACCAATGCCTCGTCGTCAGGCAGCAGGCCGGAAGCCGGTAATCTTCCCACCAGCTCCGCCCACCGCGTGTTCTGGACGTACGCACGCCGCAAGTAGGGAATAGAGTCACCCTCGCGACCTGCGTCGGCAAGCGTAATGCCCACCCAAAATGGAGCCTCGCCGTTTGTAGCCTCGTCCGGCACGAGATCCATGGCCTCGCGATATGCACTGATCGCCTTCTCGATGTCATTCTCTACGACCCAGCCATCTCCTTCGTTGAGCTTCAGGTATGCTCGTTGGAGTTGAACCAATCTCCGCAACTCGCCAACGGGGTCGGGGTGATCCTCTACACGCAAATCAAAAATCCGATCTTCCCAGGGTTTGCCGGTTGACTCGGCGCGGACAATCAGTATTGCGGCTGATTGGCGTCCCCGTATGTCTCCCCCCTCCGCTTCCGCTGCTTCGAGCGCCCGCAACATCCGTTCCGCCAGGTCACCATCGGCATTCTCGTACGCGACAGCCATCGCATCCCAGACCGTCGGGTTCTCCATCAGGTTCGCCTGTACGGAATACGCCTCTCCGGTGCGATGCCCGGCAGCATAGATGGCCTTCGATCCGGTGTGCGCGGCAACGTTGCCATTAACATCGACCATTGCCACTTGCCGTACCGCTTCGTCGGCATCCGTCGACACCAAAGCCCTGAGCGCCTCGGGTGCCGTGCGACCCATCGCCATGAGTTCGAGGCCCAGCGGACCATACGACACTTCAATGAACGACTGTGTGGCAACCGCACCGACACCAGCCTCGGCAAAAGGAACAAGGGGGCCAACCGAGAACCAGTGAGACTGCACCGCCACGCCAAGCTGACCCGTTTCGGCGTCTCTGGCTACGATAGAGTACGTATTGACTGGTCTACGATCTGACTGGGCAGCTGCAAGCCCAGGTGCGATGAGGGCGAGGACGGCGAATCGGAATGTCATGTTCTTCATGATGGCCCGCGTGCTTTGGTTCTGAATGCAATCTACCGGCCATTTTGCGTCGTATCCGCAAATCGTTGCTTCTTCGGAGATCGGTTTACGGCGATCTAACCATTGTCGCCGTTTCTACAGACGGACGAACTCGTCATCTCATCCACCTCACAACTGGGCTTTGCTTACGATTTCGGCAGGTAGTAGGGGTAGTGGAGATACAGGTTGAAGGTTTTTTGGGGTTGAAGGATTAGAAGGTTTCAGGTTGAAGGTTTTTGTGGTTGCAGGGTAAAGGCTACGGCTCTGACGCGCCCGACGTGACCATTACTCGCATCCCACGACTGCAACCGGATCGCTGACCCCCGATTCCTGACCCCTAGCACACATCCCAAACCTTCAACCTGAATCCTTGAACCTTCCACCGCTTCCCCCTTTTCGAGTTTTCTGACATCTACCCCAAACCCAAAGGCCGAAACCCAAAGCCCGAAGCCCCAAGCACGAGCATTCCCCTTGCGGAACTCACGGGCCGGCACTATCGTGAGCGTTCGTCTCGTTCTCAAAGAGATGCCACGTCGTTTCGCTTATCTGGTCCTTGTCGTGCTGTTTTCGGCCAACGCGGCCGATGCGCAGTACTTCTCGTTCGGGAAGAACCGCGTCCAGTACGAGAACCACGACTGGCGCTACATCCAGTCGGAGCACTTCGACGTTTATTTCTACGAGCGGGAGAGCACCGCGCCGGGCGGGCGGGTGCTGGCGGATTTCGCGGCGCGCGCGGCCGAGGACGCTTACGTGCAGGTTACCGAGCTCTTCCAGTACGAGATTACCGACCGCGTCCCGATCCTCGTCTACCAGAGCCACAACGACTTCGCCGTCACCAACGCGGTAGAGCTGCCCACCTACGCCGAGGGTATCGGCGGCGTCACGGAGCTGTTCAAAAACCGCATCGCCATTCCGTACACGGGCGACTGGCGCGATTTCCGGCGCGTCATCCACCACGAACTCGTCCACGCGGTCATCAATGACATCTTCTACGGCGGCTCGATCCAGTCCATCCTGCAGAACAACCTGCGCCTGCGGATCCCGCTCTGGTTCAACGAGGGCCTTGCCGAGTACAGCGCCCTGGGCTGGGACACGCAGAGCGACATGTACCTCCGAGATGCCATCCTGAACGACGATCTGGACGACATCCCAGACTTGCGCGGGTACTTCGCCTATCGCGGCGGGCAGGGTGTGTGGGATTTTGTGGCGGAGGAATACGGGCGCGAGAAAGTCTCCGAGATCCTCCAGCGTCTCCGCCTGACGCACTCGGTGAGTGGGGCTTTTCGTGAGTCCACGGGTCTGTCGTTGATGGAGCTATCGGAGCGGTGGAAGGACGCGCTGAAGACGGTCTATTTTCCCGAGGTCGCCGCGCGCGAAGACCTCGACGTGATCGGGCGTCCCCTCGCCACGGCGGAGAACGGCGGCGGCGCTTACAACGCCAGCCCGGCCATCTCGCCGCACGGCGATCGGGTGGCCTACGTATCCACGAAAGATGGCTTGTTTGACGTCTACGTCGTGGACACCGGCGGAACCGAACGGCCGCGCAAGCTGATAGACGGGCAGGACAACACGGGGTTCGAGAGCCTGCGGATTCTGTCGCCGGGCCTGGCGTGGGATCCCGCCGGGGAGCACCTCGCCGTGGCCGTCAAGAGCGGATCGAGCGACGCGATTGCGGTGGTGGATGTGCGCACGCGCGACACCCGGCACTTCCGGATTCCCAACGTGGACGCCATCCAGAGCGTGGCGTGGAGCCCCGATTCGACTCGGATTGCCTTCGAGGGGACGTCGGGCGCGCACTCGGATATCTACGTACTGGACGTGTTCACGGGTGACGCCGTCAACCTCACCAACGACCTCTTTTCGGACCACGAGCCCGCGTGGAGCCCCGA
>JADFQN010000144.1 GCA_022561755.1 Bacteroidota bacterium
ACCGCGTTGAGTTCTATCTCGACGGCACGCTCGTCGGTACTGATACAAGTTTGCCCTACACGGCTTCGGTATCCGATGTGGGAGTAGGCACGTACGAATTGACGGCGAGTGCATTTGATACCGACGGTCTGGAAGGGCCCTCGTTTCCGGTCACGGTGTCGGTTACGACGGGTACAACTCCTCCAACCGTGACGTTGACGCAGCCTTTCAATGGTCAAGTCTTCATCGCCCCTGCCACCATCTTGTTTGCTGCTGAGGCAACCCCGGGCGACGCACCCATCGACCGGGTTGAGTTTTATTCAGGGGAGACTCTCATAGGTACGGATACCACGCCTCCGTATACCGCCACGTGGACCGGAGTCCAGCCAGGCACCTATGTGCTTTTGGCAAAGGCTATCGATGAAAACGGAGCGGAAGGGGAGTCTACGCCCGTGGCCGTGACCGTTGTTGAGGAAACTGGTGAAAACATTCATTTCATACCCCTACTTCCGGGCTGGAACATGATCTCTACGTACATCGAGCCCTATGATCCCGCAATGGCCTCCGTGTTCGCAGAGATCATTGACGTGGTTGTCATGGTGCGGGATGGTGACGGAAACGTGTTCATTCCGGAGTCAGGGATTGATGACATTGGCCCCTGGGTAATGGGCGAGGGGTACCAGGTTTATGTAACGGACGCAGCCACTCTTGAAATTGAGGGAATCCCGATTGAGCCGACGACGTCTCCTATCCAGCTGGGCGAAGGATGGAATCAGATAGCCTATCTGAGGGAGTCGCCCATGCCGATCTCCGAGGCTCTGGCTACCGTGTCCGATCAGATCGTCGTCGTAAAAGACGTATTTGGTCGAATCTATCTGCCCGACCTGGAGATCGATCAGATCGGAGACATGCTTCCAGGCCAGGGGTACAAGGTTTACGTGTCTGAAGACTGCACGCTTCTTTATCCCCCCAATGGAAGCGGGTTCAACGGTGGTCCACTGGTTGCTGCGAACGGCCGAAGTCAATCTCCTGCTCTGCGCAAGATGAAACCCGCCGGCACCGGCATCCTTGTCGGCTCCGCTCCACCGACCTCCTTTTTGTTTGGCGGATATGCGGTCGGAAACACGGCAACCCTTGTACTACAGGCGCCGGACGAGCTCGAAGGATATTTGGTAGGCGTGAGAACGGACGAGAATGAAATCGTGGGAGAGGCTGTAGTGTGGGACGGTATGGCCGTGCTTTCCATCCTGGGAGACGACACGCCGAATCCGAGTGGATCGCAGGGTGCTTCGCCGGGTGACGAACTCGATGTGTTTATTCTTGGAACTGATGGCCGAGAGATCGACAATTACAGAATTGAGAACCTCCTCGATCTACTACGTGGTTCGGAGGCTTCCACGCCTCTCACGTACCACGAGGATGACCTTTGGCTAGCTTCACTTGAAGCCGGCGAAGAAGAGGTAGGAGAAACCCCCGGTACCTTTGAACTAGCAGCAACAAACTATCCGAATCCGTTCACTCGGACTACCACGATTGCATATTCCCTAAACGATACCGCCGACGTAGAGATTCAGGTTATTGACGTACTGGGGCGCTTGGTGGCCACACTTGTTGCGGAGATGCAGGAAGCCGGTACCTATCAGACAGTTTTCGATGGCTCGCGGCTGGCAAGCGGCACTTATTTCTACCGCCTGCGCGCGAACTACCAAGTGCATACCGGACGCATGACACTTGCGCGGTAGGCGGAGCTGCTCGTAAATCACGGGCAATAATAGACAACAGGGTAGCAATAGGCAGACTATATTGGGTCGTAATTGACATCTTAATAAATCCGAACGATACTTAGCATAGTCACTTGTTCCGGGTCCGAATCACCGGGGAGAAGACTATGCGCAGAGTACAGAACACCTGGCAGATACCTGCGATGCTCCTTGCGGTACTCTTCGGTGGCACGCTTAATGCTCAAGAGCATTTCACAGACTGTGCTTTCAATACGGGAGAAAGCGCCACGATTGTCATAGAGGCCGCCATCGAGCCCACTTTTTTCGGTGAACCGTTCGAGCCTGGGGATGAAATTGCTGTCTTCACTCCGTCCGGCACGTGCGGGGGAGTAGTCATGTGGGTTGACGACAGCACCAACGTTGCGTTAACTGCCTGGGGAGATGATCCGATTACGCCCGAGGTCGACGGCTTTGTTACCGGAGAATTGCTGGCCTATCGTATCTGGAGCACGAGCTTGCAACTCGAGGCCGGTGTTCCCCCGATAGACGTGTACGTGACATACGATTCTTGCATAGATCGCCCACCTCTATGCACGGAGAGCGGAGAATACGAACGGGAAAGCCTGGCCTTCCTGAGCGAACTTACTGTCCCTCCAATCCCCACTTCTGTCCAGAATCTACCAGGAACGCCGCCTCCTGAATTGCTGATTTTCCCCAACCCGGTTCGCCGTCAAGCACACGTCTCTATTCGAAACGGTCAGGATCGTCGGATGGACCTTATTGTTGTCGATGCTCTTGGGAGAACCGTCCACAGTGCGATGTCCGCCTGGGTACAAGAAGAGGCTGTGGGTCGGTATAGCTTCGACGTGTCGGGTCTTCCCCCAGGGATGTATTTCCTTCTTGTGCGCGGAGCCATGACGCGGATGGTAAAGCCTTTCGCCGTTGTCAGGTAGTTCGCGTCGCTCCGGGAGCCTGTTATGCTATTGCTCCTGACAAGGAAGCCCTAAAGAAAGTTGCCTCCGGCCGGCGCAGGGGTACGAAGTTGCTGCGCGGAAGTCCCGTTTGCTGCAGCCCCTAGAAACGCTGCCGCCACGTAGATGCAGAAACAGAAGAGGATCGGCGTTGTAAGGGCTTCTGCGGAGATAGGGCCAAGGCTGCCTCGAATCGTTGCAACGATCACCGCAATGCCGAGAAAAACCTGGGAAACGTACATCATCAACCGCCAGTCACGCGTTGAATGGTGTGCTGATTCCGCGGACAGGTGTTTGATGACTGCGGCCTGCGGCACTTCCTCAAATGTTGCCGAATCGAGTGCGTCAACTTCGAAGTAGAACCCTTCAAAGTACGTTGCCAGTTCTCTAGCGTAGCCTGTTGAGGCTACCTGTGATTCGAGTTCGTTGCGCTCCGGAGCACTCAGCGTATGTGGGAACCGAATGAGTCGCTCGATGCGCTCTTCTAATGAGGACGACAAGAAGGTGTGGTGTTTTGGTGGAGCTCTCGTACCGCGGCCGGTAGGGGAGGGCCCTGACAACGGAAAGAGAGGATGGGGTGAGGACGAACAGGTTGAAGTGAAAGAGGAGGATACATGGAAGGGAGCAGAGACGACCATGCGTCCACCCCAATTTAAAAAATGCGAGAACGGGCTACGTGAACCCGGAGATCATGCCCACGGTGTCATCCAAGAAATGCCGATCGTGTAGGGCATGTTCCTACAGGGATGGGGTTTTGTTCTCTGGTGTAGTAGGGTACAACGCCTGCTGATCCCTAAATATGGCATGCGTACGATGGCGCTCCCGTCACTAGTAACACTCTCGTTACAAAATGAGACGACTAAATACGAGATGTTGAAGTGCGGTGCCGTCTATGTCCAAGAGTTCGTAGCCACCATGCTCTAGAATCCCGCCCGATAAAGCTGGATCGCCATGATCACCCGATCAGAATAGATGGCGCAAACGGCATGTGGATGCGAGCATCTTCACCACGTTCACTCCCTTCCCTAAGATGAACGGATCAACTCACCCTTCGCTGGCGGTGGTACTGGATGACGTCTTGCGCGAGAATCCTGCTGCTACTGCTTCCCGACAACTCCTTCACAAGTGTCATCATCTGGCCATAGCCTATTTGCGACGGAGGTCGCATGCGGGACGGTTGGATGCGTCTCTTTTCGGGATATCACTTGAGGATCTCGCACTCGACTGCGTTGCCGAACTCTTCAGGCGAGATGATGATGGGCGCTATATTCAACTCGAGAGCTATTTCGATTCACCGACTCGCAAGGGGAATGACGAGGCCGCATTGGAGATTGCCTTGCGTCGCATCGTGTTCAGCGCGGTTAATGAAGGACTGTTCAGGCGGTATCGCGAGTTGGACCCTTCGTTGGGACGCATTATTCGAACGATCAAGAGGCATGTAGGCAGCGGCGGCTCACTTGAGTTAGATCGAGATCAAAGCATGCCGGTACTAACACTCAGTGGCGCTAAAAAGGAAGGACGGGCCCTTCCGTGGATGCCTCAGGATCTACTGGAAATTCACCTTCATCATACGCTCTCCGGCCACGTGACAGTTCATACGGTTCTGCACGTCGTCGCCGACCTCTTGCGGAGGGAGAGCCAGTACGCGCCCAGCATACCCGTTACAGAGGTTGCCCTCGCCATGCGCTCCGTGCTGACGCGTCTGCATGCTTCCGATGTCGAAGAAGAGTGCGACCCAGAAGAGGCTTACGAATCCAAGGACCTTTCCAGCGTGGTTCGCTCGCACGTAGAGGCTTGTACGGACGAAGTGATGAAGAACATGGAAGAGCTGTACGTAAAGGGGCGTGGCATTTCGCCGGGTCTCTATCGTGCCTACTTCAAGACGGCAGAAGACGTTTTGATTATGAATTATGTGGATCCATCTGCTCCCCAGGAGTCGTTGAGAGTTGCGCTTTGCCGCCATATTGGCGAGATACCCAGTAAAGCCTACAGGAAGAAGCACCAGGCCATCCTCGAGTACGTTGTGAAGCTCACGCAGCGCCAATTATTGAGTCGCGTCGCTGCCCTGGTCTAGCTTTCAGCCGTCTGCGTATTACATCCCGGAGATGCTTCAACTACCCGGACAGGCTCCTTTGATGGACGGCCATCGGCTGTGCAATGGGTTGAGAATGCGTATGTTTGCCCACCATAACACGGTTGTTGGCGCGCGATGAACGGAGATTCCGACGCTACTGTACTCATATTCGACGAGTATCCGCTGATTCGTGAAGGGCTTATTTGCACCCTAAATGGTCAGAACGGCCTCGTCGTGTGTGCGGAGACGGGCGATGCAGATGAAGTGCTCAGCCTGGCTGAAGAGCACGACCCCGATGTGGCCATTGTGAGCATCGACGCGCACGGTATATCCGGGCTGGGTCTGGTTGGGGAGCTCCACGTCAGGCATCCTCAATTGAAGGTACTGGTGCTCTCGAGACGCGACGAGACGCACGCAGCCGGCCCGGCACTTCGCGCAGGTGCGAAAGGGTATTTGGCCAAATGGACTTCACCTGGCCGCCTGTTGGAAGCCGTAACCACCATGCTTGACGGCGAGATCGCGATCAGTGATTCTGCGGCCGATCTACTCCTTGAGCACTTGGTTTCATCGACTTCAAACCAGGGCACAGCCGCAGTTTCAACGTTGAGTCGCCGTGAGATGGAAGTTTTGGAACTTACGGGGTGTGGCTTAAGCCGCCGTGAGATTGCAGAGCGCCTGAATCTCTCGACCCGAACAGTCGATTCGTATCGTGCCCGTATGAAGGGGAAGCTTGGACTCCGCACCATGCCCGAACTGGCGCGCTTCGCAGTAAACTGGCTGGAGAACGGCGAAGAGACGATTCATCTGGGTCTTTGAGGCACTCTGTCACGGTGAAGACGGTTGCGACAGCAAACTGGGCTCTCAGCGCTTCGTTAGAATTGGCTCCAGAAGCCGTCGGCTATGGTTAGAGCAGAAGAGACTCCCGTCGACCAGGGTGATGATACTCGCACTGGTAGCTACGACTACCACCTCCCGGAGTCGCAGATTGCGCAGCATCCCGCCAAGAAGCGCGACGAGTCGCGGATGCTGGTGCTGGATCGGGAAACCGGCGCCGTCAAGGATTGCATCTTCCGCGACATCGTGGAATACATCCGGCCGGAGGATGTCCTCGTCCTCAACAACACGAAGGTATTCCCGGCCAGGCTGGTCGGCGAACGCGAACCTGGTGGAGGGAAGGCCGAGTTGTTCCTGGTTCGTCCTGCCGGAGATGGGGTGTGGGATGCCCTCGCCAGGCCGGGCCGCAAGCTCAGGAAAGGTGCGAGGGTTCGTTTTGGAAATGAACTGCGCGCGGAAGTGCTCGACGTGTTGGATGACGGCAAGCGCCGTGTCCGCTTTGACGGAGAGGGCCAGATTGACGACCTCATTGAGCGGGCGGGGCGGATGCCGCTTCCGCCGTATATCCGCCGCGACGAGCCCGATCCCGCAGACCGCGAACGTTACCAGACGGTCTACGCGCGTGAGAAAGGCGCCGTAGCTGCTCCCACAGCCGGACTTCACTTCACGCCGGATATTCTGAACCAACTCCGAGGCCAGGGCACAACCATCGCCGAGGTAACCCTCCACGTCGGGTACGGCACGTTCGAGCCCGTTCGCGTGGACGACCTCCGCAACCACACTGTTGCATCCGAGTGGATTGACATGCCCGAGGCCGCCGCCGAGGCTGTCAACGCAGCCAAAGGGCGAAGCGGCCGTGTCATCGCAGTGGGTACGACATCGACGCGGACGCTCGAATCAGCCGTGGGCGAAGACGGTCGTGTCCAACCCTTTTCCGGCGAAACCAACCTGACCATCAGACCCGGCTACCAGTTTCGCGTGGTGGACGCGCTCCTCACCAACTTCCACCTTCCCAAGTCCTCGCTGCTCTTTCTCGTGAGCGCGTTCGCGGGAAGAGAGAACGTGCTCACAGCCTATCAACACGCCGTGGAGGAGGGGTACCGGTTCTACAGCTACGGGGATTGTATGCTGATTGTGCAAGCGGACGAATAAGTCAGGTCCCTGCCGTCCACGATTCGCAGCCTGATCTCCGAAGTACCGTCAGACGGTCACAGAAGAAGCGGCAGGGCGTACACGCAAGCCGCTTCCAACTCTTTTCAACTGCCCGCGCGCAGTACGGGCGGCAGAGTTAGGAGGCTGTCGAATTACGTGCTCCCCGCAATCCCGCAGCCAGTGCGCGACGGGATGGGGCAGGCTCCCTCCTAGACAACCGCATCTCGGTCGAGATCAAGGCGCCCTGCAGTACTGCGGGGCAACGCTGAAATCGACCGAGCGTCCCGCTGCATGGCGGGAAGGCAGGATGACGTATTTCACCTCTTAGCCGTGCGGGCTTCCGTCTGCCCACGTTTGGCGCGTGCTCGCCGTAGGCTGATCCCATCCTCCCAAGTCGTCTGCCGGCTTCTAAACAGAACGGCGGGGCTGGGCGCTGGTTGTCGTCCCCCCGGACAATCGCCGCACCCGGCCCCGCTCGGTTCTGCGGTACTTTAAGTTCCAACTCCCAGAGCAAAAACGCAAGGGGGTAAGGCATAAAGACTTGAAGGTTCGCGCGAGAGCGTTATGGAGGGGCCAAAAGTGGCGGTTCAGGTTCGATTTGAGGCTGAACCGCTTAGCGCAGCAGCGTTAGATGGTGAGTTTTTGACCGATCTCCAGCTTCAAGGCGCGGGGGATAGATGCCGCTGGGGACTGAACCGGCCTCAAATACGACCTCATGGAGGGGCGGCTTCGCACCCAAAAAAGAAAACGCCCCCGCCGCTCCACAGCAGCCGGGGCGCAATCACTTGTGAGCCTGCACAGGTGGTCAGGCCTCCTCCTCCTCGCCCTCCGTCTCCTCCACCACCTCCGTCTCTTCCACCACCTCCGTCTCCTCGACCACCTCAAACTCGGCATCCTGGACGTTGTCGTCTGCCTCGGCTTCCGGTGAGGCCGCTTCGCCGTTTTCGGCGGCCGCCTCTTCCTGCTGGGCCTTGTAGAGGTCCTCGCTGGCCTCGCTCCAGGCCG
>JADFQN010000145.1 GCA_022561755.1 Bacteroidota bacterium
TACCGGGAGGCTCAGCGCCACACGTCGGCTTATCCGAGTCCGCTAGGAGCCTGTTGAATTACGTGCTCCCCGCAATCCCGCAAGTCTGCGGGACGGGGCAGGCTCCCCGTAGCAAGTGCGGGGCCATCTCTGAGATCAAGGCGCCCCGCAGTTCTGCGGGGCAACGAAGAGATCGGCCGAGAGTCCCGCCGCATGGCGGGAAGGCAGGATGATGTATTTCAACAGCCTCCTAACAATCAGGATTGCTGAAGGCTGCCAGCGACATGTGCGGCTCAGGCACAGCCGCGCCCACATCCACGGCGCGAGGGAGTGTAATGGTGAACATACTGCCTTCGCCAACGACGCTGTCCACTTCTATTGTGCCTTGCATCAACTCGACGAGCCCCTTGGTAATGGCGAGGCCGAGGCCACTGCCCTCGTGGCTGCGTGTAACGCCGGTGGACTCCTGGCGGAACTCTTCGAACAGCTTGGGCAGGAACTCGATACCGATTCCACGCCCGGTATCGCGCACCCGGATGTAAACCATCGAATCCGTCTGTTCGACGGAAACAGTTATGCGGCCCACCTCCGTAAACTTGATGGCGTTTGACAGCAGGTTGGTGAGTGCCCGGTTCAAAGCCGGCCGGTCGGCGCGGGCGATGACGCCACAGACCGGGGCGTTTACGATAAGTGATAGGCCCTTTGCGCTCGCCTGCGGGCGTAGCATCTCTGTAAGCTCATGCACCTCCTCGGCCACATCGAGCGGTTCGATGTTCAAGGCCATCCCTTCCGACTTCAGGCGAGCCAAGTCGAGCACCGAATTCAGTGTGGAGAGCAGCCGCTTGCCGCTTTGCTCAATGGGCTCCACGAGTTCGCGCTGCTCGGCGGATACTTCCTCGCCAAGAATCTGCGCGAAACCAATGATGGCGGTGAGCGGCGTTCGTATCTCGTGGCTCATGTTGGCGAGGAACGCGCTCTTGAGCCTGGCCATTTCCTCTGCCTGTTCCCGAGCGTGTTCTGCCTGTTCGCGTGCGACTTCAGCTTCTTCTTTTGCTTCCAGCATCACCCTCGCGCGTTCCACTTCGTCCGTAACGTCAAGACAAATACCGTGCAGACGTTCGGCGCGATTGGGGGTGGCCCGCGCGTAAGCGCCACGCAACCGGATCGATCGATCCGTGCCGTCAACGGCGTCGAGCGTAAGCGTAATGTCGTCGTGCTTCCGCCTCGCACGGAGTGTTTCCCAGAACCGCGACAGCACCGGGCGATCGGACGGGTGGACACGAGCCGCAAACTCATCGAAGGACGGAGATTCGGTCTCGGAATCGAGGCCGACGATCCGAAACATTTCTACCGACCAATTGGCGCGGCCATCTTGCAAATTGACCTCCCAGTTCCCAAGCGACGCCGTCCGTTGCGCCTCCGCCAGATGACCTTCCCTTTCGGTTAGTGCCTCCTGAACCTGAATGCGTGCACTGACGGCTACGTAGACGATGGCAAGGGCCACCAGCATGGAGGCAATGAAAATCGCCTCATTGACCTCGGGTTCCGGCGTGAGGCTCATCAGCACCAGTGTCGTCGCCAACGCAAAACTGGTATACCACGAAAGCGGCGCCACCACATCGAACGCCAGGCTCAAGAACATGGCTGCCGTAACGACCGTCACAAAATAACCGACCGCAAAGTTGGCGTCGAAACCGTTGATGGACGCTACTACTGCTGCCCAGGACGTGAGCAGAAACGCTAAGAAAAGAAGGAGCTTTCTTGCGTGCTTCCGCACCCAACTTGACGTGTACGTCACACCCAACATCAGGAGGGCGACGAGCGTCATCCCACCTTGGAGAATCCACGTTACTTGGCCTGTTGGCTTGGCTGCGTAATAGAAGACGGCAAACGCCGGCACCAGAATGATGCACAAAAAGCAACCCAGCCGGAACAGGTAGAGATCCGAACGCTGTTTCCAACTCCGTCCGGTTACGGAAGGCGGACGAAAGATAACATTGGCCAGGCAGACGACAGCTTGCATGGGTACGCGGGAAGCACGCGAGGCACGGTAGTGGACGAGTGCTTTTAGTATCGGCAGCATCAGAGACCGTATTAACCCTTTTCGGCCTCTTCCTGACCATCCTGAACCCAGCCTAACCAGATGCTTTCACGAAGGTCTCGAAGCGGAACCCAGGCCTCCCGTTTTCAGGTGGATAGGACCTGCTATCCGTCCGCTCAAACGCGTCGCCAATCAAATGCTCGAACGGAGGGAAAAATGCGTCGCCCTCAAAATCTCCCTCAACAAACGTTAGTTCCAGCCGATCGGCGATGGCCAACGCCTCCTTATAAACACTTGCGCCCCCGCCGATAAAAATCTTGGGCCGGTCCGCGAAGGCGGCGAGCGCATCGTCCAGCGAACTGTAGATGTGGACGTTCGCATTGTCCACGTGCATGGGCCGCCGCGTGAGCACTACGTTGTCGCGCCCTTTTAGCGGGCCGCCAAACTGGAAGAGCAGCGACTCGAATGTGCGCCGCCCCATAACGACCGGGTGGCCTAGCGTGAGCTCCTTGAACCGCTTCAGATCGGCCGGTATGAGCCACGGAAGATCAAGCCCGTTACCGATCAGCCGGTTCTTCTCGGCAAGGGCGGCAATGATGACGATCTCCGGCTGCGATGGTACTTCGTCTGACATGGCGTCAGCTATTGCGTATTCCGTTCAGCTAGTGCGTATTCCGTAGTGCGTATAGAATAGTTGAGCGGCGAACTACACATTACGCAATACGCAATACGACTACTCTTCACACTGCCACGTCGAAGCGGATGGCGTCGAGGTGTTGGTAGCCTTCCAGCTTGAAATCGTCGAACGCCAATTCGTCCAACTCTTTCGGGTTTCCGTCCGGCCGGCGGGCGATGTGCAAGGTCGGCGCGGGGAGCGGATCGCGAGCTAGCTGCTCGCGGAGGCCGTCCACGTGGTTCTCGTAAATGTGCGCGTCAATGAGGGTGTGGGCGAAGCGCCCCGGCCGCAGTCCGGCCAACTGTGCCAGCGCCTGTGTCAGCAGCGCGTAACACGCCAGATTGAACGGCACGCCCAGCGCCAGATCGGCGGAGCGCTGTGAAAGGTGGCAGTTCAGAAAATCGGCTCCCCCGTCGTCGGCCGGGGACACGTTGAAGCAAAACGTGTAATGACAGGGCGGCAACAGGCTAACGGCCGCGTTGGCCGGATGCCACGCCGACACCACCATCCGGCGGCTCATCGGGTTCGTGCGGAGGGTATCGACCACGGAAGCGAGCTGGTCGAAGGTCAGCGAGCCATCGTCCTCGCGGGTTACGTGCGGATGATCCAAATCCACCCACACCTCGCCGCCAAGCTTCGTTCCTTCCGGTGGAAGTGGGAAGCGCCGCCAGAAACGTCCATACGCTGTTTGGAGGTTGCCTTCAGCATCGGCCCACGCGTTCCAGATCTTCGTGTGCTCGCGCAGTTCGCGGATGTGATCGGCGCCGGAGAGATACCAGAGCACCTCGCGGAGCATCGAGCCGAAATAGACCTTCTTCGTCGTCAGCAGTGGGTACCCTTCCGCCAAATCCACCGAATAGAACTCAGCGAACGATGAGATTGTGTCGACGCCCGTGCGATTCTGCTTCTGCTTGCCGTTCTCCAGCACCCGCGCAACGAGGTCGAGGTACGCCTGCTCGGCGCTGGTCGTGGTAGCGGTCGGGGCGATGTCGAGTTCCATGGCGCCGTGGTCTGCTGGAGGTTAACGCGAGCGTGATTCGATGGCAACCGATGTGGACATTTGGAGGGCGGCGGATCGCAGATCGCCGTAGTTTTCCACAGTCTAGCAAACATATTCCTCAAACCTCACCCTACATGGATCCAGGACTTCACGTCACGCAGGCCATCAACCACCTCAACAAAATCCTCGCGTACTACCCGTACGTGGAGGAGGACAGTGAGGCCCTCGTAGCCCTGACACCGGAAGACTGGCAGGTTGTCGCCGACGCGATGTTCCACATGGATACGCCGAAGGAGGTCTTCCCTGAAACGATCACCGAATACAAGATGTCGGACGATCAGCGTACCATTCTGCTTTCCGTGGAAGACGGGACCCGGATTACGGTTGAGGTAGGGTAGTTACAGCGTATTTCGTGTTGCGTAAGAGGCTGTTGAATTACCTACTCTGCGGCCGAGACGAGTGAATCGCGGTCGAGATCAAGGCTCGAGATCACAGTCGAATCGGCGATTCGGCAAGATTCTCGGAACGATGAGATCGGCCGTGAGACACCGTCGCAGTACTGCGGCGATGAGGTGTTTCAACAGCCTCGTAAGAGAGGTCGAATCCGGGCAATTACGCGATACGCACTACGAAACACGTCCACTCAGTTCGTCTGGGCGCGGAGGTCGAAACGGGGAATCTGTATACGGAAACGCTCGCCAGTCTCGCGCTGCATCAGGTAAGTGCCTTCCATTGTACCTGTGAACGTCGGGAGCACGCAGAAAGAATTGTAGTTGTGCTCACCGCCAGGCGGAATCACGGGCTGCTCGCCGACAACGCCCTCGCCTTCGACTTCCTGAACTCCGCCGTCATCGTCCTTGATGATCCAGTGGCGGCGAAGAAGCTGGACATCGCAGACTCCGTGGTTCTCGATGGAGATGAAGTATGCGAACACAAACCTTCTAGCCAACAGGTCTGACTGGCCGTCAAGGTAGACGGGGCGAACGGAAACCGCAATGCTCTCGGTAATGGCGTCGTATGTAACCACGTGCCTGGGGAAGGATGGCCCGTATAGACGTTGCCCCCAGGCGCGTGGTTCGCTACCGCCACCACTTTCTGTTGTTTGGTATGCCCATAGGAGTCTGTTGAAAAAGTCATCCTACCTGCGGCGGTGCCAGATCACGTTTTCAACAGGCTCCCAGGCAACTCGGTCTGACCACCCCTGTCGATCCCGACAAGTCTGCGCTGAGCGTAGTCGAAGTGTCGGAATCGACTTTCCCACTTATCCAAACACATGCCCTCTCCGCAACGCCTTCGGCGTCGCCCTTGTCAAAGGGGGGAGCTGCTGGACCGCACACGCTGATCTCGACCGATAGTCGCTCGCCTCGGTGCCAGAGCACTTCTTCAGCAGGCTCCTAGTAGTGATACCGGCACTGCAAAAAGTCCATCCGTTTGCCTTGCACCACGTACACGAGCCGATGCTCCTGCGTTATTCGCCTCGACAAAACCCCTTTCCCGAGGTACTTGAAGGGCTTTGGCTTGCCGATTCCTTCAAACGGTTCACGTAGGACAGCGTCTATGAGGTCCAAAATACGTAGCGCAATTTTTCGATCTGCTCGGACCCACCAACGCAGATCCCCCAGAAACTGCTGATGTAAAACAGCCTTGGGCTTTCGTCCAGAGCCCGCTTCAGCCAAGTTCCACCCCTCGTTTCAACTCTTCCAACGAGAGCGATTCATCTCCTCCTTGCCGTGCAGCCTCCAAAGCGGCAAGAAGTCGCTCTGCATTGTGGGGTGAGCGCAAGAGGTGCGCTGTCTCCATTTACGCAGTCAGCTCGGACGCGGGAAGCATTGCGATGGCCTCCTTCCCTCGGCGTTGGACGACGACGACATCGCGGTCGGCTACCAACCGATCCCAGATTCCGGCAAAGTTGGCGCGCGCTTCGGTGTACGTGACATCGCGCATTGCATCTGTAGTTGTACCGCTTTCCTGTTCAACTACCATTTCGCCAGGTTCCGACTCGAGTCGCTTGCCTACGCGCTCCCCACTTCCTGCCCGCGCGTATACTCCACGGCGCCAACGAGTTGCCGAACGCGCGTTTCGCAGACGGGCGCGCTCCACTCCCCGTTTTCCTTGAAGGCGCTGCCGATGATGAAGCCGTCGGCGAGACCGACGTAGTCGGTGAAGTTGTCCGCGTCCAGGCCGCTACCGATGAAGATGGGAAGAGCGCTGGCAGCCGCTACTTCCAATAGATCCTCCGGATCAGGCGCGTGCCCCGTGGTCGTTCCTGTAACGACAATTGCATCGGCTCGGTGCTGCTGGATGGAAGCGGCGAGGTCGGAGAGCGTCAAATCGGCCGTCCAGGCGTGCGAGGCGTGCTTTTTCTGCACGTCGGCAAAGACGGGAATGCGATCTGCCCCGATCGCCTTCCGATACCGCAGCACTTCGCCGGCACAGGCCTCGGCTATGCCTTTATCGGAAACGTGCGCGTGCGTCCATCCCTCGGCCCGGATGAAGTCGCAGCCGGAAGCATGAGCAACCGCCATCGCCGTCCGGTTGGCCTGAAACAGAACTTGAACCCCTACGGGCATTCGACCGACGTGCCGCTTCACCGAATACGCAATGCACGTCATGAACGAGGCGACCTCCGGCCCCATGTCCCGTTCGTGGACACACGGGAAGTCGTGCATATTTTCCACGATCAGCCCATCCACACCCAGTTCGGCGAACAAGCGCGCTTCGGCCACGGCCCGTTCAACTGCACACTGAACTCCACAACATCCGAGTACGCCCGGCGACGGCCCCGTATGGATCATCGCGATGACCGGTTTGGGACGCTTGAACATTTCGTCGAGGAAAGCGGGCATGGCAATTTCCCCGATCAGTCGCTCGGGTTCTTAGGGAAGGCGAAGGCGGGTGCGGCTCTAAATCCGAAACCTGCTACCGGTTCGCCACACGGGCTGTTCCCCGGCCGTATCGGATAACGATTGACCGCGCCGGCGATTAATTCGCAGCGAAGGTCGTTATTTTATCTGCCGCCTTCTAAATTGGGGCTTGCTCGGCGGAATCAAGGGCCACTCATCCGCGTAAGGAGAGGGCCTTATTTGCGCCACCTTCCGGCCTGCTATGAGCGCCATTTCCACACCCATCCAGAGAGTATCCGACGTCACCATCCTGTTTGCCGGCGACTCCGGCGACGGCATGCAGTTGACCGGTTCGCAGTTCACGCTGGCCACGGCGCTCGCGCGGAACGACCTCGCCACGCTTCCGGACTTCCCGGCGGAGATCCGCGCCCCCGTCGGCACTACGTATGGCGTTTCCGGCTTCCAGCTTCATTTCGGTGAGGTCGCGATCCATACACCCGGCGACGAGGTGGACCTCCTCGTGGCCATGAACCCCGCGGCGCTGAAGATGAATCTGGACCGCGTGCGCGGCGGCGGCGCAATCATCGTCAACAGCAACAGCTTCAAACAGCGCGATCTCGACCTTGCCCGCTACGATTCGAATCCGTTGGAGGACGGATCGCTCAGCGGTTTTGAAGTCACGACACTCGAGCTGACGAAGCTCACGCGGGAGGCGCTGAAAGCCCACGGTGGCGACGCCGACGTTAACTCCCGCCCCAACGACGGCCGTTAGTCCCATGCCTACTCCCCCAGCAGAGGCAACGGCTCCTACGCATACACCTGTTCCAACGGCGCCTGTGTTGCCAACTCATACGCCAACGGTAGCCCCGACGCCTGGTCTGGAAATAGGAACCGCTACACCGACACCCGGCCCCACAGAGGCCGCACTATCAACGGCCACTCCAACGGGCACACCTGTAGTGACTGCGCAGAGCATTGATATCGGCCCGATTAAAGACAACACCCTCTACGAGAATGAATCAGGCTCATTAAGTAATGGCGCCGGGCAGCATATCTTTGCAGGCAAGACCAACAGCGGCCAGATTCGCCGAGGGGTCATCGCGTTCGATATTGCGGGCAGCATACCCGCTGGTTCGAAGA
>JADFQN010000031.1 GCA_022561755.1 Bacteroidota bacterium
GAAAAACGAACCTTCAACCTTCAAACCTGCAACCTGCCAACCCAAACACTAAGCACAAAGCCCAAAGATCGAAGACCGCCTTACCCCTTTACCCTTTACCCTTTTCACGCACCGACCCGTCCGCCTCCCCCACGAACACCTCCGTGGCCATCCCAATAAACAGGCCGTGATCGAGCACGCCCGGGATCTGCGAAATGGCCGCTGCTAGTGCTGCGGGATCGGCGATGGCGCCGAACCGGGCATCTACAATCCAGAACCCCTGGTCGCTAACGACGGGGCCGTCCTTGCGCTGCCCCATGCGGAGAACGGGTTCGCCGCCGAGACCACGCAGCGCCTTCGAGACGGATGCCTCGGCCATCGGAAGCACCTCTACCGGTACAGGCATCTTCGTGCCCAATTGGTCGACTTCCTTCGAGGGATCGATGAGCACCACGAAGCGCTCCGCCAGCGACGCCACAATTTTTTCGCGCGTGTGCGCCGCACCACGGCCTTTGATGAGATTCAGAGCTGGATCGACTTCATCGGCGCCGTCAATCGCAAGATCGAGAGAGAGTGCCGCCTCGGATCTGGCAAGGTCCTCCAACGTGGTAATCGGGACGCCGTGCTCGCGCGCAAGGCGCTCTGCGGCAAAGGAAGTGGGCACGCCGACCACGTTCAGGTTTTCCTCGCGCGCCCTACGCCCGATGGCCTCAATAGCGAAGGCAGTCGTTGAACCCGTTCCAAGGCCAAGGCGCATGCCATCTGCTACAAGTTGCGCCGCTGCCTCTCCGGCCGCGCGCTTGGCTGCGCGTTGTTCTTCGTGCTTTGTGCTTCGTGCTTCAGTCGTCATCTCAGGGTGGAAAGTCGATGTCCCAAGATCGGCAAACGAAACACATAAATCACTCGTACCGCAAAGCATCTATGGGCCGGAGCCTCGCCGCCTTGTAAGCCGGGTAGACGCCGAACACGAGTGCAATGATCGTCACTCCAAACACGCCGATAAACGCCCAGAGCCACGGGAAGGATGGTGAGATGTGCAGGGTCAGCGCAAGAACATTGCCTCCAATGCCACCCAGCAAAATGCCCACGATGCCGCCTATCTGGCAGAGGAACACGGCCTCTACGAGGAACTGCAGGAGGATGGCGCGTCGGGTAGCTCCCAGCGCCTTTCGGATGCCGATCTCACGCGTCCGCTCGGTCACGCTGACGAGCATGATGTTCATGATGCCCACTCCTGCAGCGAGCAGAGCAATCAGCCCGATGCCCGCGCCGCCCATCGTCAGAATGTTGGTGAAGGCCTCAAACGGGCCTGTAAGGGCGTCGTTGGTGTTGACCTCGAAGTTGTTTTCCTCCTCCGGCCGCACGCTGCGAATGGAACGCAAGAGCCCCGTCACCTCGTCGATAGTTGCGGTGAGAAGTTCGGGGCCCGGGGCGCGCACATCGTAGGCAATGTTCCGATCAGCGTTGCCGTAGATCGCGAAGAGCCGGGTGATAGGCGCCCACACCAGGTCGTCGTTGCTGCCGCCCAGAAACGATCCTTTCTCTTCCATCACCCCGATCACGCGGTAGCGCCGGCCGTCCACGCGCACCTCCTTGCCGACGGCCTGCACATTGTCGAAAAGACGCTCGGCGATCACGGAGCCAAGCACGATGACAGGGCGGCCATAGCGGATATCATCCTCGCTTAAAAAGCGCCCTTCGTCCACATCGAACCCATTGTTTACCGGCCAGTCGGCCCCCACACCTCGCAGGGCAATGTTAGGATTGGTTTCCTCGCTGCCGAACACCACTTTCGTGTTGGCGAATGTGCCGTCGGGGCTGATTGAGGCCGCCAGCCGTGCCCGCCTACGGAGAGTCAGCAGATCGTCGTACGTCAGGTTCGGGCGGTTGCGAATGCTCTCATCGCTGGGGCCCATCTGAAAGTTCGGGTACTTGGCGACGTAGAATGAATTCGACCCCATCCCTCTGAACGACTCGGTGAAGTAGAGATCGATAACGTCCACAGCCGTAACCGCGGCGATAACCGAAAACACGCCGATGACCATGCCGAGCAGCGTCAGTAACGAACGAAGCATGTTGCCCCGCAACGTCTCCCAGGCCATTCTAAGGGATTCGAAAAGGTTCATCGCTAGGAGTCTGTCGGATTTAGAGGTTCGTTACGAGGCAGACGGGAAATCGAGAGCAGTTTTTCGATCTTTTGAGTTGCATAGTGGTGCCACATGACGATAAAGATCGGGGAAATGGGCCGATTTGCTGCCGCCGCAGTAGAATCAGCCTAAGTCCGACAGCCTCCTAGGCGTACCGCAGGGCTTCGATGGGGCGCAAACGCGCAGCCGACCACGCCGGAATAAACCCGAACGTGACGCCGACACCCACGCAAATGGCAAAGGCAATCATGACCGTGACGGGCGAGAGCACCGCCGTAAATACCTGGTTGATGAGCGCCGTAACGAGGAACGAGAGGCCAATCCCAATCACCCCGCCGATCATACACACCACAACGGCTTCGACAAGAAACTGCGCGAGAATCGCCCGGCGCGTAGCGCCCAGGGCTTTGCGAATACCGATTTCCCGCGTCCGCTCCTTTACGCTTACGAACATGATGTTCATCACGCCGATGCCACCCACCAGAAGCGAAAGGCCCGTCAGGAAGAGCCCGACACCGTAAATCGCTCCCTTGACACCACTGATCTGTGTCTCAAACGCATCCTGTCGCTCCAGGGCAAAGTTTTCCTCCTCCATGGGCCCGAGGCGCCGCGCGAGACGAACGATGCCCATCATTTCGTCTTCCGCCCGCCCCATGGCTTCAGCAGATACCGCCCTGGCCTGAATCTCCAGATACGGCCGCGAGCCAAACAGTTTCTTGTAGGTCTGGAGCGGCAGGATGACCTGCTCGTCGAACGAGAACAGACCCAGGAACTTCCCCTGTTTCTCCAACACGCCCGCAACCTCAAACCGGTGCCTGCCTACGCGAATGTGCTTCCCAATCGGAGAGCCAACCGGAAAAAGCTGCTCGGCCACGTCGATGCCGATTACGCAGACATTCCGAGCAGCGAGGTTTTCGTGCTCCGTATAAAATCGTCCCTGATCGAGATCGAGGTCGAGGACCTCAGCCAGTGCAGGCGTCGAGGCGCGAAGAAATATGTTGCCCAGCCGTTGATCCTGATACTGCACCGAGTGCATCGAAAATGCGACAGGAGCTACGGACTCGATGTGCTCGGAGCGCTCTGCGATGGCCTCCGCGATGTCTTCCGTAATGCGCGGCCGGTTGCGGTAACGCCACCACTCGTTGGTGAAGTTCGGGATGCGCACCACGTTTATGACGTTCGTCCCCAGCATCGCCATCGAGCGGTCGAACCCGCGCTCGATACCGTTGATGGTGGTAAACATCGCCGTGACGGAGACGATGCCGATGATGATGCCCAGGGTGGTGAGCAGCGCGCGCAGCTTGTTGGCCCAGATGGTGACCAGGGCCATGCGTACGCTCTCGGCAAATTCGAACAGGGGCAGGCGCACGAGGGGTGAGGGCTAGGCAACAAATTTGCGCTACGGAGAAGCTAGTGGCGGGTTGCGGGAAGGATCACCAGGGGAGGCAAGCTCAAAGCACCTTCTCAAACGAGCCGTTGCCGCCTCCGGTACCGCGTTCCGCAAGGTTGTTCGGCATGAACGGACGGGCGAATAGGTCACCTACCCGCCCTCGGCACTCATGCCGGTTCCCCATCAATCATATTCACCCCCAATGAGATCGGCCAGGCTGTTGAACTGCTCGCGCAATCTCATCAGCGCGGCCACATCCGGCATCATTTGGATGGTGGCCAAGCACAGCCACTTTTCATCACCGAGGGGAGGTGAAACCCGCGTCTCGAAACCACGATCGACGAGTTCCGAGGCAGCCTGGAGAGCAGCCACTTCGGTTGGGCAGTAGAGGAAGAACTCGATCTCGCGGGGCTGTTCGAGATCAACTCCCACCCTTCGCAAGTTGTCTACGACTGCCTGATCTATCATGCGCTACTCACCGACATATCAGTCGAAGCGTTCTGCCCATGCGTCGTAAACAGTCTTTTTCTCGGCTTGCCAGAATGCCTGTTCGTCTGCTTTAGGTCCGAGTTTACCTAGTTAACGCGCCAGCTCGAAGAAACCCGGACCTGGCTTTCCTCGCACATTGACTCCAATCGCGCTCAGCATGGGCCGCCCGGCATGAAACTCATCTTCGGATATCTCGCCGAGGAGTTGGCCGGTCTCAGATCCCATATAAGCTCCTTTCAGGGGCAGACCTACCACCTTTGCGATCTCTTGATACGTGACTGTACCTCGACAACGCGCTGCCGAGATCAGTTTGCTGAAGGCAAGATGATACTCGACAGTACCTCAATATTTCGCATTGACTATGCTCATCAGGCTGTTCTTCCTAAGTTGGAAACGTCACTCTACTACTTTTGCTGTTGAGCTTACAAGATATCGGAATACCTCGCCCGTCTCTCAAAGCACCTTCTCAAACCTGAGCCGGTAGTCCTGGTACGCCGCGTTGTACCCCGCCGTCGCCACGCGGTAGCCCTCCGTAAGGCCCAGCACCGTCATGCCGAGGTGCAGGTTCGGGAACGTGTCGAAAGCCAGGCGGCGGTAGCCCATGTTCCGTGCTTCGTCCTCCATCCGGTGCAGTAGCGCACGGGCAATCCCCTGCCGCCGGAACCCTTCGAGGACGCCCCCCTTGGCACTGTAGTACGTCTTTCGGTCTTCGCCGTAGCCCACCTTGTAGCCCACTTCCTGCTCGCCGAGATAGGCCACGAGAAACATCACATCAGGGCGGTCCAGGCGGAAGATGACCCGGCGCTCGCCGAACAGTGTTTCGTTAAGTTCCTGCACTTCGGCGTACCGATCCATACCCAGCCGTTCGATTCGAAGACCGCGCGGACCCATCGGCAGCGATTTTGGTTCGATGTCGAGCTGCATGAACAAATGGAAAGACTTTCCTGCAAGGTAGGAAGGCGAGGCTGTTAAACGGTGGCCCTGTCTGAAAAGCTCGATTCCCGAGAGATCGTGAAGAGCCGCGCGCGTTGCTCCCGTCTGCGCCCACGTCTATATTTGCGCCTCGGTCCTGCGGCTTGGTACTGCGGCTCAGCGTATTGGCCCTTGCCGCCATAAAATCGGTTAGTGAAAGCGCTTCATGGGCAAGGTAATCGCCGTTGCGAATCAGAAGGGAGGCGTCGGTAAGACGACGACGTCAGTAAACCTCGCTGCGTCGCTGGCCGCCACGGAGCACTGCACGCTGATGATCGACATGGATCCGCAGGCCAACGGTTCATCAGGCCTCGGTATCGACCCACGTACTGTACCCATCTCTGTTTACGAGGTGCTCGCGGGCGTCACGCCGCTTGAGGAGACCATCCAGCACACGGCGATGCCGTTCCTCGACCTCGTCCCGAGCCACATCAACCTGGTGGGAGCCGAGATTGAGATGATTGACATGCCGGAGCGCGAGCAGGTGCTAAAAAAGGCGATCAAGATGGCTCGGCACCACTATGATTTCGTCGTCATCGACTGCCCACCGAGCCTGGGCCTCCTCACGCTGAATGCTCTGACGGCGTCCGATTCGGTCGTAATTCCGGTGCAGGCGGAGTACTTCGCACTGGAGGGCCTCGGCCAGCTCCTGAACACCATCAAGATCGTGCGCCGGCACCTCAATCCCGATCTTGAAATAGAGGGCGTGCTGATGACGATGTACGACCCGCGCCTTCGCCTTGCCACCCAGGTTGCTTCCGAAGTGCGGCGCTATTTCGGCGACAAGGTCTTCAACACCATCGTTCATCGAAATGTGCGTGTGGCGGAGGCGCCTTCGTTTGGGAAGCCCGTCCTCTTGTACGACGTCGTTAGCACGGGTGCGAAGAATTACATGGCCCTGGCCCGGGAGGTCATCCGAAACAGCGTCCGGTTTTTGTCGGAGAACGCGGCGGCGGAAGCGCCACCCGCCCCGGAACCGGCAGGTTCGGGCAACGGCCACACGACTGCGCTACATGCTGCACCAAAGTCTGCGCCACAGCCCACACCGCAGTCTTCGCCTCCTCCTACTGCCCCACCGGACGCTGTTTCAGCAGAGGCGGGGCACGTCCTCGTGCCCTCGCGGGTGAACGAGTCCCTTGCAGAACCGGACAATCATGCTAATATGCTCGATCCGCCGGGGCTCACTGATCCGCGAACCCACTATGAGCCTGTCTGACCAAGGACGGATCTACTGCGGCGGCGATAAATCGGCCCATTTCTTCGATCTTTTTCGTTACTTAGCCCTACTATGCGCCTCAAAAGATCGATAAAATGTACTCGCTTCCTCACTCGCCTCGCTACAATCCCCTTAGTCGGACAAGCTCCTGGCAGCCTGTCGAAAAAGTCTTATGTCGCGCAAGAAAGAAGCTCTCGGAAAAGGGTTGAGCGCCCTTCTGCCCCAGGTGTCTCTCGACGCCTCGGATGACAATGTGCAGGGCCTGCCCTCGCCTTTGTACGATTTCGACGACCGGATGCGTCAGGCCGGCAGTGTGATTGAGCTGGAGGTGGAGAAGATCAAGTCGAACCCGTACCAGCCGCGGCAAGATTTTTCGGAAGATTCCATAGCCGAACTGGCTGCGTCCATCGAGCAGCTCGGCATTATCCAACCGCTCACGGTTCGGGCCATGGAGGACGGCACATACGAGCTTATTGCGGGCGAGCGCCGCGTGCGGGCCGCAAGAAAGGCCGGGCTTGCGAAGGTGCCGGCATTCGTACGCGAAGCAGACATGGAGGCCATGCTGGAAATGTCCATCGTCGAGAACGTCCAGCGCGAAGACCTCAACCCTATAGAAATAGCCTTCGGCTACCAGCGCCTGATTGACGAGGTGGGCCTTAAGCAGGAGAAAGTGGCGCAGAAAGTAGGGAAGAGTCGCTCGGCGGTCACCAACCTGCTGCGCCTGCTGAAGCTGCCGCCCGCCATCCAGGCGTCGCTGCGCGACGGGTCCATTTCGGCGGGCCACGCGCGCGCGCTTTTGGCCATCGGAGACGAGGCCACCCAACTGGAACTCCACCAGGCTATTGTCAGCCAAGGGCTTTCGGTGCGTGAGGTAGAACGCCTCGTACGCTCACGACGGCCCGTATCGCCCAAGAAAAAAACTTCGGCCGAGCCGAAAACACCGGGCCAGGCAACGCTCACGCCGCGAGATCGGCTGGAAATTGAGGCGTTCGAGGCGCGCCTCCGCGAGCACCTCGGCACCAAAATCGAAATCCAGCACAAGCCCACGGACCACAGCGGAACCATCCAGATTACCTACTTCTCACTGGAAGATCTGGAGCGCCTCATCTCGCAGATTGCGAATTACTAAGAGTCCGGTGGGTCGGCTCGTCATCCTTTTTGCAGGAGCGCTGGTGGTACTCGCCGCCGAGTCGGCGCAGGCCCAGGTTGCTGCTGATTCGACCGTGGCTCCCGTGGAATCCTATGTGACAGCATCCGACGTGCTGCCGGATTCCTCCGAACTCCCCTCCCCAACCGGCGCACTGTGGCGCTCGCTGGCAGCGCCCGGCTGGGGCCAGGTTTATGTGGGCCAACCTGCCAAAGCTCCGTTCGTGATAGGTGCGCTGGGCGGGCTAGCGGGCCTCTCCATCTACCTCAACAGCCGATATACGCGCTACCGCCACGCCTACCTCTACGTTGTTAACGAGGAAACGCCTGATGCGACGACGCCCAATCCGGACAACCCCTTCGCATCGTTTTTCCAGGATTGGATAGACTCGGGGGCGCAACCGGCCGCCACGACGCGCCAACTGCGCGACGACGGCCGCCGCAATCGCGACCTCGCATTACTCGGCACAGGCCTCGTTTATGCCCTTCAGGTGCTGGACGCCTACGTAGCCGCACATCTTGTAGGCTTCGATGTCAGTGAAGACCTCTCCCTCCACCTGCTGCCGTCGCCCGACGGGACACAGCTCGTTGCCGTGATACAGCTCTAGGAGGCTGTTGAAATACTACGCCGTAAGCGAGGCGCGCGAATCTTGGCCGAGATCGAGGCGCGAAATCGCAGGCGAATCGGTGATTCGTTGAGTATTTCGCAACGCGGAGATCGGGCAAGAGGCGCCGCCGCAGGTAGTTGGAGTTTTTCAACAGCCTCCTAGAGGAAGAGGGGACGCCGCCTTTCACCAGATATTGCGTGCGCAGGCATACCCGCCTCCCCTATCTTCCCTGGTTCCCTCTTTTGTTAGCACAGGCGTCGATGACCAGTTATTCTGCGCTTGGCATGTTTGCCACGATCTCACCCGACTTTGCGGATTAACCGCTCAGGGTGTCCGAGCCTATGCCGTCTCCCGGCACCGCCCCAGCCATCTTCGAGAAAGCCACGCGCTTTCTTGACCCGGGTGGGGATTACGCGCAAATCAGGGCGCGCGACCTGTACCCCTACTTCCGCCCCATCGAGGTGAGCGAGGGTACGCGAGCCGTGATTAACGGCCGGGAGATCATCATGGCGGGGTCGAACAACTACCTCGGGCTCACAGGGCATCCGAAAGTAGTGGAGGCCGCGCAGGCGGCCATTGGCAAGTACGGCACGGGCTGTACGGGCAGCCGCTTCCTCAACGGCACGCTCGACCTCCATCTGGAGCTCGAAGAGCGGTTGGCTGCCTTCATGCGTACCGAAGGCTGCGTGCTCTTCTCGACCGGTTACATGACCAACCAGGGCGTCATCCAGTCGGTGGCCGGCAAGGGGGATGTCATTTTCTCCGACAAAGACAACCACTCCTGCATTCTGGCCGGCACGCAGGTTTCGCTTGCGGAGACGATGCGCTACCGGCACGATGATATGGATCACCTCCGAATGCAGTTGGAGCGCGTATGCGGCGAAAAACCGGCGGCCGGGAAGATCATTGTTTCCGATGGCGTCTTCTCGATGAATGGAACACTCGCCCGAGTTCCTGAGCTCGTTGCGCTGGCCGAGGAGTTCGGCGCTGGTCTGATGATAGACGACGCGCATGCCGTCGGCGTGGTAGGAGAAGGCGGCCGAGGCTCGGCGTCGGAGTTCGGCCTCGCGGATCGGGTAGACATCATCACGGGCACGTTCTCGAAGAGCTTCGCCTCGCTGGGAGGCTTCATTGTGGGTACGCACGCGGTCACCGAGTACATCCGCCACATTGCCCGCACACACATCTTCAGCGCTTCCATGCCGCCTGCAAACGTGGCCACGGTGCTCGCGTGCCTCGACATCCTCGAAGCCGAACCCGAACGCCTCGACCGGCTCGCCGAGATCTCTGAGCGGATGCGTAACGGCTTCAATTCACTGGGCTTCAACGTGTGGACGAGCCAGACGCCCATCATACCGGTCGTCGTCGGCGATATGGTGACGTGCTTCCAGTTTTGGAAGGATTTGCTGGAGGAAGGCGTATTTGTAAACGCGGTCGTTCCGCCGGCCGTACCGGCAGGGCAAGCGCTGATGCGCACCAGCTACATGGCCACCCACACCGACGAAGAACTCGACCGCATCCTCGACGCCTTCTACCGCGTTGGCGTGAAGCGAGGGGTGATCGGCACGAATGGCCAACCTGGTTCTGGTTCGCCCACCGGTAAGACGCTCGTGGCGCGTGAGGACAGGTAAAGGTTCTCCATTGTCTGTGAGTCTGTGTGATGATTACACTAGGAGGCTGTTGAAATAGTGCTCTGTTGCCGAGGCGAGTGATTCTCGGCCGAGAACTACTCGCCTCTCTACTTCTTCAACAGGCTCCCATTCTTCAACAAGCTCCCAGGACAAGTCGTGTTCCTACTCGCAAATTCTCTCGCCAAAGACAAAAAGCTCTCCCCCTAGCAGGGGAGGGATTCATACGACTCGGTGACAGCCCAGTTTATCAACAGGCTCCTGGGCGCGGTGAGAAAATGCGGATGGCCGTGTCCGGTGTCATTCGTGCTTGATAGCGTAGTTTTGCGGCCTCATCAGAACGTCCCCGCATGCCCGCCACACCTGTTACCGTCCGGCCCGTAGCCTCCGGCCGCGACCATCGCCGGTTCATCAACTTTGGCTACAGCCTCTACGACGGCGATCAGTACTTCGTGCCGCCGCTTCGGATGGACCAGGCGAAGGTGCTCAACCCGAAGAAGAACCCGTTCTTCGAGCACGGCGAAATCGGGCTTTTTCTGGCGAAGGACGCCGGCGGCAAGGTTGTAGGGCGGATTGCCGCCATCCGCAATGGCATGCACCTGAAGAAGTACGACGACAACGTCGGTTTCTTCGGTTTTTTAGAGACGGTGGATGACGAGACCGTCGCCGATGCCCTGCTGGATGCCGCGGCCGGATGGCTCCGAGAGCGCGGCCTGACCGCCATGCGCGGCCCCGCTAACCCCTCCCTCAATGACACCTCGGGCTTGCTGGTGGAGGGCTTCGACCGGGAGCCATCCATCCTCATGGCCTACAACAAGCCGTACTACGAGGCTCATCTGCTGCGGCACGGCTTCGAGCGCCGCATGACCATGTTCGCCTACTACGTCCATAAGAAATACGTGAACGTGGCGAAGATGGAGCGAGGCGCGGAAATTGTTCGGCATCGCAATCCGAACCTCAAGCTCCGTACGATGAACATGGACCGGTTCATGGAGGACGCCATGATTGCCATGGACATCTACAACGATGCGTGGAGTGAAAACTGGGGCCACGTCTCCATGACGACCCACGAGTTCGAGCACCTCGCCAAGGATCTCAAACAGATCATCGAGCCCGATCTCGTCTACTTCCTTGAGCTGGACGGCGAAACAGTTGCTTTCTCAGTGACCATCCCGAACATGAATCTGGCCCTCAAGCACGTGAAAAACGGGCGGCTGCTGCCGATGGGCCTTCCAAAGCTGCTCGCGCGGGCGAAGTTCGGAGGGGTGTACGAAACGCGGATGCCGCTGATGGGCGTCCGCAAGGCCTACCACGGCCGCGGCTTCGACGCGCTGATGGTTCTCGAAACCATCAAACGCGGAACGGCGGCGGGATACGACTCCTGCGAAATGAGCTGGGTGCTGGAATCGAACACACGCCTCGTTAATGCGATGGAGAACATCGGCGCCGTCGTCGACAAAACGTACGCGCTGTTCGAGAAAGCGCTTTAGTTCTTGGCTCTTCGTGCTTTGTGCTTTGGGTCTTTCATTCATGCAACCAGGTAATCCCCAAGCACGAAGCACAAAGACCGAAGCACGAATCTCCTTCGTCTATTTCGACCTCGACGATACGCTCCTCGATCATCGAAAGGCAGAGAAAGCAACACTGGCAGACTGCCAGGAACACTTTGCCGGGCATCTGAGCGGGCACAGCCTCGCCCACATTCAGGAGACGTACGACCGGCTCAACGCCACGCTGTGGCGCGATTACGGAGCCGGCATCATCACCAAAAGCGATCTGAAGCGGTTGCGGTTCGAGCGCCTGCTCACTGCTCTGGAGGTAAATACGATCGCCCCGGATGTACTCGGCGAGCACTATCTGAACCGCTACGCGCACCACTGGTCGTGGATCGAGGGGGCTGAGGCGGCCTTCCACGCCATCGCTGATCGCTTCCCGGTCGGCATCCTGACAAACGGCTTTAAGAAGATCCAACACGCCAAACTCGACCGCTTCCCGTCACTCCGCGAGCGGGCTGCATCCATCGTCATCTCCGAAGAGGTGGGCGTGATGAAACCCAACTCCGCCCTGTTCGCCCATGCGGAGGAGAAAGCCCGCGTCCCTCCAGAAGAAATCCTCTACATCGGTGATTCGCTGCACTCCGACGTGGAGGGTGGCCGCAACGCCGGATGGCAAGTGGCGTGGTTCCGTGGGGAGTCCGACCTTCGGAGCGACGTGCATGTGTTTGAGGACTGGGGTGATCTCATTGCGCATCTGCTGTAAAACCAGGTGGGCAATGTTTTGGTAGCGGATATACAGCCGCACCCAGCCTATGTAAACCTTCTCGGTTCTGAGACTCAGATGACGTGTTCGACGTGTGTTGCGAACTCGGTTGAGGAGTTTCGGAGGCTGACTTTGCGCGACACTGGCGTACACCAGACGTACCTTGGCATGAGACAACACGTTCACAGACGCACACGCGTCTTATCCGCCAAACGTAGTGATAACGCTCCGTACCACGCCTTACACGTCTGTGAACATAACTTTTACCCCATTCCGTTCTTGCGTGTTATGCGTCACGGTGACGCATAATCAGTAGTTAGCCAGATGAGGAATGTCCTGTCCTATGAGACCTGAGATCATTCGCCGGACGGCATGGATGCTTGCCTCTGTGTTCCTGCTAGCCGGAGGGACGGGTCTTCTGACTAGTTGCGCGGGCAGTAAGCCACCGGCTGTGGGCCAAATCCAAGGTGCCTCAGAACGTACTGTGGACCTCCGGTACCCCCCGCTTGATGAGGCAGCGAGGACTCAGGTATTGATTCTTGCCACCCCGCACCTGGCAACGCTTGGCGATAAGTTTGATTCATCTCTCCTTTCATCTCTCCTTGTAAAGCTTGAGCTGTTCAAGCCCGACATTATCGCCGTCGAGCAAATGCCCCCACACGTCATCCAGGCGATGCAGAGTCGGCGCGAGGACTTCCCCGGGGTGCTTGAGCAGTTCGCCGGCATCATCATAGGGTTGGGTCAAATCGCGCAAGAACGCTTAGGGCTGAGTCGCTACGAGGCCTCCATAGCGGCGAATGAGCTGCTGCACCGCCTCGGGGACCCGGCTGAATCCTCGGATACCAACCGGATTCGAGCCCAGTTGGTTGTCCATCTCCTCGCCGCTTACGAATATGCCTCCGCGGTATTGCAATGGTCCTACATGCTGGAGGCAGAGCAAGCGCACAGCGACATCATTCCGCAGGAAGTGGCGGATGACCTAATGCAGCAGGTTGGCGTAAGTAGCGAGGTCGTGTCTGTAGCCATCGCGCTCGCCAGACGGCTCGGCCTCCAGAAGGTTGAGGCAATCGACGATCATACTGACAAAGACTTATTCATCCCGCTGGCGGATAAGTTGGTCGCGCAACTGCAAGGCAATCCGGCGTTTGAAAGTGCGACCGCAGCTCCGATCTATGTGGAATCCAGCCAGCGACTTGAAGAGGCCATCGAAAACGGTGACCTATTGCCCTACTACTTGTTCCTGAACTCCACCGAGTACGGGATGGCTGATGTCGATGCGCAGTTTCACGTTTTCTTCCGAACCCAGCTTCCCTCCGGTCTTGATCGTGCGCGCTCCGCAGTTTGGGAGTTGCGCAACCTGAACATGGCCGCTCACATCCGACGCATCACCGCCATGCACCCAGGCAAGCGGGTGCTCGTGGTCATCGGTGCCGGCCACAAACCCTTTCTGGACGTCTACCTCAGTCAGATGATGGATGTGAAGGTCCTGCAGCTGAGTGAGATTGTTAGTCGCACTCAATGATTGAATTGAACCGATACACTGGCTAACAACGGGATGCAGCTGACGGCCCGCTCCGCGCTCCGCAGCTGATCCCGACCCCGTTAGATGGCTGGGAAAGTGCGGGTGCTGTGCGTCCGGCCCGGTAAGGAGAGGACGATGAACTATCGCTTCGCGTATTCGATCGGCTTCCATCCATGGGAGGACGCTGCAAGCGACCCTCCCTTTGTCGAAAAGGCATCCCAACTTTTCGACCGTGAGGAGCAAGGGCGGGAGACGCCCTTCGGCCGCGCGCTCGATATCGGGACGGGGAGTGGGATCTGGGGCATCGAGTTGGCTAAGCGTGGCTGGGAGGTCACGGGCGTCGACCTGGTTGAGAAGGCGCTTGCCCGCGCCCGTGACCGGGTTCGACAGGCCGACGTGGAAGTGCGACTGATCCACGGAGACGTCACGGCCCTGTCGGAGTCCGGCGTCGGTTCTGAATTCCGCCTCATCCTCGATACGGGGACATTCCATGACTTCGACGCCGAGCAACGTGTGGCGATGGGGAAGGGAGTAGAAGCGGTCGCCGGACCCGACGCGACCGTACTCCTACTAGCGTGGCCGAAGCGACGCAGGCCTCTGATCAGGGGGGTCAGTCGTGACGAGATCGAAGCTGCCTTCCCGGGGTGGATGATCACGGACGTCGAGCCATCACACTTCTCGTTACCCAAGCCCCTCGAACTTCTTTTGCGGCCGGACGAGCACTGGTACCGGCTGCGCAGAGCGTAGGGCGGGCCAGGCTCTGACATCATAGGGCAGCCGCCTAACAAGCGATTGCTGCAGTCGCGGCAAGCGTCGCCCTCGCGCGCTTCGCTTGCGGTCACCACATTAGCCGTGCAGTAGAATCGCGAGACATTATGCAATCCCCACCCAGGCCTACCCAACCCCCAACTGGTTTAGAAAGATGCCCAGCGCGGCAGGATAGAGAATGAGGGTCAGCACCACGCCACCCAGCGCGCCGCCGAGATGCGCTTCGTGGGCTATGGGGCCACCGCCCTGCTTTGCCGAGTAAATGGAGAGGGCGACGTACAACACGGCAAACACGATGGCAGGCATAGGGATCGCAGCGAATATGTACAGCATGGAAAACGGCTGGAATAGGATAAACGAGAACAGCACGCCCGATACGGCCCCGGAGGCGCCCACGGCCGAGTACTTCGGGTTGTCCTTGTGGCGCCACATCGTGAGCGCATTCGCAGTCAACTCAGAGCCGAAGTACACAACAAAGAACTTCCCCGATCCAAGGATGCCTTCAACCTCCGGCCCGAAAAAGTAGAGGGTAATCATATTAAATGCGAGGTGCGCCAGTCCCACGTGTACGAACCCGGCCGAGACGAAACGCCACCACTCGCCTTCCATCACTTTTCTTGGTCGAAACGCCCACTTACCAACAATCGTCTGGTCGAAGAAGAGGGTGTATACCGCGACCAGGACGTTGGCGATGAGCAGCAGAAACGTGACGGGCGCCGAATAGAGCATCGAACAGGCCGGGGATACGGACAAACAACGTGGGTTCAGGTAACTTACGGATGCTCCTTTTGGAGGCTGTTGGAATTCGTCCCCTTGGAAGCATCTAGCTGTCTCACCCCCTAGCTCCCCGCCAGCTGGCGGGGAGCTTTGTCCCCCTTAGCAAGGGGGACAGTTTCTGAAGCGAAGCGAAGAAACAGGAGACGGATTGGCTGGGTGTTCGGCAATGAGCAAGTAATTCAACAGCCTCCTTGCACTCTCTTGCTCGCCTATGCACACCCTTCTACGACCGCACAACCTCCGCATTGCTCTCGCCACGGCAAGTCTTCTTGGCTGTGCATGGGTGGCCGGTTGCCGGAATGAGCCGCCCGGCCCGCTCGTGGGCACGTGGGAGGATCTCTCAACGACCGAGATGGACAGCAGTGGGATGTCGATGACCTACACGTTCAGACGCGACGGCACGTTGGATATCACGTGGCAGCGCCCGCTCCTGCCGGACACCGTGCTCACAGCTGATTTCGTAGTGCAATGGGACAGCGTCCTCACGCTGTCTGATGACCGGGGGACGGAGCAATTCATCGCCCATGTGGCCGGCGATACGCTCACCCTGCGCTCGGAAGATGGTGCCATCCAGCACTACGCCCGGCAGACGGATTAGGGGCGATTCATGAATCGCCCCTACAAGAGCGTCTCCACCCACTTCCATACCTCGTCCATCCCGGTTTTCTTTTCGGCGGAGGTCAGCACGACCGGAACCTCTACACCCACCCCGGCAAGGTGTTTTTGGACCTGGGCAACCCGGATGCGCTGCTGGTTTTTCGGCAGTTTGTCGGACTTGGTGAGCAGGATGACGCGCGGCACGGGGCTTCCGCGCAAGATTTCGATCAGCTCGTCATCGAGCCTGGTGGGTTCGTGGCGGCTGTCGATGAGGTGGAAAATGATGCGCAGTTCCTCTCGCTCGGTGACATACCGGCCAATGAGCCGCTGCCACTCCGCGCGTTGTTTCTTGGAGACTTTCGCGTACCCAAAGCCGGGCAGATCCACCAGATAGAACCCAGCAGATCCGTTGACGAGGTAGTAGTTCAGCGCCTGCGTTTTGCCTGGTGTGGAACTCGTCCGGGCGAGGTTTTTCCGGCCGATCAGGGCGTTCAGCAGCGACGATTTCCCCACGTTCGAGCGCCCCGCAAACGCTATCTCGGCCTTCCTGTCCTTGGGCAGCACCGCCCAGTTGGGCGCCGAGCGGATGAATTCGACGGTCTTGATTTTCATGCCCACAAAACACGTAGGGGCACGGCATGCCGTGCCCCTACAAGGATTCAAACATAAGTGATGTACGAGGCTACGCCACCTGCGTGAAGTGCGCCTGCACGGTCTCGCCGATGGCCGCCGGGCTCTCGATTGTGGTGATACCAGCTTCGCGCATTGCCTTGATCTTCTCGTCGGCGGTGCCCTTGCCGCCGGAGATGATCGCTCCGGCGTGGCCCATCCGGCGCCCGGGGGGCGCCGTGCGGCCTGCGATAAAACCAAAAACCGGTTTGCTCATGCTGTTCTTGACATACTCCGCCGCCTCTTCCTCCGCCGTACCGCCGATCTCGCCGATCATCACCACGGCGTCTGTGGCAGGATCGGCTTCGAAGAGTTCCAGGGCGTCAACGAACGTGGTTCCCACGATCGGATCGCCGCCGATGCCTACGGCCGTGGTTTGCCCGAGTCCGGCGCGGGTGATCTGGTCGACAGCCTCGTAGGTGAGCGTTCCCGAGCGCGAAATAACGCCGACCGATCCCTCCAAGAAGATCATCGTCGGCATGATGCCCACCTTGGCCTCGCCGGGCGTGAGCAGGCCGGGGCAGTTTGGCCCGACGAGCCGCACGCCGCGCTTCCTCACGTAGGGCACCACCGAAATCATGTCGCGTACCGGAATGCCCTCCGTGATACACACAATCACTTCAATGCCGGCGTCGGCGGCTTCCATGACGGCATCCGCGGCAAACGGAGGGGGAACGAAGATGCACGCCACGTTGGCGCCGCCCCGCTCAACCGACTCCTTTACGGTGTTGAAAACAGGCCGGTCGAGATGCGTCATGCCACCCTTTCCGGGCGTAACGCCGCCGATGACGTTGGTCCCGTACTCGATCATCTGCTCGGCGTGGAATGTGCCCTCCTTGCCGGTGATGCCCTGAACGACGACCCGGGAATCCTTGTTGATGAGAATGGACATGGAGCGGGGATCTGCGCAAGAATAATGATCCGCGCAAGCTACCGCGGGCACTCCGTTGCCTCTAACCCACCGCTAAAGATTCATCGGTGAGCCACCAACGGGTTACCAATTATTCGCCAACTTCTTCTGCAGGCGGATCTGCAGGCGGATCTGCCGGCGGCGGGGCTGGAGCCGGAGCCTGCCGTGCTGGAGCCGGGGCCTGCTGTGCTGGAGCCGGAGCCTGCTGCGCTGGAGCCGGAGCCTGCTGTGCTGGAGCCGGGATCGGTTGCTGTACAGGAGGCCGGATCTGCTGTTGCGGCGTGTCGCCGATCGTCAGTTCTTTTTTGATATCGTTCGACGCGTCCCTGAACTCACGGATGCCTTTCCCGAGGCCGCGCGCAATCTCTGGGATCCGCTTGGCGCCGAAAACGAGCAGAATGACGAGGAAGATGAGGGCAATTTCAAGGGGGCCCAGACTCATGGCGATGGAAGTCGAGTGACGAGCATTTGCTACGGATGACGCCTGTTTCGGTTCGCATTGCATACCGAGAAGGTAAACTAGCGCCGTCCGGCGAGCGTACCAAACAACCGCCGGCATCTTCCCCCAAGCATTCCACTGCGTTGATCCCTCACGGCACAGGGGCTAACTTGACACGAAAACAGGCTATGACGGAAATATCCGCTGCCCACCTGACCCGCGAGACCCTCTTCGACTGGCCGAAGGCTGAGCTCCACTGCCATCTGGACGGTTCGTTGCGCCTCGGAACACTCGTCGATCTGGCCCGCAAACAAAATCGCCTCGACCTCCTCCCCGCCGCCGACGAGGAATCACTGGCCGAGGAACTCAAGAAAATCGACGGCTCAGCGACGCTGGAGGAGTACCTCGCTTGGTTTGGCTACACTATCCCGCTAATGCAATCGCGCGCGGCGCTGCACCGCATCGCGTACGAACTGGCCGAGGACAACGCGAAGGAGAACGTCCGCTACCTCGAAATCCGCTACGGCCCGACGCTGCATACTGAGAACGGCCTCACGCTCTGGCAGGTGAACGACGCCGTGCTGGCGGGGCTCCGCGAAGCCGAGCAGGACTTCGGCATCAAAACGGGCGTCATAATCTGTGGTTTGCGGGATCGGTTTGAGAGCGCCTCGCTGGCACAGGCCGAGCTGGCCGCGGCTCACCGCGATGAAGGCGTGGTGGGTTTCGACCTCGCGGGCGGCGAGCAGGGAAACCCCGCCGAGATGCACGGCGCAGCTTTTTACCACGCCCGGAAACACCTCCTCAACATCACCATTCACGCCGGCGAGTCGTTCGGGCCGGCGTCGATCCGTCAGGCGCTGTTCAAGTGCGGCGCGCACCGTATAGGCCACGGCGTAACCCTCGGGCAAGACCCTGACCTCCTGCGCTACTTCGTGGACCGGCAGATCCCCCTGGAAATCTGCCCGACGAGCAATGTGCAGACGCACGTCGTGGCCAGCTACGAGGCCCACCCTGTCGCCGAATACGTTCGGGCGGGCGTGCCCGTCACCATCAACACCGACAACCGGCTGTTCTCGCGCACTACCGTCACCGACGAACTGTACCTCGCGCACACGCGCTGCGGCATCCCCGCCGAGGACATCCACGCCATCGTCCTCAACAGCTTCCAGCACTCGTTTTTGCCGCACGCCGAGAAAACGGACCTGTTGAAAGAAGTGGCGCCACAGATCCTCGTTCCTGCGTGAGAATGCCCAGCATCGTCACGGTCGAACCCGTCGTTGCCATTGCGGGCCGGATCACGATTCCGCCTGACAAGTCCATCGCTCACCGCGCCGCCATTCTGGCGGCGCTTTCGGAAGGGGAGAATCAGATTGTCGGCTACCCCGATGCTGCCGACCCCCAATCGACGCTGGCCGTGCTGGGGGCGCTCGGCGTGGAAGTGGAAGAGCGAGAAGACAGCCTGTTCGTGCAGGGTGTTGGCCGGCAGGGGCTGCGTGCGTCGGACGGCCCTCTAGATTGCGGGAACTCCGGCACAACCATGCGCCTGATGGCCGGTGTGCTGGCAGGACAATCGTTCCCGTCCGCGCTAATCGGCGACGATTCGTTATCGCAACGGCCAATGGAGCGCATTGCGGAGCCGCTGCGCCGGATGGGTGCGTCCATCGAACTGGATGACGGCCACGCACCGATTCGAATCCAGGGCAATTCACTGAGCGGCATCACCTACACACTTCCAACGGCATCGGCGCAGGTGAAGTCGTGCATTCTGCTGGCCGGGTTGATGGCGGACGGCCCTACGACGGTCATCGAACCCTCGCCTTCTCGCGACCACACGGAGCGGATGCTGGGCCTCACCACGCTCGATCTCGGGGGTGAGCGGCGCATTGCCATTGATCCGGCAATGGACCTGCCGCCACGCATATGGATCGTGCCGCGCGATTTTTCGGCGGCAGCCTTTTTCCTGGTTGCGGGCTCCATCGTGCCCACGGCGACGCTGGTGATGAGGCAGGTCGGCCTCAATCCCTCGCGGGCGGCTCTACTCGATGTGCTAAGTGCGATGGGCGCACGAATCGAAGTGACCAACGAGCGCACGCGCGCCTACGAACCAATCGGCGACATCCGGGTGAACGCTCCTGAGAGCGGCCTGCACGCCGTTGATGTGGCCGGCGACCTCATTCCCAATCTCATCGACGAGATCCCCATCCTGGCAGTAGCCGCGGCGTGCGCGGAAGGCACCACGACCATCCGCGACGCCGCCGAACTGCGCGTGAAGGAGACGGACCGCCTGGCTGCCACAGCCCAATTTCTACGAGCGATGGGCGCCCAGGTGGAAGAGTTGGACGACGGCCTCGTCATCGAAGGCGGACGCCCTCTGCAGGGCGCGACCGTCGATTCCCAGGGCGACCACCGGATCGCGATGGCAGAAGCAGTCGCCGCGCTGACCGCGAGCGGCCCGACCACCATCCACAACGCCGATTGTATAGAAGTCTCCTTCCCTACGTTTTGGGAGGAACTGGATGGCATGGCGGGCGGGGGGATCGTCTCGTCGCCTGCTTAGACGTACGGGCGTATCGTACGGGCGTATCACGTACTCCCCAGCAACAATTTGCTAAGCGCCCACATGGGCGAATGTTGATTCGCCCTTACGACGATTCCCCCGGCACCCAGAGATGGCGTTCGACGTCCACGCACCCGTCGTCGTCGAACACGATGCCCTCGCTGCGCAGGCGTTCTTCCATGATGTCCGGCGTGGCAAAATGCCGCTTGCCGGTCAGCCCGCCGAAGCGGTTTACCACGCGGTGACACGGTAACGCCATCGGGCTCGGTGCGGGCTCGTACTTCCCCACGGCGTTCAGCGCCCACCCGACGGCCCGCGACGCACTCCGCGTCCCAAAGTGTTCTGCAATGTGTCCGTACGTGGTCACGCGCCCGTAGGGGATCTGCGCAACCACGTCCCAGACACGGTCGAAGAAATCAGATCGAGAAGAGGAATCGTTCATGGCCAGGGCGTATCGCGTAACGCGTAGAGTCGACACGTAGGCAGCACATCACGCATTACGCACTAGGCATTACGCACTAGGCATTACGCATTACGCAGTAGCTACCATCCGGTTATTGCCCAAGAATGAGCGGCAGCCCGTCTGCGCCGCTGCCAATAATGACCACCTTGGCGTTGTCGGATTGGGCTAGCTCGCGGGTGGCCTCGATGCCATGCCAGCGCAAGAACTGCGGCGACAGGCTCTGCGTGACGATTCTGGCCCGATCTGCGTCGCCCTGAGCCACCACGCGTTTGCGCTCGGCCTCTTGTTCGGCACGGAGAACGGAAAGCGCCGCCTGTTCCACAAGCTGTTCTTCCTCCAGTTTGTTCTCAATGGCGCGCCTAACCTGCTCGGGGAGCACCACATCACGAATCAGCACGGCATCAATCTCCACATATTCCTCCGCTGATGCAGCCGCCACATGCTGGAAAATCAGATCCTGTAGTTCGTTGCGGCGCGTGGAGTACAACTCCTCGGGCATGTATCTGCCGACGATCTCTCGCGCGGCACTCCGCAATTCAGGGCGAACCACGCGATCGTAATACTCGTCGCCGTACGTCGTATGGAGAAAGGGAAGCGCGCTGATCGCCGGCCTGTAGCGCACGGTCACGTCCATGTTTATGGTGGCGCCGTTGGACGAGAGCGCCGACACTTGCTCGTCCTCCGACTTTACACGCACATCGTAGACAATCATCCGCTCCCACGGGAAGAAGACATTGAGCCCCTCGCCGTAGACGGTATTGAGGTTCGTGCCGCTGAAACTGCTGTACTTGACGCCCTGCTCGCCGGAGCCGATGGATTTGGTCATGCACGCGGGGATCATGATGAGGAGAACGACGGCAAGAATGCCGATGAGTCCGAACCGGCCGGAGCGCGGCGGTTTAATGTTATCTAGCAGAGAAGCCATGGTAGGTGGGGTTGTGTGAGGTTTTCAGGATGCCCGGCGGTGTTCGCCGAGATTAGGAGTCTGAAGTACAAAGTTCCTTCCTCCAAATCACAAAGGGTGCTTCATGAGCCCGCTTGGAATCTGGTACTTGGAATTTGGTACTTGGGAGGCTGTTGAACTATGTCATCCGACCTTCGGCCGAGCACATATGTCAACAGCCTCCTGGATGCGTTGGTAAACTACGCGGCCCGCCTCATACTCCATCTCCTAATTTCGTGGCCGAAGCTTCATCTTCGCAACTAGCCGTTCCTACGGAAAATCGGGCGGAGCGTTACGCAGCGTTGCGTGATGTTCTGGGAAACCGGCTCATCGAGGGTCAATCGCTGGCGAAGTTCACTACGTTTAAGATCGGTGGCCCCGCGGATTTGTTTCTGGACGTCCACACAGCGGAAGAGTTGGCCGAGGCCATCACCGCAACGCGCTCGCTGGAGGTTCCGCATTTCTTGCTCGGCGCCGGCGCGAACATCCTCGTCGGCGACCTCGGGTTTCGAGGGCTGGTGATCCGCAACTGCGCAGATCACACGACTGTGGATGTCGATTCCGGACGCGTTCGGGCTGAAAGCGGGGCCATCTGCTACCCGAATCTGATTGAGCTCGCCGTGTCGAGTGGCCTTTCGGGGTTGGAGCACTACGTCGGCATTCCATCTACGGTGGGCGGAGCGCTCTGGCAAAATCTGCACTTTCTCTCGCCGGATAGGTCGAGGACGATGTTCATTGAGGAGGTGCTGGTAGAGGCCCAACTGCTCACGGCGGAAGGCGACTACAATACCGTGGGTGTAGACTATTTTCACTTTGGATATGATTTCTCCATCCTGCACGACCGGCCTGATATCGTGCTGTCGGCGACCTTTCAGCTCGAACGGGCCGATGAATCACGCATGCGCGAGATCATGGCGGCCAACCTCGAATGGCGCACGCATCGCCATCCGCCGCTCGATACCGAACCGTCCGCCGGAAGCATCTTCAAAAAAATCGACGGCGTCGGCGCGGGGCGTTTGATTGATTGGTCTGGATTGAAAGGTAAGCGCATCGGAGGCGCCGAGGTGACACAGCGCCACGCCAACATCCTCATCAACGCGGGCGGCGCCACGGCAAAAGACGTGCGCACGTTGATCGGCCTGATCCAGCGAACCGTGGAGGAAAAACAAGGTTATCGCCTGCATTCGGAAATCGGTTTCGTCGGCGACTTCGGCGATCTGCCGGATCTCCCGCACCCGGACTGGCACAATCAGGACGGGTTTGTGGATGGCGTGCCGCCCGGCGGACATCCCGAGCCGCACAGCGACGCCGAGCGCCGGTGAACGAATGTCAACCCACGATAGCCAGTGGGCGAGATATATCTCGCCCCTACCGCAGCACTAACTTCGGGTGCAACCCACTCAACGCCCACCTCCCATGGCCTGGCTGCACGGCGCGATCGCCGTTTTCCAGAAAGATGCGCGGCTCGAACTGCGCACACGCTTCGCCCTGAACGCGCTTGCCCTCTTTGTGGCGGCGGCGGTGCTGTTGGTGCGCTTTGCCGTGGGCAATGCCGCCGTGACTCCGCCCATGGCGGCGGCGCTCCTCTGGATCGTCATTCTCTTCGCCGCCGTGGTGGGCCTAGGCCGTGCGTTCATAGTCGAAGAAGAACGAGGCACCGTGCTGCTCCTCCAACTGGCCCTCCCGGCGACCTCCATTTACGTCGGCAAGTTGGCCTTCAATATTGCCATCACGCTCGCACTGAACGTCGCTGCGGCTTCTATTTTTTGGCTTTTGGTGGGTCCCGAGGTCCACGCCCTCGGCTTGCTGACGACAACCCTCGTACTGGGCGCCGTCGGCCTCGCCGGGGCTACTACGCTCCTCTCGGCCATTATCGCCCGAACGGTTTCCAGCGGACCCCTGCTGGCGGTTCTCTCCTTCCCCGTGCTCATCCCGCTGCTGTTTTCAGTCGTGCGACTGACGCAGCTTGCCTTCGAACCTGGCGCGACGTGGAGCGCCGCAGCCACCGACCTGACCGCGCTCGTCGGCTACGGCGGGCTGATGATCACGGCCTCCGTGATGCTCTTCGAGTACGTGTGGCGGGATTGATCCCGTCGATCAAGTTCACAGTCAATTACGCATGACGCCGAATCCTGCCTCTTCGGTTTCTGTTGGATGGCCTCTCCACCTTTGTTCCATGACTTCCACTGACCGCGACAACCTCATGCTTCCCGCTCGCGGGATCGGCTACCGCGTATTCACGGTGCTCGTTGCAGTATGGATGACCGTGGTCGTTTGCGTCGGCATCCTCGGGCATATTTCCAACCTGCCCATCCTGGAGCACACGGCGCGGAACCTCTACTTCCACGTCCCGATGTGGTTCACGCTGATGCTCGGCTGGTTCGTGACCGCCTATCATTCCCTTCGGCTTCTCGTGACCCGCCGGCGCATCCACGATGTGCGGGCCGAACAGGCCGCGCTTGTAGCGACGGTTTTCGGAGTGCTTGGCCTTACGACGGGCATCGTCTGGGCCCGGTTTACGTGGTACATGGGCACGAACATCTGGTGGAACGGCGACCCCCGGCAGGTGATGGTGACCGTTCAACTTCTCATCTGCGGCGCGTATTTCGTCCTCCGCGGCGCGCTTGATGATGAACGCCAGCGTGCGCGCCTGGCAGCCGTGTATGCCCTCTTCGCCACGGTAACGATGCCGTTCCTCATGTACGTTCTCCCACGCCGGATGGAGAGCCTACACCCAGGCGCCGAAGGCAACCCCGCCTTCAGCCAGATGGACATCGCGCCCGAGATGAGGTGGGTGTTCTACGCTGCCGCCGTCGGCTTTCTGATGCTGTTCTGGTGGATATACACCCTGCGCGTACGTGTGCGCGCTGCTGAAATCCGCGTGAGTGAACTAGCCGATTGGCCGTAATTCTCTATCGCGCTGCGCGTTCCGTCCGTTACTTGGATCCATCTCAACTTCCTCGATGCAAGCCGCACTCGACACACTTTCCGCCGTCCGCGACACGGCCATCGCCTTGCTCGACGCAGACGCGGCGCAGCAGGCTCCGCAGGGCATCGAGCGGGTGATGCTGGCCGCCGACAAGCTGCCTGTCGTGCTGGTGGTGGTCCTGATTATATGGTTCGGGTTGCTGTTTCTACTTTTCCGCACGGATCGGCGGATCAACCGCATCGAGAAGGAATTGAACGAATCGGCTTTTGGTGCGTAATGCGTGTTCCGTAGGGAAGATTGCCTGATAGTCCTTACGCACTACGCATTACGCAACACATCCTCCTACCCATGCATCTCAAAACCATCCTGGGCATCGCGTTCATCGTCGTTTTCGGCGCGCTGGTTGTGAACAGCTTCGGCCAACAGGTGGCCGGGTATGAGAACTTTGCGGAAGCCACGGAGAACGGCCGACGCGCCCACGTCGTAGGCGAATGGCTGGAAGCACGACCGGCGATCTATGACCCGTCGGCAAACCAGTTTTCGTTTTGGATGCGCGACGAAATAGGCGGGATAAATCAGGTCATCTACGCCAACCCCAAGCCTGCCAACTTCGAGGACGCCGAGAAAGTGGTGGTGGATGGCCAGATGGAGGGCGACGTTTTCGTAGCCGAGCACATTCTCGTGAAGTGCCCCTCGAAGTACAACGATGCGCGCGGGTTGGAAGGCGAAGCTCCCACAGAGCCTGCGTCGCTCTAGTGGATGGCGAACCCACGGCCGCTCCGCCCGAATTTGCCCAACTGCTACCGAACAAGCCGGACGTTCCCTGTCGCACAGGTGATTGTCATTAAAGCAGCGGAAACGGCCATTCGTGCCCACAGAGGCCTGCTCTCAGGTGTAGCGGAGACGGTGTCTGCGGATGCCTCCGGTATCGAAGCCGTCTTCCGGATAGGCCCGTTCAAGGACGACCTCACGGTTGCTGTCGAATCCTTGGCGGATGGGTCGACGGCTCTCCACATCCGCAGCAAGAGTCGTGTGGGAAGCTATGACTACGGCGTAAATCGAAGGCGCGTGCGCGCGCTCTTGAAAGCCATTGAGGCCGAACTAGTTGGCTAGTTGGCACCTCAGAGATACAGCAGCGTTGCTACGAAAAAGAACACCAGCAGGCCCAGAATATCATTCGAGACCATGATGAACGGCCCCATCGCGAGGGCCGGGTCGATGCGCAGGCGAAAAAGAACGAGCGGCACAGTGGCACCGATGATCGTGGCGAATACGATGACGATCATCAGAGCGATTCCGGCCGTTACCGCGAGACGCTGTGTACTCTCACCGAAGCCGGAGACCACCACGATGACGCCGAGCGCCACGGCGAGAATAGCTCCGTTGATGAGTGCCACGCCCAGTTCCTTGCCCAGTCTGCGGAGCACGTTGGAACCCCAGAGTGTTCCTGAGGCGAGGCCCTGCACCGCGATGGCCGAGCTTTGAATCCCCGCATTGCCGGCCATCGCCATTACCACCGGAATGAACAGCGCGAGGATAGGCGCGGTCCTCAGCGCTTCCTCGAAGCCGAGGATCACGAGCCCGGAGATGTACGCGCCGCAGAGCCCGAGGAGCAGCCACAAAATGCGGCCTCGACTAATGGCGAACACAGACGCGGAGAACTCTTCGTCGCCGGTGATACCGGATACGCGCTGGAGGTCTTCCTCAGCCTCCTCGCGGATCACGTCCACGATGTCGTCGATGGTAATACGGCCGAGGAGTCGGCCTTCTTCGCTCACGACCGGCAGCGCGATCAGGTCGTAGCGGTCCATGATGTTGGCCACCTCCTCCTGATCGAGGTC
>JADFQN010000146.1 GCA_022561755.1 Bacteroidota bacterium
GGGCTCGCGATTGGCGCATCGTGTGGTGCATGGGTAGAGCTCGTTGCCCTCCGCATTGCGCTTCGTCGTAGCGTGGATGGCTTCCGCCTTCCGGCACGTCGTGTAGTTCAGATGCTCGGTCTCGCGGTTCTCGCCGTGATCCCCGCGTTGGGATTGCGCTGGATTCTCATGGATGGCGGTCTGCCTGTTTTTTTGCAGGCCGTTCTCGTTCTCGGTGTGTACGGCGGTGGCTACCTCCTCCTCGGCCACTTCCTCCGTTTTGAGGAAGGCGAGGCGTGGATCGGGCGATTCATACGACGGGCGAAATGAGTTTGAGCTAGATGGAAAGGCTTGCCAAACGCCTCGCTGGCCTGGGGAGAAGGGCACGATATGTCGTGCCGCTACTGCCTTTTTTGGCCGAAAGCCTGGCGAACGCACAAACCCGCGCCGTCGCCTTCACCTTTGATGACCTCCCAGCCGCCGGAGCGAGTAGCCTCGTTTGCGACAAAGAAGCCGTACGTGAATTAACGTACAGGCTGCTTGCTCACATCACCGAACATCAAATCCCCGCTATCGGTTTTGTGAACGAAGGAAGGCCGTGCCCCGACATCGTAGAAGAGATTCTTTCGCTCTGGTTGGATGCGGGGATGGACCTCGGCAACCACACGGCCACGCATCCTGACCTCAATGATCTTACCGTTTCGGCCTATCAGGAGGACATCATAAACGGTGAGCCTATCACTCGCCGACTGCTTGCTGAGAGAGATCGAACGCTACGCTATTTCAGATTCCCCTTCCTGCACGCGGGCGATACATCCGAAAAGAAAGAGGCCATCGAGGCCTTTCTGGCAGAGCGTGGATACACCATCGCTCCAGTCACGATTGACAACGACGAATGGCTTTTTGCACGGGCATATGTGCGTGCGTACATGCGCGGCAATGCCGCCTATATTCAACGCCGCATCGAATCGGCCTACATCGAATGGCTGGAAACGGTCGTGGCACACTTCGAGACATGGTCGGTGGAAGTGATCGGCTACGAGATTCCGCAAGTGCTCCTACTTCATGCCAATCAGCTTAACGCCGCCACGTTCGATGACATCGCCGCCATGTTTGAACGGCGTGGCTACCGTTTTATCTCCCTTGATGAAGCGTTGGAAGATCCTGCTTACACACAACCCGATCCGTACATCGGCCCTTATGGTATTTCGTGGTTCCACCGCTGGGCGCAAGGGAAGGGGATCGAGGTCCGTTGGGAGCCAGACGCGCCAGATTGGATCAACTCCTACGACAACTAGACACAACCTAAATCACGGCAGGTTCGAGCATCCGAAGCATTCCTATTGTGGAATCTGTGATGACCGGAATGCCGATGGGCAGCGTGTAGACGGGCGACATGTGGCCGATGGGAGCGCCCGTCCACGCCGGTTTGCGCAGAGCGAGGAGGTGGTCGCGCAGAAGCCACGTAAGGCCGCCGATGCCCGAATCGCCCGTGCAGCGTGCGCACTGGCCAAAAACGATAGCCGCGGCGTCGTCGAACGAACCGGCCAACATGAACTGTGTCAGGTGGCGGTCCACGCGGTAGAGTTGCTCGCGGACCTCCTCAAAAAACACTACGTGGCCCGAAAAATCGGGCATGTACGGCGTGCCGATGAGCGCCGATGCGACGGATAGATTCCCGCCGACCAGCGGCCCCTCGGCGATGCCTCCGCGGATGGTGTGGATGGGGTCGCCGCGGCGCCGGCGCCCTTCGCCATCCGCTACAGGATCGAGATGGAGGAGCTCGCCACGCACGAGCACTTTGCGGAAGGCCTCCACGGTGCGGCTGTTCCAATTACTCCGCCCGACGGGGCCATGGAATGTGACAAGGCGACTCCGAGCGTAAATGGCAAGCAACAGTGCCGTGATATCTGAATACCCGATGATCGCTTTTGGATGGGCGCGGATCACGTTGTACTCGAGCAGTGGCAGGATGCGAGCACATCCCCAGCCACCGCGTAGTGCGAGGATGGCATCCACGTCGGGGTCGGTAAACATGTCCATGATGTCCTCGGCCCGCTGCTCGTCGGTGCCGGCCAGGTAACCGTGGCGCGACATCACGTGGCGACCGGGCTTCGTCAGGAAGCCCATCCGGTCCAACTGCGCCTGCGTGTCTTCCAACTGGCTCCGCCGGTCGAGCCGACCTGCCGGCGCTACCAGACCAATCCGGGCGCCTGGCCGCAAGCGTGGGGGGCGCAACAACGGCCGCGCTTCTGTTGATGGGCCACCCGAGGGTACGCCACTTTCAGGTACACGTTGAGCAGCGGCGGACAACGCCATCGGCGTGGCGAGGGCGCCCAGGCCAAGCGTGCGCAGCACGGTACGCCGCGAAAGACCGGAAGCTCGGAATTGTTCGTCAGAACGGGACACGGCGCTACAATGTTGGTTGGGGGACGTGGAATCCGGCGGGAGTGATCCTGCTGGAACCTGTCGGAAAGTAACTGAAAACCCTCCGTTTCGCACGGATAGCGCAATCAGCAGTCATTATTCTCGCCTGCAGGCTTAGCTTGCTCGCCCGCCACTTAGCTTTTCGCGGATGAGTCGCATCATTAATGTCGGCGATACGCCGGCCAAACGCCGAAATGTTCACCGCCGAAGCTGCGCCGAAGTGCTGCGGCTCCTCGCCCAGCATCCGAGCCTCGCCTCGGGCGTGTTCGATGAGGAAGCGAAGGACATGACGGCGTTTCTTGTCTTTAGCCTACGCGGCATTGAGGAAACCATCGAAACGAGCGCGCAGGCGTGGGACGACCGGAACTACTGGAAGAAGTCGGAGAAACTCCGCGCCGATTGGCGTTGGAGCCGGCAAGTTGCCGACCACATCGAATCGCTCATGCTGGAGGATTGCTGGAACGAAATACCACAGGCGCTCATCGATCTCGTCTCGCGCTTTCAGTCGGTGACCATTACGAAAATGATGCGCGACAGTGACTGGTGGGTGGGCGCCTTCCGAGCGATGGTCAAGAAGGCGAACAAGGCCCGTGCGAGTGTCTGATGGAACTCCAGGCGTTCCCATCCTATGTGTTCAGGACTCAGGACCGAAGCGGGAAGCCGTTCGTTCTGGATGAGGTTCGCCGGAAGTGGGTGCGGCTCACGCCCGAAGAATGGGTGCGCCAGCACTTGCTCCGCGCCCTCGCCGGCCTCGGTTATCCCCCCGGATTAACAGCGGTGGAGAAGGGGTTCGACTTCCACGGCCGAACCTGGCGTGCAGACGTAGCCGTGTTCGACCGTCGGAACGCTCCTGTTCTGCTGGCGGAGTGCAAGGCGCCCGATGTTCCTGTCACCGAGGCCACGTTCGATCAGATCGCACGGTACAACGCCGTCATACAATCGCCGAACCTTCTCGTAACCAATGGGCACCTCCTCTATTTCGGGATCGTAGAGGCCGACGGCATTCGCTTTCTGGATTCGATTCCGCCGTTCGCCCAAATAGCAGGGCAGTAAGGTTGCGCCTCTCGTCGTTATCACGTTTCTTCCTGGGCCGCTGATGATTGCACCTATCCCCACGCACGTGTGTCGCTACGAATAATGAGCAGTCCGTCCATCCCCGACCGCCTTGCCACGCTTCTCGAGAATACTCCGCCGTTCGATCTGTTGGAAGACCAGGAGCGCCGCGAGCTTGTCGGCACGATGACGGTCGCGTTTTTTGAGCCGGGCGATGTGATTATGGAGCAGGGCATCGACGTTCACCGCTCGCTCTATCTGGTTGAGGAAGGCCTCGTGCGGCTGATGAACGTGGAGGAGAAGCGACTGATTGATATGTGCGGCGCGCCCTCCCAGTTCGGCTCGTACGGGATCCTCCAGGGCGGCATCTTGCCCTACGAGGCGAGGGCCGTTGAGCAAACCTCGTGCGCCCTCGTGCCGGCCGATCGATTCCGGGAGTTGCTGAAAGCAAATGAGGCGTTTGCGGCGTACTTCGACGAGGACATCAAGCGGTACGTGCGCACCATCGACACCGCTCTGGATGCCTCCGGCGCCTTCTTGCTGTTCGATACGGAGCTCGCGCGCCTCAGTCGGGAGGCCGTGGTTGTGGAACCGGATACGCCGGTGCGCGCCGTAGCCCAGGCCATGCGCGACGCCGACGCCGATACCGTGGTGGTAGTGGAAAACGGCGTAGCCCTGGGCGTCATCACCGAAGGCGACATTGTGGAAAAGGTGGTGGCCAGGGGGGAATCCGGCGATATGCGGGCGATGCAACTGGTGGACCGGCCCGCTGTGGCTCTCGATGGCTCCGAGCGCCTTTTCGACGCTGTTAAAGCAATGATGCGGCATCGCATCCGTCGCGTGGTGGTAATTGAGAAGGCCCCTGAGGAGGGTGAAATCGGGCTGGGGATATTGTCGGCATCGGACGTGAGCCACTACCGCGGCCTCGACCCCGTTGCCACCATCGAACTGATCGAACGCGCGCGAACCGTGGACGCGCTGGCCTCTTTGAGGAGCGAATCGAACCGGCGGCTTTTGCGGCTCTATCAACAAGGCGTGCAAAGCGAGGATCTCCTTGGCGTGGTCTCGGAACTCGACGACCAGATAAAGCGGCGGCTGCTGCACCTCGTGGAAAAGCGGGCCCAGGAGGAGCATCCGGGAATGGTGGTCGAGGTTCCCTGGGGGTGGCTCTCTTTTGGCACGGCGGGCCGAAAGGAATCCACCATCTACGCGCGGCAGCACAACGGCCTCGTGTACGCAAACCCCGAGGACGACGCCCAGGCAGAACGCGCCTCGGAGTGGTTCAGCCTCCTTGCCGATGCAGCCTGCGAGGCGCACGAGCGGTGCGGGTACTCGCCGTCAGGCAGCGGCATCCTTGCGCGAAACGAGGCCTTCTGCCAACCACTCTCCAGATGGCAGGAGATGTACACGCACTGGGTGCAAGGCGAGGATGCGCCCGTTACGGCCCGCGCGGTGATGACGTTTGACGCACGCCTTATTTACGGGGACGAAGCGCTCGGCGAAGCCCTCCGCAGCACCATCGCTGAACACACGCCCAACCCACGCCTGCTCTCCATTCTCGTCAACCAGGGTGCTCAAATAAACGTCCCAATGTCGGTTTTCGGCCGCTTTCAACTGGAACGCGACGACGATGGGAAGGAAGGCTTCGACGTACGCGCGCGAGGCCTCCGCCCTGTCGTCGATTTTGCGAGGGCGCTGGCGCTTGAGATCGGCTACCTCAAATCGGCCAACACCTTCGACCGGCTTCGCGCCGTAGAAGCCTCGGACAGCTTGTCGGTAGCCGAAGCCAAGAGTCTGCTCCCCGCTCTCCGCACCCTCTCCGACCTCCACCTGCGCCTGCAGATGCAGGCCGCCGAAGTAGGCGAGACCCCCACCGACTGGATGGACCCCGGCACGCTTCACAAGAGCCAGCAAAACCTCCTCAAGGACACCCTGAAAACGGTTCAGAGAGTGCAGCAGTCGCTGGCGAGTAGGTATGTGCAGCGGTAGGTAGCGAACGTGTTGAGCCTGGCGGCGGGAATGGCAATCCCAAACTGACGCACAACGTCTCGCGATTCTACTGCGCGGCAAACATGCTGAGCGCAAGCGAAGTATGCTACCCTCAAGATTCTTCCGTGACTGTAGCAATCGCTTGTTAGGCGTCGGCTCCGGGCCTCAGGAGACTCAACCTTCGGGAACTGACCCGGCCGCCCTGCTGCGCACGTCTGGATCCGCGGACGTCCAGACCTCCAACAGCTCGAGAGTAGCCCGCGCGGCTTCCGCGGTGTCGCCCACCGTGCGCGCTGCGCGTGCCAATCCAAGCAGGGTCTGGCCACGTCGAGGCGTCCGCAGTAGCTGATCCTGATACGCGGCAAGAGCCTCGTGAGCATGACCTGTTCTGCTGAGGACATCCGCTAACATCTCAGTGGCGGGCTTCACGACCGCTGGGGGGCCAAACCTGGGAGGCATCGCCTGCTCGCGAGCGGAGGCTTCGGTCAGAAGAGTCAAAGCATCGGACTCGTCGCCGCTCGCGTAAGCGAGCATGGCCTCCAACTCAAGCTGCAGAATCTCGGCGACATCTTCTCCAAGGACGACCTCCGGATTGCCCTCACCCCCGGCACGCACTAAACGAGCAGCCTGCCTGGCCTCGTCCAAATCACCGCGTTGGAGCGCTGCAAGAGCTCGCGCGAAGTGGTAATTGGGGCTCGGAATCTCGACCCCGCTCGGGGCACGCCACCGTTCCTCAGCACCCCAAGCGCCAGTTTCCACCAAGTGCCGGGCATAGAGCGTACCGTAGTAGCCCCGCTCCCGGGCCGAGGCGCCTGAACGCAGCCGCTCTCGAGCAATCTGGATCAGGCTGTCAGCCAGCTCGTACCTGCCTTGCTGCAAATATCCGTAGTGAAGCCAGTGCACATAGTGCGACGCCTCTCGCGTCCAGTCCTCCGTTTCCTCGAGCTCAATCGCGAGGGCAGTCTCGTTTGCGGAGACCATGGGCTTCCACATTCCCAAGCCCAGGAAGATGTGCGACGTCATATGCTGGGCGTGAGCGGCCGCAGGCGCGATCTTCGAATACGCCACGGCCATGCCCAGACCCAGTGGCGCGTGCGTCGGATCGTCGAAACAATGAATAAGATAGTGCGCGGCGCCGGGGTGCATCGGGTTTGCCTCCCACACGGCCAGCAGCTTCCCTGCGGCGCGCATATATGTCCCGAAGTCTCGGTTCGCTCGCCCCTCGCCCAAGATGGCTAGGGCGAAGAGCACGGTTGCCTCATCGTCGCCCGGATATGCTTCATGCAAACGGCGCATCTCTTCGCGGTAACGTACCCTTCGCTCATCCAGTGTACCTCCCCCAGATTCCGCGTCAGCATCAGTGCCCAGGAGGACCTCGATCGCTCGCAGGTAGCCTTTTTCGCGTCCTGTCGGGGCCATGGCAGCGCGTTGTTCTGGGGTGGCCCCGAGACGGAGGAGCACGGCTTCAGCCGCACGCTGATCGTGCTCCCGCCAAATCGTGTGATGGTGGGTCATCGCCTCACCCCAATAGGCCAAGGCGAAGGTCGAATCGATGTCCTGGGCCCGTCGGAAGGACACCGCCGCCTGCTCGTACTCGAAGTTGTGCAGGTAGAGTACGCCCTCGATAAAGTGCGGTTGCGCCGCGGAGGCACCCGAGTTCGGAAAATCGATCTTCCCGAGTAACTTCGACTGCGCATGAATTGAGATGGAGACCATAAGACTTAGTAGTACGACCAGCAAGGTGATACGGGACTGCCTCAAATGACCTGCGACTCTCGATTTTAAGTCAGCACTTAACATTGTTGCTCCTCCTCATATTATATAACCTTATCCTTATAGTTTACTCAAACCTCATGTTAGGTGTCGGTGTCAGCACGTTGCTTTCGGGCACCGATGGACAGGCCGAGTGCTGCTAGCATAAAAAGTAGCGGAATTGGTCCGGGGAGATCGATTGTATCGGTGACAATTAGAATCGCAAGAATAAGCCCAATGGTACCAGTCAAGATGCCGAGGAACAATAATAACTTCCTTGATCTTTCGGATAGTTTTGCCATGTATGCTCTCCTGTTTGT
>JADFQN010000147.1 GCA_022561755.1 Bacteroidota bacterium
ACCTTCTCGGCATCCGTCCGCGCGATAATCTCGCCGACGGCGTACCAGAAGTACCACGTGCCGTAGTCGCACGCCCACGAGACGTTCTCGGTGGTCGACATCACGGGCTCCGGGCGGTCGATGCGGTGCTCAGGCGGGAGCGCGCCGTGCAGGAGCGGCTGGTCGAACTGACGGACCCACGCAGCCCGGCTCGAACCCGCGAACGGGTGCCCGTACGGCCCGCCGATCTGGCCCTCCAGCCAGCGGATCTGGACGGCCGCGGCCGTCCCCTCGACGAGCCAGTCGACGTCGGTGTCGCGGGGGCACTCGGGCCAGGAGGGCAGGCCGGTCTCCATCCAGGCGTTGAGCGCCGGGGCCGTGCCTTTCTGCACGGCGTGGAACAGCTCGTGGACGGCCGACGCCTCCATCAGCTCCCAGACTGGCGTGTCCACGGTGAGGAAGCCGGGGTGGGTCGTCAGCTTCATGTACCCGTTGCTCGTGTGCCCCGAGCTGTTTTGGGCCGTATTGGCCTTCAGGAAGGCGAGGTACGTCTCGCCGGGGCCGACCGTCAGGTCTTCGTCGGGCGTGCGCTGGAAGGGGGCCGGGAAGCGGAGCGACTCGAACCATCGGCTCGCCCCGCCGAGGATCCCGATGTGCTTGAACGCGAAGAGCGCGCGCTCGCCTTCGGGCGGATCGTAGTTGGTCGCTTCGTCGAGGATGGTCCACTCGGTCGTCGGCCACTGGGCCGCCGCAGGCGTGGCAACCGAGAGGGCGAGGAGGGCGGCGAGTGTCGTGCGGACCAACGTGGATGCGCGGAGGGAGGCGTTCGAACGGGCCATGAGGTCGGATCTTCCGGCCGGTGTAGAGAGGGGAGGCGACGGGCTCGATGACGCGCTACAGTTCGACATAAGAGATAAGGCATCAGTTTTTTTGAAGATACGAACCCAATGGGACTTCTCAGTCTCACAGACTAGCCACTGAATCTCGTGGTGCGCCCGCGACGAGGGTGCGAAGTCAAGGTCGGCTAAACGATGGTAGAATGATTATGGAGATATGACAATAAGATGTCACACCCCTTTCCGTATCGTGGGTTCAACACGCAACCAGCCAGCGGAACGACCCATGAAACGCCTCGACATCACATCCACGCCTTCAGCTAATCCGACATCCCCCGCCCCTCGTTCCTCGGGGCACCGAAGTCACGGGCGGCCAAATGTTGAACAAGCATCTCATCAGAACGGCCTCGCGCTTTCCCCCGCTGCAACGCTGTGCGTTGCCCTTCAAAGGGGGACTATTAGCGAGCGCCTCGACGAACTGCGAGCCACGTTCGAAAAGAACCGGCGCCGTTACGCCTTCCGCCGCCGCGCGGTGATTGACGAGATGTTTGCGCTAGCCAATACTGACCTCCACGTGAACGCGCTCGGCGAGACCCTCGAAGCCTGGCTGCCAAGCATCGAAGCGTTCGAGAATCCGGCGCCTGCGTTCAAGCACGCGATGGCGGCCTGATCGCGGTTACTTTCAGGCATGTGCAGACGACTGAGGAATAGGTTGCCGCTTCCTCGCCATCGCCAACGGAACGATGAAACTGCTCGCTGCTTTACTGCTCTTACTCGGGATGCTGGCCGGGAATCACTCCAATGCATCGTCCGCCGCAAAAGAGAAACCGGCGAAAGCAGTCCAGACCGACGAATGCCCGGACGATCTGTGTCTCATCTACGGCCGGATCCAGTTCGTGGAGCACTTCCCCGACTGCAAGGTGAAGGTGGTCGAGCATTTCGAGGAGATGCGGGTGCAGGTGGTGGAGCATTTCCCCGACGACGTGGCGAAATGGCAGATCGTGGAGCACTTCCCGGACTACAAGATTCAGATCGTGGAGCACTTCCCGGACTTCACGATTCGCTACGTCGAGCATTTCCCCGGCGTGGACGGCGACTAGGGCCTGTTCACAGTAGGCGTGGTGAGAGCGGTTCGAGGACCCCGCAGTATTGCGGGGAGACCGTTTCAAGGCGCGCGAGGAGGTCGGGGCAGTAGTCCCGGACGACGAGTGCAACGCCGAAACGGTCCAGAATGGCCCGAAACGTTCCTTCACCGTTTACTGTGAAAAGGACCAAACAGGGAGGAAACCTGCACGGCGCGCCTGTTGTATTTTGTCAGGTGAACAGTGTTAACCGGCCGGGCATGATCGCATCGATTCCTCCGTACAAGCCGCCTCGCCTGCTCCGCAGCGCGCACGTGCAGACGGTTTCGTCGTCGCTGTTTCGGCGCGTGGACGGCGTCGAGTACGAACGCGAGCGCATCGAAACGCCGGACGACGACTTCCTCGACCTGGATTGGATACAGACGCCGACGCCCGACAGTGGTCCCCGGCGCGTGGTCGTGGTTTCGCACGGGTTCGAGGGTGACTCGGATCGTTCATACGTGCGTGGCATGGCGCGGGCGTTTACGCGGCGCGGGTGGGACGTTTGCGCGTGGAACTTCCGCGGGTGCAGCGGCGAGCCTAACCGGCGGTTCTACTCGTACCACAGCGGCAAGACGGAAGACCTCGAGTTCGTGATTCGGCACATTCTTTCCGGAGATAGCTACGATGTAGTGGGCCTCGTCGGATTCAGTCTGGGCGGCAACATGATGCTGAAGTACCTCGGGGAGCGCGGCAGTGAGGTTGATGATCGGATCGCGTACGGCGTGGCATTCTCGGTGCCGTGCGATCTATCCAGCTCTTCCGAGAAAATGGCGCGGCCGGAGAATTACGTCTACATGAAACGCTTTTTTCGCAGTCTTGCTGAGAAAGCCCGCCTCAAAGCCGACATGTATCCCGGCCGAATAGACCCGGACGTCATTGCGAAGATGCGGACGTTTAAGGAGTTCGACGAGTATTACACCGCGCCGGCCCACGGCTTTTCCAGCGCCGCCGACTATTGGAAACGGGCTTCTTCAAAACCATTCCTTCAGGACATCCGGACGCCTGCGTTACTTGTCAACGCCCACGACGATCCGTTTCTGAGCGCCGAATGCTTCCCCCAGGAAGATGCTGAGTCCAATCCGAACTTCCACCTCATCGCTCCGCAATACGGAGGGCACGTGGGTTTCATGGCCCTCAACCGCGTGGGCGAGTATTGGTCGGAGACCGTGGCAGCGCGGTTTGCAGAGCAGGTGTTGCGGGGCGAATCCGGAGCCCGTCAGGCAGCCTGACTATGTAACCGCCGCCTTTCCAAGGGGGCTCCCCGCGAAGCGGGGTGGGGGTTTGCGACATGCGGGTGTCGCGTCCTGAACGGTCGACAGATTGAAGGTTCTTGCTATGCCCTGGGAAACCCTCCGCCTTCACTCCGCTCGGGCACCTCCTTTACAAAGGGAGGGGTTCCACCGCGTAGAGTTGGAGGAAGTGGTAGAGCAGGTCGTCCACGTCGGGCGTGGGGCGAAGGCTTGCCAGCGTTTCCTGGAAGACGCTTTCGACCTGCATCTCCGGGTAGTGGTCGCGGTAGGTAATCAGGCGCCCCCGTTCGGCCTCGTCGTCGAGTTCGCTGTGGAACTGTGTGCCGTAGATGGGCGCGTCGGCGAGGCGGAAGGCCTGGAAGGGTGCGACTTCGTTCGTGGCAAGCTCGACCGCGCCCGACGGGAGTTCGGCTACACGATCCTGGTGCCCCATCTGCGCCAGGAATCGAGTCGGGAATGGCTCAAAAAGCGGGTCGGATTTGCCCGCCTCGGTAAGCTCCACGTGGTGGGTGCCCATCTCCGACCGCTCGTCATCGTGGATCACGCTTCCTCCGAACGCCCTGGCGATGAACTGGTGGCCCCAGCACGATCCGAACAGCGGCATCTGCCGGTCGCCGCACGCGGTGCAGAGGTCGATGAGACTGTCCGTCCATGCGTACGTTTCGGCGACGGAATAGGCCCCGGCGCCGCCGATGAGCACCGCATCCACGTCATCCAGTAAGTTCTCGGCGAGGTCATCCCACAAGGCGTTGGTCGCGGCGAGTTGCTCCGGCGCGAGGCGGGTGCGTTTCAGAAAACTCTCACGCTCCTCGGCGAGCACCTCGGGGCGCTCACGGATCTGGATCAAACGGACACGAATTTGGTCGAACGATGGGGCCATGGAGTAGCAGAGATTTGTGGTCGGGAACCGACGCGCGTTTAATTGTCGGATGCCTCAATTGTGAGACGCATACACAAACGGACCCTGCAAACTATGGAGGCCAACACGAACATGCGCGAAACCGCGACCCTTGGCAGTGGCTGCTTCTGGTGTGTGGAGGCCGTCATGCAGTCTCTGCGCGGGGTGGAGCGCGTGGAGTCCGGCTACAGCGGAGGGACCGTAACAGACCCGACCTATCGGGAGGTGTGCCACGGGCGAACCGGCCATGCGGAAGTCGTTCAGATTACTTTCGACCCGGCCGAGATCAGCTTCAGGGATTTGCTCTTTATCTTTTTCTCCACGCACGATCCGACGACGCTGAATAGTCAGGGCGCGGATGTGGGCACGCAGTACCGCTCGGTCGTCTTCTACCACGATGATGCCCAACGCACGACCGCCGAGGCCGTCATCGCTGAGTTAGACGAGGAGAACGTCTTCGGAGGCACTATCGTCACCGAACTGGCTCCACTTGATGTATTCTATCCGGCCGAGGACTACCATCAGGACTACTTCCTGAACAACCCCGAGAAGCCGTATTGCCAGGCGATCATCGCGCCCAAAGTGGCCAGGCTCCGGAAGCAGTACCTTGGCAAGCTCAAGGCCGCCTGAAACGACACCCCCACCGCCATGAAACGCCGTTTATTCCTAGCGTCCCTCGCCTTGGTTCTTCTTCTACCGGCGTGTACCGCCGACTCCGCACCGGCCGATGAGGCGCCAACGGCTATCGTTTCTAGTACCGAGTCGTCGCCCGCTATCACGGTCTACAAGTCGCCCACGTGCGGATGTTGCAGTCTGTGGGTAGAGCACCTCGAAGCCAACGACTTCACCGTTCAAGTGGTGGAGATGGACAACGTGAACTCGGTCAAGGAGTACTACAGGATTCCTTCGGAGCTCATGGCTTGCCACACGGGAATTGTGGATGGCTACGTAATCGAGGGCCACGTCCCTGCCGATGACATCAAGCGCCTCCTGGAAGAACGTCCGGAGGCCATTGGCCTTTCCGTTCCGGGCATGCCCATTGGCTCGCCGGGGATGGAGGTGGAAGGCCGCCCGGCTGACAACTACGACGTGATGCTGATCACGGAAGGCGGCTCAAGCGTGTTCGCAAGCCACTGATAGGCTCGCCGATTCCATGAGAAAGCCCCGTTCCGCGTCGGCGAAACGGGGCTTCTGTTTGTTGCATCAAGCCGCCCTCACCCCCTATCTCCGGCCTGGCGGCCGGAGCTTTGTCCCTCTTGGTAAGGGGGACAGTTTCTGAAGCGAAGCAAAGAAACAGGGGGCGGATCGGCGAGGAGCCGAGGCATTGTCGGCTCCTCTGGATGATATTGCGTCATTTCAGCAGTGTCACCGTCCGGCTTTCGGCGAAGCGCTCGCCCGTCACGCGGACCACATACGGCCCGGTTGCGAGACCGGCGCCGTCGATGGTGAACGTCTGGTTTGCGTCCGCTTCCATCGTGGCGTCGAAGAGCGTAGCCACGCGTTGGCCGAGGACGTTGTAGAGTTCAATCGATACGTGCTGCGTCTGCGCCACGGCGAGGTCGAAGCTGGCCTGCGGGTTGAACGGGTTCGGGTAGACCGCCGACAGCAGGTGCGTGCTCGGCGTACCTACCGTGGCCTCTACGTTTCCGAAGTACTCAAACTGCCCGTCGAAGTCGATCTGCTTGAGGCGGAAGGTGTACGTGCCTGGCAGAAGCTCCGCGCTGTACGAATACTGCTGCGCTTCGGTGGTGGTGCCGTGGCCTTCCACGAATCCAAGAGCATTCCACGTTTCGCGCTGACGCATCTGCACTTCAAAGCCGGCGTTGTTGGTCTCGGAGGCCGTCTCCCAGTTCAGCGTAACCGACTGCCCGTCCACGACTGCGTTGAAGGAGATGAGTTCGACGGGAATCGGGGCGCCATGGAGACCCAGGATAGCGTCTTCACCGCCAAATGCACTCGTGCTTGCAAAGTAGAGAGACCCTCCGCCACCGTTGGTTTGACTCATGTGCGTGCCGTCCGGGGCGTCGTAGCCGGAGATCGTCACGTCTGGGTCCGCCAACAACGCCGATTCTTCGGCGAAGCGCTCATGGACGAAGTGTTCCTCTATCGAGAAGCCCCACTGTTCACCGCCTGGCGCGTCGAAGCTGTTGTTGAACATGTAGAGCTGTGGGCCGTACGCGAGTATCGTGCCGACCTCCAGATCCTCCAGACCGCCGTCCGTGCCGTTAGTGAAGGTACCGTCGGCGAAGGGATCGGCTACGACCTCGAACTCCGATGATCCCACGATATGCCGGACGACGACGTTCTGGAAACCTGGCCCGCCGAACTCAGAGGACATGGCATAAAACCGCGTGCTGTAGGGGCTGGATACGTCGTAGAGATCGAGATCTGGATGCGTGGCGATGGCGACGGGCACGTTGCCCGTCCCGTCCGTCGCCATTGAATAGAGGCCGTCCTCCGGGGCACCGAAGAACTCGACACGTGCCAGAACAAGCAACCCGCTGGTCTGGGCGATATCGAGGCCAGTCGTGCCGTCCGCTTCGCCTAACACCGTGCCGAAGCTACCGGTGAGATCGGTCTTGTAGATGGAATCCACGTTCCCGACTGATAACACTGCGTAGACAGAGTTGGTGAAGATGTCAATCGAGAGCGCACGACAGTCGGTCACGTCACCGCCGAAATCTGTATCGATCTGTGAATTGGATCGAATAATCGTTGTCCGGCTGCCTGCCGGAGCGGAGGGGTCGTAGACGACAAGGTCACCCGTGGCCTCGTTGTAGAAAACGAAGGGCTCGCCACCGGCAGAGTCCATACAATCAATCTCGACCTCTGCCAGGACTCCTCCGTCAAGGAGGTCCGCCTCAGAGGCGACGGTGAAGTAGTCTACCTGGGCGCTCGGGGTTATGGCCAGGGTGAGACAGATCGTAAAGAAAGTGATAGCACGCATCGACATGGCAGGAGAGTGATGATTTCACTAGCGTTAGTATAGTGCATTCGTAGTATTGCTTGTCACGATAACCGGGGAAGCAAATAATAACCCCCTCCAGGCAATGCCCAGAGGGGGTTTGCAGATGCTGGAAATATCGGCGTGTCGCTATTTCAGCAGTGTCACCGTCCGGCTTTCGGCGAAGCGCTCGCCCGTCACGCGGACCACATACGGCCCGGTTGCGAGACCGGCGCCGTCGATGGTGAACGTCCGGTTTAAGTCCGCTTCCATCGTCGCGTCGAAGAGCGTAGCCACACGTTGGCCGAGGACGTTGAAGAGTTCAACCGATACGTGCTGCGTCTGCGCCACGGCAAGGTCGAAACTGGCCTGCGGGTTGAAGGGGTTCGGGTAGACCGAAGACAGCAGGTGTGTGCTGGGCGTGCCAACCGTCGCCTCCACGCCGCCGAAGTACTCAAACTGCCCGTCGTAGTCGAT
>JADFQN010000148.1 GCA_022561755.1 Bacteroidota bacterium
GGCCAGGGCAGCCACGGCTTCGGCATTGAGGCCCAGGTTGAGGACGGTATCCATCATGCCCGGCATGGAAACGGCCGCGCCGCTGCGCGCAGAGACCAGCAGCGGGTTCTCCGGATCGCCCAGCGTGAGCCCCATCGCCTCTTCAATGTACGCGAGGCCTTCGTTGGCGGCCTCAGCAAGTCCATCCGGCCACGTCCCTTCGCTCTGCAGCACCGTCTTGCAGGCCTCCGTGGTAATGGTGAAGCCCGGCGGCACGGGAAGGCCCGCCGAGGCCATCTCCGCGAGGTTCGCGCCCTTGCCGCCAAGCAGCGCTTTCAGGCTCTTGTTTCCGTCGGCGGAGCCGTCGCCGAAGCGGTAAACGAACTGCGTCATCGAGTTTGGTCGTGAGGTATCCTCCGGCGAGTGAGTATACGCAAGTGCCGCCGGGAGCCGCTCCCCAAGTTGCCCACACTTCCGCATTGACCGAACATCACTACCGATCACCCATGGCCCTGACAGCAAAGGCCGTCGTCGCCGACCTCAAAGCGCTCGGCGACCCTGCCAAAGCCGCGCACGCTCAGGGCTTCTTCAAAACAGGACCCGGCGAATACGGCGAAGGCGACAAGTTCCTGGGCATCCGCGTGCCGGAACAACGCAAGATTGCCCACGCCCACAAGAACCTGCCGCTGGACGAGGTCACGAAACTACTCAAATCCGAATGGCATGAGGCCCGACTGACAGCCCTCTTCATCCTCGTTGCGCACTACAAAAAGGGCGATGAGAAGACGCGCGGGGTAATCTACCGCCTTTACCTCGATCACACAGCGTACGTGAACAACTGGGATCTGGTGGATTCGTCCGCCCACTTCATCGTGGGGCCTCATTTAGCTCCCGACGAGCGCGATGTGTTGGACAAGCTGGCTATTTCCGATTCTCTCTGGGAGCGCCGCATCAGCATGATCGCCACTTATCACTACATAAAGCTGGGTGAGTTCGGAGAAGCCTTCAGGATTGCCGAGATTCTTGTGCAAGACGAACAGGATCTGATCCACAAAGCCGTGGGGTGGATGCTCCGCGAGATCGGGAAACGCAAACAGAATGCGGAAGAGGCTTTCCTTCAAAAGCACTATCGCTCAATGCCGCGAACAATGCTCAGGTACGCCATCGAGCGATTTACCGAGCCATTGCGGAAAAAATACCTGGAAGGAGTGTTCTAAATAAGAATCCCGCGCGGCGGACGCCACGCGGGATATTCCTCATACTGAGAAGAGGTTGAACACGTATGCCCATACACCTTAATTGGGTGGAATGTCTTCGGGCTCGTCGTCGTCCTCCTCGTCTTTGGGACCATTGCCTTCGTCCTCATCGGCAAGGCAGAGTAGGATCCAGTAGAGGTCGTCCTGTGGACGAGTGGGGTGTGATGTGTGAAGCATGATTTCCTCCTTGGGAGAATGTGACAGAGAGTCTATATAGACAGTCGATGAAGTGAAATATAACCTGCCCGTTCACTTTTTCGTCAAGAAAAGACTGAGCGAGCCAATACGCGCCTACACGTGTGCCGGCGGCTCTATCGGCTCGACCTCGCCGCGCTCGAGCCGGTCCTTGTACTCCCGCCAACTCATGGAGGGAATGGACGAGGGCACTTCGATCATCGAGATGCAGTCGTTCACCGGGCAGACCAGCGAGCACAGGTTGCACCCCACGCACGATTCCTGCTTGATCTCGTAGCGGTTGACGATCCCCGCGCCCGCGCCGGCCAGCACGCGCGTGCCACCGCTCACCTGAAGCGTGGAAGCCGCCGTCTTCGGCGGGGCGCCGTTGGCAGACAGCGCCTCCAGCTCTGCGATGAATTCGGCCTCGGGTACCTCGGTCTTGCGAATGGACTGGTGCGCGCCATCCTCGCAGGCGATATAGCACAGCCCACAATGAATGCACGTGTTCTGATCTATTTCCGCGATGACCTTGTACCCGAGGTCCAGGTCCGCCCAGTCGCCGACCGCATGCACCGTGTGGCCCACGAAATCGCTGAGTTGGGCGAAGCTCTTCTCGCGCATCCATCCTTCCAGGCCCGAGATCAGGTGCTCGACGATGCGGAAGCCGTAGTGCATCACGGCCGTACACACCTGCACGTTCCCGGCGCCCAGCAACATGAACTCGATGGCATCCTGCCACGCCTGTATGCCGCCGATGCCGGAAATCGGAACGCTGATGGCGGGGTCGGCGGCAATCTCCTGGACCATGTTGAGGGCGATCGGCTTCACGGCCGGGCCGCAGTAGCCGCCGTGCGAGCCGCGCCCTGCCACGTGCGGCTGAGGGTGCAGTGTGTCCAGATCAACGCCCATGATCGAATTGATCGTGTTGATGAGCGAGAGCCCGTCGGCGCCACCCTCGGCCGCCGCACGCCCGATGCGCCGAACGTCCGTGACATTTGGCGTGAGCTTGACGAGCACCGGCGTCTGCGCCACCTCCTTGACCCACTCCGTAATCATCTTCGCGTATTCCGGCACCTGCCCCACCGCCGAGCCCATTCCGCGCTCGCTCATGCCATGCGGGCATCCGAAGTTGAGCTCGAGGCCGTCACAGCCGGTGTCCTCGGTCTGTTTTACGATGTCGTGCCAGGCCTCGCGGTTGCTCTCGACCATCAGCGACACGACGACCGCGTGATCGGGAAACTCGCGCTTGACTTCGCGGATCTCACGCAGGTTCTCCTCCAGCGTCCGGTCGGTGATCAACTCGATGTTATTGAGGCCGACGACCTTGCGGCCATCGTAGTCGATGGCGCCGTAGCGCGAGGAGACGTTGACGATGGGCTCGTGGCCGAGGGTTTTCCAGACGACTCCGCCCCAGCCTGCCTCAAAGGCCCGGCGGACCTGGTAGGCGGAGTTGGTCGGCGGGCCGCTGGCCAGCCAGAACGGGTTCGGCGACGCAATGCCGCACAGCTCCGCTGCGAGATTCGGCTTCTTCATGACAAGTAATCGTTAATGCCTGCGGCAGCAATTTTCCCCTCCTGCACGGCGTCGACGATCTCGGCTCCTTTGCTGAGACAGTCGCCGCCCGAAAACACGCCCGGCGCTCCCGTCGCGCCCGTTTGGGCGTCAATCTGCAGGCGGCCGTTCTCAACCGAGAGGCCATCCACGTTCGTGAGAAGGTCGAGAAGCGACGTCTGCCCGAGGGCCTTGATCGCCATGTCGCAAGGGAGATCGAAGTCGCTGCCTTCGAGCGGCGTGACCGTCGCGGTGCGCCCGTTGCCGTTCTGCTGCACGCGCTGGAGCGCCAGCCCTGCGAGCCGGCCGTTCTCGCCCACAAACCGGAGCGGCTGCACCTGCCAGAGGAACTGCACGGCGTCGGCCTTCGCCAGCTCGTACTCGTAAGCGAAGGCCGACATTTCGTGGGCCGTCCTCCTGTACACAATGGTCACCTGCTCAGCCCCGAGGCGCGCGGCCTCGGTCGCCACGTCAATCGCCGTATTCCCGGCGCCGATCACCACGACGTTGCGCCCGACACGACACTCCGATAGCGACCCGGTGTGCGTCTGAAAAATGAAATCGAGGGCCTCCCAAACGCCGTCAAGGTCTTCGCCCTCGATCCCGAGTCGTGCCGTCTCGCCGAGACCCACTCCGACGAAAACGGCGTCGTAGTCCCGCCGGAGAGTTTCCAGCATCACTCCATCCACCGGTGTGTCGTACCGGATGTCTACGCCCATCTCGAGGATGGGCTGCACCTCCTGGAGCGCGAACTCCGTCGTGATCTTGTAGGCGGCGATGCCAAGCGTGTTGAGGCCTCCGGGCACATCCCTCGCTTCGTAAACGGTAACGGCGTGGCCGGCTTTTCGCAATTCATGGGCGCAGGCGAGCCCCGCTGGACCTGCACCAATGATTGCGACGCGCTTCCCCGTATCAGGACCGGGTTCAAAGAACCGCAGGTCATTCTCCATCGCGTGGTCGGTGGCGTACCGCTGGAGCCGCCCGATCCGGACGGGTTCCTTCAGCAACGTGCGGTCCACACAGGCCCCCTCGCACAGCACCTCGGTCGGGCAGGCGCGGGCGCACGAGCCGCCGAAGATGTTCTCGGCGAAGATCGTCTCAGCCGCGCCCATCGGGTTGTCGTGCTGGATCTGGCGGATGAAGCGCGGCACGTCGATGTGCGTCGGGCAGGCCCGCGTGCATGGGGCGTCGTAGCAATACAGGCACCGAGACGCCTCCACCACGGCCTCATCGCGGTCGTAGGCCGGATGCAGGTCGGCGAAGTTGTGCGCCAGTTGGTCCGCGCTGAGTCTGGTCTTGTCCGTCATAGCGTAACCGGGTACCGCAAGTGAAGGCGATATGATGGCGCTGACCGCTGACGGCCAAACCCACCCCCCTCCGTCCTTCGGACACGTTTGTCCCCGCATGTGCCCGCGCTGCAAAGCCTTCGGCTTCGCCCCCCCGCCAGGGGGAGGAAAAAGATTGTGGTCGATAGCTCATGCGACGTCATCGGCGGTCAACGGTCTGCGGTCCTCCGTCCTCATTCTTCAGCGTTCAGAATTCAGAATTCGGCCAAAACCTAGCTCATCCAGTTGGAGCGATGCTGGTCCGACCACTTGGTCGTGATCTTCTTGGTCTTGGTCCAGAAGTCGATGGCCCCAGGCCCGGTGATGTCGCCGTCGCCGAAACTGCTGTCGTTCCAGCCGCCGAAGGCGAACGGTTCGCGCGGTACCGGCACGCCGATGTTGACACCAATCATACCGGCATCGGCGCGGTCTACGAAATACTCGGCCGTCGCACCGGAGGAGGTGTAGATAGCTGCCGCGTTGCCGTAGGGGTTGGCGTTCTCGATGGCGAGGGCCTCGTCCAGCGTTTCGCACCGGATGATGGTGAGCGTTGGGCCGAATATCTCCTCACACGAAGCCTCGTGGTCCGGGGTTGCGTGATCGATGATACTGGGTCCAAGGAAGCGTCCGCCCTCGGGCGCGTCTTCCGCTACGGCTTCGCGGCCATCCAGCGTCAACGTTGCCCCGTTGGCTTCCGCCCGTTCGATATAGCCCATGATGCGGTCGTAGGCCTGCTCGCTGATGATGGCGCCCAACTCCCGGCCGCCCTTCATCGCCGCCATCTTCTCACGGATGCGACCGATGATATGCTCGGTGTCGCCAACGGCGAGGAGCACGCTGGCGGCCATGCACCGCTGCCCGGCGCAACCGGTCACCGAGGCCACTACGTTCGTCGCCGTCATCTCGGGATCGGCATCCGGGACGACCACGAGGTGATTCTTTGCGCCCCCGAGCGCACGGACGCGCTTGCCGGCCTGCACGCCGCGCTCAAACACCAGCTTCGCCACATGCGTCGAGCCCACGAAGCCAAGAGCGCTAATGCCCGTATGGTCGCAGATCGCCTCGACGATCGTCTTATCGCCGTGGACTATGGAGAAGACGCCGTCGGGAAGGCCCGCCTGCTTCAGCAGCCGCGCGATCTCCATTGCACTCAGCGGCGTGAGAGGCGAGGGCTTCAGGATGAACGCGTTTCCAAGCGCAATCGCCATCGGGATCATCCACAGCGGCACCATGAACGGGAAGTTGAACGGCGTGATACCCGCCACCACACCCAGCGGATGCCGCGTAGTCTTGCACTCGACGCCCCGACTGACTTCCAGTATATCCCCCACGGCAGTCTGCGGCAACGACGCCGCGAATTCGAGGCATTCGACAGCCCGTGCAATCTCGCCGGCCGACTCTGCGAGCGTCTTGCCGTTCTCGCGTGTGAGGACTTCAGCGAGGTGGTCCTTCTCCTCCTCCACCAACGTCTTCATACGGTAGAACACCTGCACGCGGTCCTTGAGCGGCATGTGCGTCCAGTCGGACTGCGCAGTTTGGGCCGCCTGCACCGCCTCGTCGAGGTCGCCTGAGTTCGAGAGGGGAACATCTGCGATCACTTCGCCGGTGGCTGGCGCGATGACGGGCATCGTGCTGCCTGAGGCGCTGCCTCTTTCCTCTCCTCCAATCACGTTGCTCAGGAGCCGTTCGGCTGTCATGGTTTCCATAGGAACTACCTCAAACTGGGTTTAATGTAGTGTTTTATACGGTGGTTGCTGCGACAGACGCCGCAGCCGATTCGTGTCCGTTGGACGTTGGCGCGCGCCGGAGGCCCGCCGTCTTTCTCGGCAACCATTGCCCCCGCCCTTCTTTCCCGACGACGGTGTAGTCGTCCACGATGACCTCGCCGCGCGAGAGCGTGGTCCGGGCAAATCCGGCCAGTTCCCAGCCTTCGAAGGGTGACCAGTCGGCGTTGGTTTCCATCGTGGCCGGGTCCACCGTGATGGTCTTCGTCGGGTGGATGATGGCGAGGTCGGCGTCGGCGCCGACCTCGATGGCGCCCTTGCGGGGATAGAGGCCCATGATCCGGGCGGGGTTCGTCGAGAGCTTCCGGCACATCTCGTCGAGCGACAGTCGGTTCTCCAGCACGCCGTGCGTGTAGACGAGGGGCATCAGCGTTTCGAGGCCCGGCATCCCCATCGGGATCTTGGTCCAATCGCCTTCCCACATCGCCTTTTGCTCGCGCTTGAACGTGCAGGTGTCTGTCGAGACCACGGAGACGTCGCCGTCCTTTAAACCCTGCCACAGCCGTTCGACGTCGGCGGGTTTCTTGAGCTGTGGGCAGCAGGCGAACAGGTGGCCGTCCTCGCGATCGAACACCGAATCGTCGAGGACGAGGTACTGCGCACAGGTTTCTGCAAGCACCGGAACGCCGCGCGCCTTCGCCGCCTTGACGATCTCTGTACCCTCGGCGGTGGACATGTGGACGATGTACAACTGGCCACCCGTGACCTCGCTCCAGGTGATGACCCGCTGGATGGCCTCGGCCTCGATGAAGTTGGGCCGCGTCATCCGATGGAGCCGCGCGCCGTACTCAGCCATCAGCTCCGGCGTGTGGTGCCGCGCGATCAACTCATCGAGCACGCGCGACGACTCAGCATGGACGAGCAGCATCGTGCCGAACTCCTTCATCAACTCGAGCGTCCCGAATAGCGCGCGGTCGTCGGATTGCCAGCCCTCCGACTCGTAGATCATGAACTCCTTGAACGTCGAGAAGCCGCGCTCGACCATCCCGCGTATCTGATCCTTGTGCTCGTCCCAGCGCGTGATGCAGATGTGGAAGGTGTAATCGATTAGCGCTTTGCCCGCGGCCTTTTGCATCCAGTTATCCGCGGCGTCATTGAGCGAGTCGCCTTCAAACGGGATGGCGAAGTCGATGAGCGTGGTCACGCCGCCGCGTGCGCCCGCACGAGTGCCCGTTCGGTAGTCGTCGGACGAAACGGTGCCGCAGAAGGGCAGTTCCAGATGCACGTGGACGTCGAGTACGCCGGGCAGGACGTGATGCCCTGCAGCGTCAATGACGGTGGCTCCGACGGTATCCAGGCCCTCGCCGATGGCCGCGAACTGTTCGCCCACGATGCCGATGTCGGCCTCGATGGCGCCTGTCGGCGTGACGACGGTTCCGCCCTGGATGAC
>JADFQN010000032.1 GCA_022561755.1 Bacteroidota bacterium
TCAAGCAAGGCGCCATCAAGGCGATCGAAGGCGACCGGTCGATCTACACGGCCTACAACGGCATCAGGCGGCTGCGCGCACCGATTCTGGAGAAGGTGCAGACGTTTAACCGTCTCCCGGCGAAGAACGACGCCGAGGTAATGGTCTCCGTGGGCTCGACGGGCGCGTTCGTCTCCGCCGTGCTCACCTTCTGCGAGCCCGGCGACGAGGTCATCCTCTTTGAGCCGTTCTACGGCTACCACATCGGCATCCTGAAGTTGTTTGGGATCACACCGGTGGCGGTGCCGCTTTCCCGTAAAGAGTGGACGGTCGATTTTGAGGCGCTCGAGGCCGTCATCACAGAAAAGACGAAAGCGGTTCTCGTTTGTACGCCGGCCAATCCGAGCGGCAAGATGTGGACGGAGGACGAGTTAGCCACACTCTTGAATCTCCTTCAGAAGCACGACCTCTGGGCCGTCACCGACGAGATCTACGAATACATGACGTACGACGGACGACGGCACGTTTCGCTGGCGAGTTTGCCCGGTGCGTACGAGCGCACGATCACGCTCTCGGGTTTCTCGAAGACGTTTAACATGACGGGCTGGCGGCTGGGCTACGCCGTTGGACCGGAGGAAGTGATTGCGAAGATGGGCCTCGTGAACGACCTCGTCTACATCTGTGCTCCCGCGCCGCTGCAGTACGGTGTGGCCGATGCACTGCCGATGGACGAGACCTACTACAATCAGATGCTCGCCGACTACGCCGTAAAGCGCGCGCTGATGTGCGAGACGCTGGAGGCCTGTGGCTTCGATGTGACCTGGCCGGAGGGCGCCTACTACACTTTTGCCAACTTCGAGCGGCTATCGAAGGATCGCCCCGGTTTCTCCGACGACCGCGAGGCCACGAACACGTTCATCAATACCTCCAGCGTAGCCTGCGTCCCCGGCAACTCGTTCTTCGCCAACCCCGAGGACGGCCGCTATTTCCTGCGCTTCTGCTACGCCAAGGAGATGGATGTGCTGCAGGAGGCGTGTGAGAAGTTGCGCGGGGCATTCTCGTAGGGTGACCCGGCGGGTCGCTCCTACACACCCAATTAATCCGTTAGGGACACGCCATGCCGTGTCCGTGGTTGGCCGAAAGAATGGGAGCACCATCGTCTATATTGGCACTGGCTGGAATTGGCTACAGAGGTTCGCCATGCGATTCGTTGTTGCGGTTTTCGTCTCATTCCTGTTTGCAGGCTCTGGACTCGCGCAGGCGTTTCAGGATCTTCGCGATCCCGAAACGGCTGAGCCGGTTCCTGCCGGGTTCGCGGCGCCTCCGACGGATTATGAACGGCCGGATACGAGGAACGGGTCTGAACTCGAACCTATCCAGCATGTGGCAGAAGGCTCGACCAAGCTCGTACGGACGCACCCGAACGGGGTGCTCTTTCAAAACGGAGCCTACCTGATCTCCGGTGAAATCCTCCACACGAATCCGGACACGGCGTTTGTAGAAGAATTCGACCGCGTCACGCTTCCGGCGCATCCGGCCGACCTTGCTATCCGCGACAATCTGGCTTTCGTGGCACTGCGGAAAAATAGAGGCCTCCTCATTCTCGATATCACAAACCCGCTGGATCTGCAGGAAGTGGGCGCTCTCGAAGGGGAGGATCTACTGGCTATCGCGGTGGAGGGCGACTACGCCTACGTTGGCCGGGGCGTGGATGGAATAGGGGTGTATGACATCAGCGATCCATCCTCCCCGACGTCGGTGCATACGTCTGACACGCCGGGATCGGCGAACGGGATCGCCGTGGCGGGGACGACAATGTACGTGGCAGATGGTAATAACACGAGCGGTTCCGACTTCCGGATTTACGACATCAGTACACCCGAGAGTCCGACGTTACTTGGTGAGTTCGAGGCAGGCGGGTTTGTGACTTACGTGCATGTGGCACCTACCAACAACGCCATCGTTCTTTTGGCGGGTGACTTCGGACTGAAGGTCGTCAGTGTCTCCGATCCGACGATGCCTTTCGAGATGGGTAGCCTGTCTCTGGGTGGTGAAACCACGTACGAGATTGCCGCTACGTTCAGCAACGCGCCGATATACGTGGTTGGCCTGGCGGGTGTATTCAGTGTCGATCTCAACGATCCAACGATGCCGGAAGTGCTGCAGTCGTATGAGGATGTTGACCAGGGATTGAGTGTGGCCATCCACGAGTTCAACGAACTGGCGCTGGTCGGCGATCGCTTCGAAGGATTGCGGATCACCGATGCATCAATCCCGACGGGGACAGAACTACCGCAGATCGGCTTCTACGAGAACGCCGGCTTCTCCAACAAGGCGTTCTTCGACGGCGACGAGCTGTATGTAACCAACATCTCCGGACGGTTGCGGATTCTGGATGTCTCCGATGTGTTCGCAGGCGTGGAGGAGATCGCTCGAATTGATGTGCCGCCCAATACACAAGAGGTGCATGTGGAGAGTGGACGCGCCTACGTCACAGATTCGGATGATGGAGGCACGGGGTTGACCATTCTCGATGTCAGCGATCCGACCAATCCGCAGATCATCGGAGGGTGGAACAGCCCCAACCGGGCGTTCGGTCTCGACCTGGTTGGCGATGTGCTCTACCTCGCAAATGGGTTCGCAGGCCTCGCTGCTTTGGATGTTTCAGATCCTGCCGACGTGCAGGAGTTGGGAAGTTTTCCGATGGGTAGCCTCACTGTAGACGTGGTCGTGGACTCTGCCCGCGCGGTCGCTTACGCTGTCAATTATGGCACGGGCATGTATTCCATCTATGTCTCCGACCCGGGCAATATGCTGCAACTGGATGCAGAACCGGACTGGGGGTTGTTGCATGCGATCTCGTTCAGCGTAGATACATTTAATCTACCAGAGCCAGATACACAAGCGGCACTGGTTGCAGATGAGACGCTTGGGTTCAGATTCGTCGATATGTTCGATCCAGGTAATCTGCAAACTTCAGACACGCCATTCACTCCATTTGCAGGACGTGATGTAGCGATGGGGCACTTCTACACGGATGTCCCTCTCCCTTCCGCCTATCTTGCCGATGACCCCTTCGGATTCAGGGCGTATTCAGCGTATGGTATCGAACAGACGAGCTTCGAATCCGCGGATCGTGGAGTTGGTGTTGCTTCAGTCATAGATGTGATTCATGGTACTGATATGATCGTTTTGTCCTCTGGTGAAACGGGCCTATACTTCTTTGAAGGTCCGTTTTGCTGCGCAGCCAACGAATCGGATGCTCCTAACACCAATTCGCACCTCGGCGCTCTTTCACCAAACCCAGTCGACGACTCAGCATCCATTAGCTACACAATAGACAGGTCGATGGCTGTCAGCCTCGCTGTCTACGACCTCCTCGGCCGCCGTGTAGCCACGCTGGTTGATGGCGTCCAAACACCAGGAACGCACGAGGTTGTGTTTGATGCCTCGGGCCTATCCAGTGGCGTGTACATTCTACGATTGACGGCCGGAGACCAGATCGCGACGACGAAGGTGTCGGTGGTGCATTGATCGCAATGCGGCGGGACGAATCCTGACATTCGGCCAATATTGCGTATTTCGTAGTGCGTATTTCGGGTCATATTCTCCGCATTCAAAATACGCACTACGAAATACGCACCATTCAGGCTTCAGTCACATCCGCCCCGCCAGCAACGATCTCGCTCTCTGAGAAGAAGTACCGGCCTTCCTTGATACCATTCTCCGACGAATCCGACCCGTGCACGGCGTTCTCGCCCATCGAGGTTGCAAACTGCTTGCGGATCGTGCCCTCGGCGGCCTCAGCCGGGTTCGTAGCGCCGATGACCTCGCGCCACTTCGCTACGGCGTCGGCCCGCTCCAGAACGAGCGGGATGCACGGCGCGCTCGACATGAACTCCGTCAGTTCGCCGAAGAACGGGCGCTCGTTGTGGACGGCGTAAAAGCCTTCAGTCTCCCGCCTCGTAAGTCGGACGAGCTTCATCGCTCGGATGGCAAAGCCCTCGGAAATGATTCGGTCGATGATCTTGCCCGCGTGTCCGCCGGCTAAGGCGTCGGGCTTGATGATGGCTAGCGTGCGCTCCATGGAATGCTGAAGGATGAATGATGAATGGTGAACGCTGAAGGTGTGGGCTGAAAACAACCCACGGCAAGATTCGGAAACCACGAAGTCAGGACGAATACGAGTGCCCAGAGCATATACCAGGCCGGTCACATCGAACTACCCTGACCTCGCAGACCATCTCGCGAGAATGGGCGTTGAAGGAGCATCCCGCTCTCACCGCAACCGTATTGTGTCGTATGTCCAACCCCAGAAGTCTTCCTGGAATCGTACTCCTTGTCCTCCTTTCTTCTTCGTGTGCGCTCGCCCAGAATACCTCGGTTGCGTCGCTTTCAGGAACCGTAACCGACGCCGAACGCCAACCCGTTCCAGGCGTAAACGTGTTCATTGCCGGATCTCAGCGAGGAACCGCAACAGATTCTGAAGGGCGATATCGTCTCGACAATATCCCCCTCGGCGTCCATCGGCTGGTTGCGTCCATCATCGGGTATGAGACGAAAGTCGTGGACCTGCACCTCCGGCGAGCGGGCGAGGACAAGACGGTCGACTTCAGGATGGAGGAAGCTGTTCTTGAGTTGGGCCAGGTGACCGTTGAATCAACCGAGGATGTCGAATGGCAGCGTCGGTACGAGCGGTTCAAGCAACGGTTTATCGGAGAGAGCCCGAACGCAGCCGAAACGGAGATCCTTAATCCGTTCGTACTCAACTTTTCCGAGCGTCTTGGCGAACTAAGGGCCGAGGCTTCCGAGCGCCTCATGATTGAGAACTACGCGCTCGGCTACCGCATCCGCTACGATCTGACTGATTTCGAAGCGCGGTCGAACTACAACTTCTTTCATGGCGAGCCGCTTTTCGAGGAGATGGTGCCGGAGGACCGCGCTCAAGCCGCGCTTTGGCAGGCGAATCGTGCCCGTGCGTATGCCGGTTCCTTCCGTCATGCTCTCCGTTCCCTGCTGGCAAACAACGTGGAGGGGGAAGGCTTTCATCTATTTCTTCTGCCGAACCAAGGCCCCGGCGGTGGGGGCGTTTTCGGGCGATCTGGAGGGTCGCTGGGGGGAACTAATCGCTTTCCAACGACCCCGGAAGAAATCCTGAAGCCTAGGGAAGGCGGAGAAGAGATCGATCTCGAGTTCCACGGCATCTTGCAAATTATCTATGTCGGAGAGCCGGAAGATCCCTCCTCCCTCGAGAGCGAATGGGTCAGCGAGCGCCGCGCCCTGCGTGATGTTCAGACCTCCGAGTGGCGTTTCCCGATCCCCGAAGTTTCCGCGCGATTAGATCGGTTCGGGGAAGAGGTCGATCCGAGATCGATCACCGTCTCAGGCTACATGACGTTCGATCGTCTCGCCGACGACCTTCCGATAGAATATGGCCTCGCCGAAAGTGGAATTCCGGGTGCTGCGGAGGCAATCCGGGCGTGGGCAGAAGAGGGACTCTGAAGGATGCAACTGCGTCCAAAGCCCGTTCCAGAGAAAGCAGGAGCCTATTCAGCAATCCATCTTCCAATGCGGGTCGGATTTATCTGAAGCGGTAAACACCAGTTCTTCTGTGGGCTGACGCCCAATCGGGGAATGGGTCCCCGCCTTCGAGGGGTTGACATCCGGGGAGATACAGCTTGTTATCCACACGCCGCATCCAACTGCTCCCTTGCATCTTCCGGCGAGAGGTTCTTGGCCACGATGTTGAGTGAGATGCTGCGCCCACCGACGGCGAGGCGCGCTTCGGTGCCGTCGAACAAACGAAACATGGAGGGGCCGATGCGTGCGGGCCCTTCAAACACGTCGCCCGGGGCCGGTGCGTAGTCGTCACCCAAAATCTCTACGAGCGTCATGCCTTCCCGAAGCGTCTGTGCTACGAAGGTGGAACATTCAGGATGTGTAAGAAAAACCGAGTGCGCGGCGATGCTGGCTTCACCCGAGGAGAACAATTTCAGACCGCAGCCCGAGAGGCAGAGGGCAAGCAGGAGTGGGAGAAAGAAAAAGTGGGAAAGGGCAAAGGGAGAAGGGAGAAGGGAGAAGGGAGAAGGATGAAGCCGATTGATCCTGGGATTTGGGATTTGGGATTTGGGATTTGGGATTTGGGATTTGGGATTTGACACCCGGGATTTTATACCTGGTACTTGGTACTTGGTACTTGGAATTTGGTGCTTCGTCCTCCGCCCTCCGTCCTCAGTCTTCTGTCCTCTGACCGCAGCTCTCCGCCCCCCGTCCTCCGCCTTCTTGCCGTCCGCTGTCCGTGGTCCGCTGTCCGCCATCAAACGTGCCGTTCCGCGTGGTACGACGAGCGCACGAGCGGGCCGCTTTCCACGTGCTCGATGCCACGCGCCTCGCCTTCCTCCTTGTACATCCGGAACACGTCGGGGTGGACGAACTCCTCGACCGGCAGGTGCATCTTCGTCGGCTGGAGGTACTGGCCGATGGTCATCACGTTCACGCCGTGCGCGGCCAAGTCGTCCATCAGCGAGAACACCTCGTCCTGCGATTCGCCAAGGCCCACCATGATGCCGCTCTTGGTGCGGAGGCCGTGCTCGCTCTTTGCCATCTTGAGCACGTCGAGCGACCGCTGGTAGTTGGCCTGGGGGCGCACGCGGCGATAGAGACGCGGGACGGTCTCGACGTTGTGGTTGAGGATGTCCGGTTTCTCCACAAAGATCTCATCGAGGGCAGGTCGAAGGCCTCGCATGTCCGGGATGAGCACTTCGATGGTGCAACCGGGTATCTGCTCGCGCACGAGGCGGATGGTCTCGGCGAAGATCGGTGCGCCGCCGTCCTCGCGGTCGTCGCGGTTGATGGACGTAACCACGACGTGTTTGAGGCCCATCAGTCGAGCGGCCTCGGCTACCCGCCGGGGCTCGTCCCAGTCGAGGTCTTTGTCTGTCGGGCGGCCGGTTTGCACCGCACAGAACGAGCACGAGCGCGTGCAGACGTTCCCGAGAATCATGAACGTGGCCGTGCCCGCCGTCCAGCACTCTCCCATGTTCGGGCAGCGGGCGCTCTGGCAGACGGTGTGCAGGCCGTGCTCCTCAATGGTCTTCTGGACGTTGCGGAACGTCTCGCCGTAGGGCAATTTCACCCGCAACCACGCCGGTCGCCGGCCGGGCCGGTTCGCTCCGGCCGGTTTCTCAACGACCGGCAATTCCAGCATTCCATCACCGAACGCCGCGCTACTCGTGGTGAGCGGAGCCGAACCATCGCCGAGGGACGGGCTCGTCGTTTTCAGGGTGAGGTCGCCGGGGCGGAGTGGGCTTTTCGTGGGGTCGGCCATGAGCCGAGGAGCGCTGGAAACGGGGAGGGGTGCCAAGGTACCCACGCCGGTTTGGACCGCTCGTGAATCGCCCGTGGGGCGCATAGGAGTCAGTCGGACTTAGGATGATTCTACTACGGCGGCGATGAATCGGCCCATTTCCTCGATCTTTTTCGTTTCGTAGCCCCACTATGCGCCTCAAAAGATCGAGAAACTGGTCTCGATTCCCCGCGCGCCTCGTTACGAACTCCTAAGTCCGACAGACTCCTTGACGCCTCACTTTTCCGGGGGTTTCCCCGCACTATCTTCTCCGCTGCCGCGGAGCTACTGCGTAGTACGTATTGCGTATTGGCGTGCGACCGCCGGCCTTACGTACTACGAAATACCCCCTACGAACCAGGATGCTCGTCTCCGAACTCTTCTCCAAAGCACTTCCCGCACCCGAAACCGTCCGCGAGACGCTAGCCCGCCACATTCTGGCCGACGGCTACCATCTCGTGCTCGACATGGTGGAGAGCGAGGGGCTCTACCTCAAGGACGCCGTCTCCGGCCGCCGGTTCGTAGACCTGTTCACGTTTTACGCGTCGAACCCGCTGGGGATGAATCACCCGATGCTGCGCGACGACGAGCCGTTCAAGGCGCGCCTGCTGGACGCGGGGCTGAACAAGGTGGCCAACTCCGACATCTACACGCGCCACTTCGCACGTTTTCTGGAGACGTTCGAGCGCATCGGGATTCCGGAAGAGTTGCCGCACGCCTTTTTTGTTTCGGGTGGTGCGCTTGCCGTGGAAAACGCCCTCAAGACGGCATTCGACTGGAAGGTGCGCAAGAACATGCAGAACGGATACTCCTCGGAGCGTGGCCACCAGATTCTCCACTTCGAGCAGTCCTTCCACGGGCGAAGCGGCTACACGATGTCGCTCACAAACACGGATCCAAACAAGGTGGCCTACTACCCCAAGTTCGACTGGCCCCGCGTGATCAACCCGCATTGCAACGGCCCCGCCGACATGGAGGACATCGAGGAGCGCGAGGAATTGGCCCTCACGCAGGCCAAGACGTTCTTCCACACGAACAAGGACGATATCGCGGCCATCATCATCGAGCCCATTCAGGGCGAGGGCGGCGACAACCACTTCCGTCCGCAGTTCCACCAGGCCCTCCGAGACCTGGCCGACAATAACGAGGCGCTGCTCATCTACGACGAGGTGCAGACCGGCGTGGCTCTCACCGGCACGTTCTGGGCCTACCAGGGCATTGGTGTAACGCCGGATATCATCGCGTTCGGCAAGAAAACGCAGGTGTGCGGCATCCTCGCCGGACGCCGAATCGACGAGGTGGACGACAACGTATTTGAGAAGTCGAGCCGCATCAACTCCACGTGGGGCGGCAACCTCGTGGACATGGTCCGCTTCGACCGCATTCTTGAAGTGATCGAACAGGACGACCTCGTGGGCAATGCCCAGGAGACGGGCGCCTACCTCGAGCACAAGGTGAATGGCCTCGCCGAGCGCTTCGAAGGCGTCGAGAACCCGCGCGGGACCGGCCTCATGCGCGCCTTCGATCTGCCCGACGGCGACACCCGCGATGCGGTGATCAAGAAGACCTACGAGCACGGCGCCCTAATCCTTGGCTGCGGCCAACGCGCCGTCCGCTTCCGCCCGGCGCTCTGCATCACGCCCGATGGAATTGATGAGGGGTTGGATATCCTCGAAAAGGCGCTGGTAGAGGTTTTGGAAGACTGAGACCGTTGCCTCGTAAAATCGATACCCCGCTCGCGTTGCCGATCCGAGCGCGCCGCTGTTCAATCAAGCTGAAACGTGACGGGCAGCGACATCCGCACGCGAACTGTTTTCCCCTCGTCAAGTCCTGGAATGAAGTGAGATTGTTCGACTACTTGAACGGCAGCCTCATCGCACGCATCATGGAGACCGCGAACGACGCGGACCTCACTGGGATGACCCTCCTTGTCGACAACGAACTGGACAAACACGCGTCCTTCAGTTCCAGCGGATAGGCATGATGCGGGGTACTCAAGACGATCCTGAAGCCCTTCGAGCCCTCCAATAAGTTCTGGTATCTGGTCCACCACTTCGAATGGTCGGCTGGTTGGCGGCGGGGATGGCTTGTCTCGGGCGCCCGATTGCGCAAACGCTCTTGACGAAAGGCCGAGAACAACGACGAGGAGTGTAAGGCGTACCATCACGAACATTGGCCGAAGGTGGCAAACTAGCGTTTGGAGGACGTAGGGCGTTCTCGCCGCGTCAGAGGACGGAAGGCAGGAGTCAGAGAGCAGCACCCCGAATAACGAAGCGCAAAGCTCGAAGAACGCCCTTGCGGACGCCCCCGCTCCTATTTCGGGTGTGTGTCTACCAACACCTACCCGGCGTCTTCAGCCTCTGGCGGAGCCTCCGCGTCCTCCCCGTTTTCCTCAATAATCACCCGCGTCACGTCCGCGATAGCGTCGTCGTCTTTAAGATTGATCACGCGGACGCCCTGTGTATTCCGGCCGTAGGTGGAGATGCTGCTCACGGACATGCGGATCATGAGCCCGGCCTCCGTCGCGATCATCAGCTCGTCGTCATCGAGCACGCTCTTCAGCGAGACGAGGTCGCCCGTTTTGGCCGTCGTTTTCAGGACGATGATGCCCAGCCCGCCGCGTGATTGCACACGGAACGTTCGGTCGGAGATCGGCTCGCCATCCTCCTTGAAGGTCTCCAGCGGCGTCCGCTTGCCGTAGCCGTTGGCGGAAATAGCGAGCACCTTCGCGCCGTCCCGCTGCACGGCAATCATGCCGACGACGTGCTCGCCCGTCTTCAGCCTCATCCCACGCACGCCCCGCGTCTTGCGGCCCATCGGGCGGACGTCGGAGCCGTTGAAGCGGATTGCGCGGCCTCCGGAGGAGCCGAGCAGGATGTCCGAATCTCCGTCGGTCAGCCACGCTTCAATGAGCTGGTCGCCTTCCACGATGTCGATGGCAATAATTCCGTCCACGCGCGGCCTAGAGAAGGCCTCCAGTGCGGTCTTCTTGACCTGCCCATTCTTCGTCGCCATGAAGACGAAATGGCTGTTCAGGAAGGCTTCGTCACGGAACTCTTCCTTCTTGAGGGCCAGAACGGCGCGTACGCGGTCGTCCTGAGGGATCCGGATGAGATTGCGGATGGAGCGGCCCTTCGCCGTCCGGCTGCCTTCCGGTACTTCGTACACGCGCAGCCAGTAGCACTGGCCGTGGTCGGTGAAGAAGAGGAGGTAGTCGTGCGCCGAGGCCGTAAAGAAGTGCTCCACGAAGTCCTCGTCGCGAGTACCTGTTCCGCGGTGCCCACGCCCGCCGCGGCCTTGCGTCCGGTACTCATCCATCGAAGTGCGCTTGACGAGCCCCTGGTGGCTGATGGTCACCACGACGTGCTCATCCTCTATCAGATCCTCCAGATCGATGTCGCCGCCGCCCACCACGTCGATCTCGGTACGGCGCGCGTCGGCGAACTTCTCCTTGATCTCCAGCAGTTCGTCCTTGATGATCTGCATTCGGAGCTGCACCGTGTCCAGGATCGAACGCAGCCGCTCGATCTCTTTGATCACCTCGGCATACTCCGTCTGGATCTTGCCCTGCTCCATGCCCGTAAGGCGTGACAGCCTAAGCGCGAGGATGGCCTCGGCCTGCGCCTCGGAGAGCCACGGCTGGGGCACGAAGTCCGGTCGGTCTGCGGCCATCGCCGACGCTTCACGTGGGCCGGTCTGCTCGATGGGCGATTTCTCCGGGAGGCCGAGCCGCTCGCGCTGGGCGGGTGTCAGCTTCTCGGGGTAGACGCCAGCCATCAGGTTCCGCTTCGCATCTTCGGTATCCGACGAGTGCCGGATGATGGCGATCACCTCATCGAGGTGGTCGAGGGCGAGCGTGAGCCCCTCGAGGATGTGTGCGCGCTCCTCCGCCTTGCGGAGTTCAAACTGCGTGCGCCGCGTTACCACCTCGTGGCGGTGCTCCACGTAATGATGTACCAACTCGCGCAGCGTCAGCGTTTTTGGCCGCCCATTGACCAGTGCGACCGTATTGACGCCAAACGTCCGCTGGAGCTGCGTAAACTTGAAAAGCTGGTTCTGGGTGAGGGCGGGCACGGCGTCGCGCTTGAGTTCGATCACGATCCGCATACCATCGCGGTCGCTTTCGTCTCGCATGTCCGAAACGCCCTCGACCTTTTTGTCGCGGACGGCCATCGCAATCTTTTCGACGAGGGTGCTCTTGTTGACCTGGTACGGGATCTCCGTCACGATCAGCGCCTGACGGTCGCCCCGGAGGGTTTCCTCGTTCATTTTGGCGCGAATGATCACGCGGCCGCGGCCCGTCCGGTAGGCGTCGCGGACGCCCGCGTAGCCGTAGATGATGCCGCCCGTTGGGAAGTCCGGGGCCTTGATGTGCTCCATCAGCCCATCCGTGTCAATCTCCGGATTGTCGATGTACGCAACGATGCCGTCCACAAGTTCGCCGAGGTTGTGCGGCGGGATGTTCGTTGCCATGCCCACCGCGATGCCGGAGGCGCCGTTGAGGAGCAGGTTGGGGAGGGCGGCCGGGAGGACGGTTGGTTCCTCGAGCGAGCCGTCGAAGTTGGGCACCCAGTCAACGGTTTCTTTCTCCAGATCGCGGAGCAGTTCTTCGGCCACGCGGGTCAGGCGCGCCTCGGTGTACCGCATGGCTGCCGCCGAGTCGCCGTCGATGGAGCCGAAGTTGCCCTGGCCGTCCACGTGGGGCGCGCGCATGGCGAAGTCCTGGGCCTGCCGGACGAGGGCGTCGTACACCGATTGGTCGCCGTGCGGGTGGTACTTGCCGAGCACCTCGCCCACGATACGGGCGCTCTTCTTGTGGGCCTTGTTGGAGGCGAGGCCAAGCTCGCTCATCCCGAAAAGAACCCGGCGCTGCACCGGCTTGAGGCCGTCGCGAACGTCGGGTAGAGCACGGCTGACGATGACGGACATCGAGTAGTCGATGTAACTCGACTTCATCTCCTCCTCGATGTTGATCGGGATGATCCGTGTCTCAGCCATTAACCGTCAGTTTAGTGGGCCTGTGCGTGGTGGGAATGTGGGAAAATACGCGATTGCGCGCTGGCAAGCCCTGTTTTGTGTGTGGAGAAGATGTGCGGATGGGCTCATGGAACCCCTCTCTCTTCGAGGGAGGTGGCCGAGCGGAGCGAGGTCGGAGGGTTAGTCCCGACCTGGCGAGAAGCCTCGATCCGTTGTCCGCTCCAAACACCTCGCTTACATGATGCAAACCCCCACCCCGCTTCGCGGGGAGCCGTAATCCGAAAGTGATCACAAAAAGCCAACACTGAGCTAGCTCGTCCTCGCACTTGCCCACGCTGCACCGCTTCGCCCTGCCCTTGAAAAGGGGGCGGTTTTTATTCCTAATACGCAAACGCCTCAATCCCCACATCCGGCGAAAGCCGCAATGCCGGCGCAGGAAAGTGGACGAACTGGAGCCATGGCACGAGCGCCTCCCACACCTTTCCTTCGATGGGCAGGCCGGCCGGTTCGAAGTCGAGACCGAAGTAGACCACACTTTCTTCGTAGCCGAACCGTACGTCGCCGTTCCGGGCGCCGTAGCCGACCGCGAGGTTCAACCACGGGGGAAAATAACGCTGCGCCGATTCCGTTGCGAAGCCATGAGGATTCACCGTCATCCACGCCGTTTGGCCCTCGTAGTCGCACGTATAGTCGCAGTCGTCGCCGGAGGGCCAGAAGCTCATCTTCAGGTGGATGTGCTCCAGCGCCGGCACGTAGGCCCGTCCCGCAAACAGCCCCGCCCCAATGCCGTTCGCCGCCACGTCGATGGGCGAGAAGTTCTCGAACCTCCCGAAGCCATCGAGCACCTCGTAGTAGAGCATCCCCGTAAATCCTGACGCGGCGCCGAGCACGGCGGCTTTCCGGTTGCCGTAGCCCGCCCATCGGTAGCCTGCCGCGAAGGACTGCGACATGTAGTGCGCAAAAAAAGCGTGCCCGAACTTGTCGGCCCAGCGCGTGGACGACCAATCGTTCTCGACGGTGAACGGCCCCGTCAGGCGCCGGTTATCCTGCTTGCGCCGGAAGACCTCGCCGACCGCGAAACCTGCGCCTACGCCCACGACGGCAGTGGTTCGGAGGGGTTCGGGTTCCTCCGCCGCACGCAGCCAGTCCAGCACGGATGCGCCATTCTGCGCTACGGCGTGCGTCGAATCGGTTCCGGCCCGCGCATCAGGAATCTCGACGAGGTCGGAGTCGGGCCTGGCCTCCTGCGCGCACGCCGATACAGCGACGAGGAGCCCCGCGGCGAGTGCAAGATTTCGGATGCAGGTCAACGCTGGTGCACAAATAAAACGAATGCGGGATAGCCTAATCGGTTGATCAGCGCCGTGGAATAATCGAACAAAGTGTTTCTCCAAGGTACTCGAGTCGAAAATTTGACGATGCAATTCTCGCGGCATTGAACGCGTAGCCGCCGTGTATCTTCGCAGCCTGCTCTAGTAAGCCGATTCCATGTCCGAAAAACCTCGCCGCCGCACCAAAATTGTTTGCACGCTCGGTCCGGCGTCGTCCTCGCGCGAGGCGATCCGTGCGCTGATTTCAGCCGGAATGGATGTGGCGCGGCTCAATTTTTCGCACGGCAGTCACGACGAACACAAGAGGCTGATCGGGCTGGTGCGGGAGGAGTCGGCGGCTGCCGACAGGGTGGTGCCCATCCTTCAGGACTTGCAAGGGCCGAAGATCCGCATCGGAGAGATGAAAAATGGCGGGGCGCTTCTCCACAAAGGGCAGTCGCTTTGCCTTACGGCCGAGCCTGTGGAATATGGCACGAGGAAGTGGGTTCACGTATCGTATCCGCCCCTGGCCAGTGCTGTGGAGATCGGCGGGCGCATCCTTATGGACGACGGCAACATTGAGCTACGCGTTGTTGAGGTGGATGGCGCCGAGGTCAAAACCGAAGTAGTCGTTGGCGGTGTCTTGCGGTCCAGGAAGGGTGTCAACCTTCCGCAAATCCGGTCCTCCAGCCCCTCGCTTACGGAGAAGGACCGTATCGATCTCCAGTTCGGCCTTGAGCATGACGTAGACTTTATCGGGCTCTCGTTTGTGCGCAGCGCCGAAGATGTCCGCGAGCTTATTAGTAAAGTGCGCGAGAGCGGAAAAAGCGTTGGTGTGATTGCAAAAATCGAGAAGCCGGAAGCGGTTGAGGACTTCGAAAATATCCTCGCGTGCTCCGATGCCATCATGGTTGCGCGCGGAGACCTCGGTATCGAGATCCCGATGCAGGAGGTGCCTATCGTCCAGAAACGCCTCATCCGCCAGTGTTTAAAGGCGGCCACGCCATGCATAACCGCGACACAGATGCTGGAGAGCATGATGGAAAACCCTCGCCCAACCCGCGCCGAAGCCAGCGACGTGGCCAACGCCGTGCTCGACGGCTCCGATGCCTTGATGCTCTCAGGCGAGACGGCCGCCGGCAAATACCCGGTCCGAGCGGTTGAGGTCATGGATGAGATCATCCGCAGTGTGGAGGGGCACCGGCGCGGACTGGGCGGGCAAGAGGCCGCGAGTGATGGGACCGCCTTCGGCGAGCGCGTAACCCAGGCCATTTCGTTTACGGCGGTGCGGCTGGCCGAAGACGTCGACGCGAAGGCTCTGTGCTGCCTCACGCATTCCGGCGCCACGGCGCGGGCCATCGCACGCCACAGGCCCGAGATGCCCATCTATGCATTTACCGACAACACCCGAATCGTCAGGCGGCTTGCGTTGCTCTGGGGGACCGAGGCCTTCGCGATTCCCTTTCAGAGCTACACCGAGGACGGCATCAGCGCCGTCCATCTCGGCCTCCTGCGGCGAGGCCTTGCCGGCCCCGGAGATCGGATCGTTATCACGGCCGGACTGCCGCTGCCGGCCAAAGGCCTCACCAATATGGTTCACGTGAGCACCATCGGCGACGAGCGCGGTTAACGGTGGACGGGGGGTGGAGGTAGGGCGTGATCGCCGAGAGCTCCGATCGGCCTATCGAGAACAGAGCACGGGGGACAGAGGACGGCGGACGGACGACGGAGGTGGGAAGCGAAGACCGAAGTACGAAGCACACGCCTTTACACTTCACCCTTTACCCTTTCATTTCACCCTTTTCGCTTTTCCACCTCCTTTAAGCTTCTCACTTTACCCTTCACCATTTCCTCCTTCTGCCTTTCCGCCCGAAGGGCAATTCCGTATCATCCATGACGTTCCACGGATGGCTTCCGGCATAGTGAGGCCCCCATGTATTGAGGCGCCGGCATATCGCGATTGATACTCTTCCTATTCTAGCTTTTCCGCTTCGCTACCCCGTTTATGCGCCGCGCATTCAGGGTTTCCACTGGGCTGTGTGCCGGCCTGATTCTGATCGTTCTACTGCCCGGATGCAGGCAGGGGACGTTCCTGGGGAATCGCTATAACAACTTTCGCGCGTACTACAACACGTTCTACAATGCGCGGAGGGCCTTCGATGCCGGCGAAGAAGCACTCGAGCGCTCTGAGCGCCAGATCGACCGCAGTCGGTTCGTTTCCATCTTCCCGGCTACACAAAGCGGGTCGGCAACGGCCGACACCCAGTTCGAGCAGGCTATTGAGAAGAGCGCCGATCTGCTTCGGGAACGCCCTGATTCCAAGTGGGCCGACGACGCCCTGCTACTTATCGGGAAGGCCTATTTCTACCAAAACAACTTTGTTGGGGCGGAAGGGAAGTTCCGCGAAACCATAGGGGCAGCGCTCGAGCGCGACCAGTTGGAACTGGCCGACGAGGCGCGGTTCTGGCTCGGGCGCACTCTGGCGGCGAGCGAACGCTACGAGGAGGCGACCTCTGTACTTGAGGAAGGGTTGGCCCAGCCGGACATACGACCGAAGTGGCGCTCCAAGCTACAGTTAGCTCTCGCCGAGCTGTACGTACAGCAGCGCCAGTGGGCCGATGCCTCCGAGGCGCTCAGGATGGGCATCCCAGAAACAGAGGATAAAGATCTTTCCGGCCGTGCCCAGTTCTTGCTCGGGCAGGTTCTTGAAGCCGATGGCGAGTACGAGGAAGCCGCTGCCGCCTACGCCGACGTAGCCAGCCATCGCCCTATCTATGAGTTGAGCTATGCCGCAAAACTTAGCGAGGCGCTCGTGCTCGGTATCGATGCCGGCAATACGGAGCGAGCGCTTGTTTTGGTAAGACGCATGCGCCGCGATGGCAAGAACTTCCAGAACCGAGCGGAAGTGGAGTTGGCGTACGCTCGCTTGCTCGGCGCCGCGGATCAGTTGGATGAAGCCGAACAACGCTTCAACATGTTGTTGTACGACGAGGATTTCAGAGCGAACAACGTGCGTGGCGAGGCCTATTACCGTTATGCCGAGTTCTTCCGCGACGAGGCCAACGATTATGTGCGCGCTGCGGCATACTTCGATACGGCCGCGACCAACGTTCGTAGCGAGCCGGGAAGGGAAGAGCTGGTAACGCGGGTAGCATTGAGGGACGTGCGAAGGAGCGCCGAGGTGTATCGGTCGTACGCATCCATTGCTACGGAACTTGCCGAGACCGACTCGTTGCTCTACCTGGGAAGTCTTGGTGCAGAGGATTTCCGGGCTGCCATTGCTGCCATCGAAAGTGCGAGGATAAGACGATGGGAGGATGAACAGCGCGCTGTGGCCGCACGGCGAGCCGGGCAGGGTTTTGGCAACACGCCCATAGCCCGAGGCGGAGAGTTCCCGGTGGAGCGCGATGAGGGGGGACGCGTATTTGGTGAAGGAACCGGCATTGAGGCAGGGTTTCTGAACTATCGCGACCCCGCCAGAAGCCAGGACGCCCTGCTCGCGTTCGAGCGTATTTGGGGAGAACGGCCACTCGCGCCCAATTGGCGACGCCTTCAGGCTCTTCAATCCGCAGTGGTGGAAGCGCGCGGGCCGGAGGCCGGCGGAGATCAGGACCAGGGCAACCCGGGGAATACTACGGGGCCTCCGCCGCTGGATATTTCTAACGTGCCCCGGACAGAAGAAGCGCAGGCCCGCGTCAGAAGCCAAAGGGCCGAGTTGCGCTACGAACTCGGCAACGTGTTTTTCCTTTCGTTGGCCAAACCGGATTCGGCCGCGTATTGGTATGGCCTTGTCGTTAACCAGGATGCCGATCAGCCCGTCGCTACCCGCGCGCGGTATGCGCTGGCAGAGGTGCATGGAGCGCAGGGCCGAGATGCCGAAGCCGAGGCGCTGTACCGGCAAGTGATTGAGGATCAGCCGCTTTCGGCGCAGGCAGCGCAAGCCCGCGAGCGGCTGGGATTACCTCCGTTGGAGCAAGAAGCAACCGTAGACGCCCGCGCACTTGCCGAAGCAGCCTACGACCAGGCGTATGGGCATTGGCAAGGCGGATCGTATATGAAGGCGCTCGGTCAAATGCTTGACATTGGCGCACGCGCATCCGACGATGACGTTACGCCCCGAGCCTTGCTGGCATCGGGCTTCATCTTTGCCGAATGGGCAAGGAGGGATAGCCTCGATCTGGAACCCGGGATTCCAGGAGAACTCGTCCCTGAGGCGCTTCTGGAAGAAGTGCTCGAGTTTTCAGGAGGCGCCGACGCTGCGCCAGGGGAAGAAACTGAAGCGCCCGGCGAGCCGGACGAAGAACTGATCGAAGACCCCGGCGAAGAGGACGAGGATGGGCAAGACCTCCCGCAAAAACCAGGTCTTCTAGCCCCTCCACAGATAGCGGGCGGGGATGATCCGCGTGAACAAGCTCCGCGGGAGCCGCACACTCCGGATATCCCCACCGACTCTCTCGCTCTTGACCCTCCAGCTATCGATTCGCCTGGCATCGACTCTCTCGGCATCGACTCTCCAGGTATCGACTCTCCGGCTATCGACTCTCCGGGTATCGACTCTTTGGCTATCGACTCTCCGGCTATCGACTCTCCGGGTATCGACTCTTTGGCTATCGACTCTCCGGGTATCGAATCTCTCGGCATCGATTCTCTTGGCATCGGATTGCCAGAAGATGGCGCCCATGCGGCGGCTGACTCTACGGTTACCGCCGATGAAGGTCCGCGCCCTGAAGTTGCGGCCGATTCACTGGGTGGGCAAACCGTGTTTCTCAGTCTGGACGACCTGTACCACCTCGTGGAGGTGCGGTACCCAGGGACGGAGTATGCCGCGCATGCAAGCGCCCGCAGAGCCGCGTTGGATGCCGTACTGAATGCTGTTGAAGAGTTACTGGAGCCAGGGGAAGACAGCCTGGATGTCGTGGTAGACGTGATGGCGCCGCTGTCTCAAGAGGTCGTAGACGCATCGCCTGAAGGCACCTTCGGGCTGGCCGGCGATGTTCCGTTGAATGCAGATGTGGGTGGCTTTGGTTGGAAGGTCGCGTCCGTCCCAAGCCCGCTAGCCGCGCAAGCCATGCTTCGCAACTTCAGTGAGAGGGGCCTCCGCGCTGCGGTCGTTCAGGAAAGCAGCGACAGCCGCGTGCTCTACATGCTTCTCCTTGGCCAGTTTGCCTCCGTTGAGGAAGCAGAGGCCGTCCGCGATGATCTCCCCAAAACAGGCGTCGGAAGGGATCTTGAGATCGTATCGATCCGCGGCTTTGAGCTTCTGGACGCTGCGGACCTGGATAGGCTCCGGCCGGATTGACGAAGGCTAGGTGGAGGCGGAACCTGTCTGCCTGCGACGCTGTTCGGCTGTTCTGTATCAGAGCGGCCTGTGTCAGGCTGCAATAACGCGTAAGATTAGTCTATGGCGAAGCCCGAGCGCGACTTAATGAACCCACGCGGCGGCGATGAGAAGCCCGACGCGCGCCCGAGCGAAAAGCGGCCTCGCTTTTCGCTGAGCGGGTTCTACATCCTCGTCTTTGTTTTGCTCGGCTTGCTGGCGCTCCAGACGTTTTTCTGGACCGGCGGAGGGCGCGAGGTAGACTACTCCGAGTTCCTGGAGCAGGTTGAGGCGGGCTACGTTGCCGAGCTAACAATCTCGGATGACGTGGATGTGAGTGGTTTCTACACCGCAGCCGCCATTAGTGACGGTCACGTTGAAGCCGCCGATCCGCCGCGCTCATTTCGCCAGGATGACTCCGGCAAGGCTGAGCGCAGGTTCTCCACCACGAAGCCGTCGGACCACGACCTTACCCAGTTCCTCACCGAGGTAAACGACGCCCGTGTGGAAGAAAACCTCGCGCCGGTCGAATTCAACGCACGCTACTCGGATACGTGGCTGGGCAATCTGCTCTCGTGGCTGTTCTTCCTCGGCCTGATTGTCGTGTTCTGGGTTTTCATTCTTCGCCGGATGGGCGGCCCCGGCCAGCAGTTGCTCAACATAGGGAAGAACAAGGCCGTTCTCTTTGATGCGATGGAGGGCCAACAGTTCACGTTCGAGGATGTGGCCGGACTGGACGAGGCGAAGGACGAAGTCGAAGAGGTGGTTGAGTTCCTCCAGAACCCAAAGAAGTTCACCCGCCTCGGCGGCAAGCTGCCTAAGGGCGTGCTGCTCGTCGGGCCTCCGGGAACGGGCAAGACGCTCCTCGCCAAGGCGGTAGCCGGAGAGGCCGGCGTGCCGTTCTTCTCGCTCTCCGGCTCCGACTTTGTGGAAATGTTCGTGGGTGTCGGCGCAGCGCGCGTGCGCGACCTCTTCAAACAGGCCAAGGAAAAAGCCCCGAGCATCATCTTTATCGACGAGATCGACGCCATTGGGCGTACGCGCGGACGGGGCGCGTTCGTAGGCGGAAACGACGAGCGCGAGAACACGCTGAACCAGCTCCTCTCGGAGATGGACGGCTTCAACACCGACAAGGGCGTCATTATCATGGCCGCCACCAACCGGCCTGACGTGCTGGATTCAGCGCTTCTCCGACCCGGCCGCTTCGATCGCCAGATCATGGTGGATCGGCCGGATCGCCTACAGCGAGCGGCCATCTTCAAGGTCCATACGCGGGACCTTACCATGGGTGAGGGGACGGACATGGAGATGCTGGCGAACATGACGCCGGGCTTCGCCGGGGCGGAGATCGCGAATGTGTGCAACGAGGCTGCGCTGCTGGCCTCGCGGGAGGGCAAGGACGCCGTCGAGGCGGTCGATTTTGAGAAGGCGATTGACCGCGTCATCGGTGGGCTTGAGAAGAAAAACAAGCTCATCTTGCCGGAAGAGAAGAAGATTGTGGCCTTCCACGAGGCCGGCCACGCTACCATCGGTTGGTTCCTCGAGCACGCCGACCCTGTTATTAAGGTGTCCATCATACCGCGCGGGCTCGCAGCGCTTGGGTTCGCCCAGATGCTGCCGGACGAGCGGTATATCACCACCGAGCAAATGTTTCTGGATCGGATGACGATGGCGATGGGAGGCCGGGTGGCGGAGGAGATCATTTTCAACCACCTCTCAACCGGCGCCCAGAGCGATCTGGAGCAGATTACCGGAATGGCCTACGCGATGGTCATCCAGTTCGGCATGAGCGAAGCGGTGGGGCACGTCAACTTCAATGTGGCGAAACGGCAGGAGATGCAGTTCTACAAGCCGTACTCCGAGAAGACGGCAGAGTTGATTGACGCCGAAGTGAAACGCATCGTCGATGAGGTCCACGACCGCGCACGCAGGCTTTTGGAAGAGAAGGATGAAGTGTTCAGAACGATGGCAGAGGCACTCCTTGAACGCGAAGTGCTCAACGAGAACGATCTTAAAGAACTCCTGGGAGAGCGGCCGTTTGAGCGACCCACCTACGATCGGCCTGCTACTCCTGACGATGGCGAATCTGCTACGGAAACCGCTACACAGGATGGGGACGCGGACAGTGTGGCGCCATCAAACGGTGAGGCGCCTCTCGGCGGCGATGGGGCAGCGGAAACCGAGGCGGGTTCGCTGACGGCCGATGAGGACATGTAGCGCCACGTGAACCCGTTCGGTGAAAGAAGAGGTGCCTTCAGTAAACCGATCAAGTGATCTATATCAGTTTTCATTGTTCGCTGAAGCTTTACACCAGGACGGCCAATCTGGGGCGCTTCGCAGGATATTGATGGTGTGCCAACGTTGAGGTTGGGGCCGGGCACTCCGTATCTTATAAGACTGAACGCTCGCCACTTTGAGGATTTCGGTGACGCGGCTCAACCCACGAACTCACGCCAACACGTGCCTACAATTCAACAACTTGTCCGCAAAGGGCGTTCGCCGAAGCGGAAAAAATCAAAGTCGGTTGCGCTGCAGGGGAACCCGCAGCGCAGGGGCGTCTGCACCCGCGTTTACACCACCACGCCAAAGAAGCCGAACTCGGCCCTGCGGAAGGTGGCGAAGGTGCGCCTCACCAACGGCTACGAGATCATCGCGTACATCCCCGGCGAGGGGCACAACCTTCAGGAGCACTCCATCGTGCTCGTTCGTGGGGGTCGTGTCAAAGACCTTCCGGGCGTGAAGTACCACATCGTCCGTGGCGCGCTCGATACAGCTGGTGTCGCAGATCGCCGCCAGAGTCGCTCCAAGTACGGCGCCAAACGCCCTAAGAATTGAAGCGCTAAGAATTGAAGCGCGCGGCTACTCGCCGCCCTGATCCCGACCACGGGTCCAACGTTACAGGCTCATGCGCAGAAAGCAAGCAGAAAAGCGGATCCCTACCCCCGATCCGATTTATGGCGACGTTACCGTTGCCAAGTTCATCGCAGCCATCATGCGCGACGGCAAGAAAAGTATCGCGCAGAAGCTCGTATACGGATCGTTCGATTCGATTGAGGAGCGGAGCGGCGAGCCGGGTGTCGAGGTCTTCCGCAAGGCCATCAACAACGTGGCGCCGCTCGTTGAGGTCCGCAGCCGCCGTGTTGGCGGCGCCACCTACCAGGTGCCGATCGAAGTTCGCCCCGAGCGCCGGACCACCCTCGCGTTCCGCTGGCTGATTCAGTACGCCCGCCAGCGCGGCGACAAGAGCATGTCCAACCGCCTCGCTGCCGAATTGATGGCCGCTTCGAAGGGCGAAGGTGGAGCCGTGAAGAAGAAGGACGACACGCACCGTATGGCCGAGGCGAACAAGGCCTTTGCCCACTTCCGACTTTAGAGAGCCCAAAGCCCAGAGCTCGAAGCACGACGATGAGCATCCACGGAAAATCTTTCTCGCTCGACAAGACGCGGAACATCGGCATAACGGCGCACATTGACGCTGGAAAGACTACGACTACGGAGCGCATCCTGTTCTATACCGGCCGCCTACACCGCATTGGTGAGGTGCATGAGGGTGGCGCCACTATGGATTGGATGGAGCAGGAGAAAGAGCGCGGCATCACCATTACGTCGGCCGCTACCACGGCAGAATGGGACGGCCACCGCATCAACATCATCGATACCCCCGGCCACGTCGACTTTACGGTTGAGGTGGAGCGTTCCCTCCGCGTGCTCGACGGCGCGGTTGCGCTGTTTTGCTCGGTAGGGGGCGTGGAGCCGCAGTCGGAGACGGTCTGGCGGCAGATGGACAAGTACAGCGTCCCCCGCATTGCGTTCATCAACAAGATGGACCGCACGGGCGCCGATTTCCCCGCGGCCGTTCAGGCGATGAAAGACCGCTTGAAGGCGAAAGCCGTCCCGGTTCAGATACCGATTGGTGAAGGCGAGATGTTCCGCGGCGTCATTGACCTGATTGAGGCCAAGGGCATCGTATGGCACGACTCCACGCAGGGCGCCACGTGGGATGAAATCCCAATTCCTGAAGACCTCAAGAGCACGGCCCGGCACTGGCGGATAAACCTTCTTGAAGCCATAGCCGAGTACGACGACGAGCTCCTCCTGAAGTACCTCGAAGGCGAAAACATCGAGCCGGAAGAGATTAAGAAAGTCGTCCGCAAGGCGACCATCGCCCTCGACATCACACCGGTGTTCTGCGGCTCTGCCTTCAAGAACAAGGGCATCCAGCGACTGCTTGATGGGGTGATTGACTTCCTCCCGAGCCCATTGGATGTGCCGCCAATTGAGGGCCACCTTCCGCGCAGCGACGAAATCGTGACGCGCGAGCCCGACCCTGACGGTCCGTTCGCTGCCATCGCATTCAAGATTGCCACCGACCTGTATGTCGGCAAGCTTACGTTTGCGCGGGTCTACTCCGGTACGCTCGACAAGGGCTCGCCGGTGTTCAATGCCAACACCGAGAAAAAGGAACGTGCAGGACGCCTTCTGTTCATGCACGCCAACTCGCGCGAGGACGTGGACCAGGTGAGGGCGGGCGACATCTGCGCCATCGTAGGCCTCAAGGTTGTACGAACGGGGGACACACTTACCGACCCGAACCATCCGGTCGTGCTCGAGACGATGGACTTCCCCGAGCCGGTAATCCGCATCGCCATTGAGCCTAAGACCAAGGCCGACATCGACAAGCTAGGTACCGGCCTTCAGAAGCTCGCCGAGGAAGATCCGACGTTCAAGGTGTCTACCGACGATGAAACGGGCCAGACGATTATCGCCGGCATGGGCGAATTGCACCTCGAGATTATCGTGGACCGCCTCAAGCGCGAGTTCAATGTGGAGGCCAACGTCGGTACGCCGCAGGTGAGCTACCGCGAGGCCATCCGTGGCAGTATTGACCTCAAATACACACACAAGAAGCAGTCGGGTGGCCGTGGCCAGTTCGCCGTAGTCGAGATCGAATTCTCGCCGACCGAAGACGGTACCGGCTTCGAGTTCATCGACGAAATCAAGGGCGGCAATATCCCGCGCGAGTTCATATCGAGCGTCGAGAAGGGCATCCAAAGTGCGCTCGACCGTGGCCCGATTGCCGGTTACCCGGTCGAGGGGATTCGTGCCCGCCTCCACGACGGCAAGTACCACAACGTCGACTCCGACCAGCTTTCGTTCGAAATTGCAGGCCGGATGGCGTTCCGTGAAGCTGCCCGCAAGGCCAAGCCGATTCTGATGGAGCCCATCATGGCCGTGGAGGTTACCACGCCCGAAGAGTACATGGGCGACGTCATCGGCGACCTTAACAGCCGCCGTGGACATATTGAGGGTATGGGCCAACGCGGCGACGCGCAGGTTATCAAGGCCCACGTGCCGCTGTCGGAGATATTCGGTTACGCCACCGATCTCCGCTCCAACACGCAGGGCCGCGCCATCTACTCGATGCAGTTCGACCACTACTCCGAAGTACCCAAATCCATCGCAGAAGAAATTATCGACAGCCAGGGCGGCACAGCTATCGCCGCCTGACCTCCTGTTCTTCCACCTTCTATCACCTCCCTCTTTCACTCTGAAGACGACTACCAGCCATGGCTAAGGAGACATTCCAGCGCACGAAGCCCCACGTGAACGTGGGCACGATCGGCCACGTAGACCACGGCAAGACGACGCTGACGGCGGCGATCACGAAGGTGCTCGCCGCGAAGTACGGCGGCGAGTTCACCGCCTTCGACGAGATCGACAACGCCCCCGAGGAGCGCGAGCGCGGCATCACGATCGCGACGGCGCACGTGGAGTACGAGACGGAGGCGCGGCACTACGCGCACGTGGACTGCCCCGGCCACGCCGACTACGTTAAGAACATGGTGACGGGCGCGGCCCAGATGGACGGCGCCATTCTGGTGGTGGCCGCCACCGACGGCCCGATGCCGCAGACGCGCGAGCACATTCTGCTGGCGCGCCAGGTGGGCGTGCCCTACATCGTGGTGTTCATGAACAAGACCGACCTCGTTGACGACGAGGAGCTTCTGGAGCTGGTGGAGATGGAGATCCGCGAGCTACTTAGCGCGTACGAGTTCCCCGGCGACGACATTCCTGTTATCCAGGGCTCGGCCCTCGGCGCGCTCAACGGCGAGGCCGAGTGGGAGGCGAAGGTGGAGGAGCTGATGGCGGCGGTAGACAGCTACATACCGACGCCGGAGCGCGAGATCGACAAGCCGTTCCTGATGCCGGTCGAGGACGTCTTCTCGATCACGGGCCGCGGCACCGTGGTGACAGGCCGCGTGGAGCGCGGCTCGGTCAAGGTGGGCGAGCCGGTGGACATCATAGGGATGCAGGAAGAGAAGCTGAGCTCGACCGTGACGGGCGTTGAGATGTTCCGCAAGCTGCTCGACGCGGCCCAGGCGGGCGACAACGCTGGGATTCTGCTTCGGGGCATCGACAAGGATGCCGTCGAGCGCGGGATGGTGGTGATCAAGCCCGGCAGCGTGACGCCCCACAAGGAGTTCGAGTGCGAGGTGTACATCCTCTCGAAGGACGAGGGCGGCCGCCACACGCCGTTCTTCAAGGGCTACCGCCCGCAGTTCTACT
>JADFQN010000033.1 GCA_022561755.1 Bacteroidota bacterium
GCCATCACTTCGCCGTAGGAGCCGGTCTCGGCCACGACACCCAGGCGGCCTAGTTGGAGGTCTTCCACCGCAAAGCGCGCCATCACACGACCCCGCATCGAAAAGGTGGAATTGACCTGAAACACAAATCGGCGGCCGGAAGAAACCCCTTCCTCGGTAGCAAGCGGCGCGATGAGCACAATACGCTCTCGCTCCGCCACACCAGCGGCAGAAATCGCCTCCATGCTAAACAGTGGCCCAATCACGGCCTCCACGCCTTCACGCACGACGAGGTTCATGGCCACGCTCGCGCCCGCTTCGGAGCCTTCGGTATCCCGAAAAATGAGCCGCACAGGGCGCCTCGGAGCGCGGGCATTGTGGGCATCTACAGCAAGCCGGACGCCGTTGAACAGTGCTTGTGCCAGGTAGCCACTCTCGCCGGTAGCAGGGAGGATTACGCCCAGCTCGAAAACGTCCGGCCCCGTCGGCCCGCCTTGCACGGCTTTCCGGATCACGTCTTCAGCCTCGTCCACATAGCGGCTGCGCGGGTAGAGGCGCACGAAGGTCGTTAGCGTCGATAGGGCCTGACCGGAGTCGCCGTCGGCGTAAGCCGATTTGCCCGCCATGAGCAGTGCCGCCGTCGTCCGTGCGTTGTAACCAAAATCTTCCGCTGCGCGGGAAAAAAGGCGAAAGGCCTCGGCGTACTCGCCGCTCTCATAGCTGCTGATGCCGCTGTCGAAGCTGGTCTCGGCCGCCGGGATGCGCGAGGCGGTATCCGGCTGGGCGCGAACAAAGGGAGCGGCAACTAAGAGGCTTACAAAAAGAATCCAGCGGGCCATCGTGTCAGGACTTGTGTTTAGGATTTGTGTTTAGGAGGCTGTTGAATTACGTGCTCTGTCGCCGAGACAGCCTACCCCGACTTGTCGGGGAGCGCATCTCGGTTGAGATCAAGACGCGGGATCGCAGTCGAATCGGTGATTCGGCGAGCATCTCGCAACGAAGAGATCGGCCGAGAGGCGCCGTCGCAGGCAGGATGACGTATTTCAACAGCCTCCTAGGAAGGCGCGTCAAGTTAGAGAAGCCCCACAACCTTACGCATCCTGCTCTGAACTTCCTACTCCCACTCGATAGTCGCCGGGGGCTTGATGGATATATCGTATGCCACGCGGTTGATGCCGTGCACCTCGTTGATGATGCGGTTGGAGACGCGGCCGAGGAATTCGTGCGGAAGGTGCGCCCAGTCGGCAGTCATGCCGTCCACCGACGTGACGGCGCGGATGCACACCGCCTGTTCGTAGGTCCGGTAGTCGCCCATCACACCAACCGACCGCACCGGCAGCAGCACCACAAAAGCCTGCCACACGTCGTCGTAGAGGCCGTTTTCGTGAAGTTCGTCAATGAAAATCTTGTCGGCCTGCTTGAGCAACGCCAGCCCTTCGCGAGTTACCGCCCCGAGATGCCTCACGGCAAGGCCAGGTCCGGGAAACGGATGGCGGCTGATGATGGCGTCGGGCACGTTCAACTCGCGGCCGACCGCTCGAACCTCGTCCTTGAACAGTTCACGGAAGGGCTCGATGAGTTCGAAGCCAAGTTCCTCGGGCAGGCCGCCCACGTTATGGTGGGTTTTGATGGTGGCGGATGGGCCGCGGAAGCTGACGCTCTCGATCACGTCCGGGTAGAGGGTGCCCTGCGCCAGGAAGCGCGGCTTCGTACCGAGCTTTGTTGTGATGGCTTCGGTCGCCTGATCGAATACCTCGATGAATGTGTGGCCGATGATTTTCCTCTTCTGCTCCGGGTCGTCCACACCTTCGAGGCGGTTAAGGAAGAGGTCGGAGGCGTCCACGGCGCGCAAGTCGATGTCTAAGCCGTCGCGGAAGGTGGCCTGCACCTGCTCGTACTCGCCCTCCCGTAGCAATCCGTTGTTGACGAAGATGCACGTGAGTTGATTGCCGAGGGTTTCGTGAAGCAACACAGCCGCCACGGAGGAATCCACACCGCCGGAGAGCCCCAGGATGACATGATCGTTGCCGACTTGTTCAAGGATCGCGCGTTTCTTTTCCTCCACAAACGAACCCATCGACCAGTCGCCACGACAGCCGCAGATGCGGAGCACGAAGTTCTCCAGCAACCGTGCTCCGTGCTCCGTGTGGACGACCTCGGGGTGGAACTGGACACCGTAGTAGGGCTGCTCGCCGGCCGCCACGGCTGCAATGGGAGCATCGTCCGTCCCCGCGATTACACGGAAGCCCTCCGGCAGCGCCGTGAGGCGATCGCCGTGGCTCATCCACACCACAGAGCCTTCAGGGACACCATCGAACAAAGGCGTGTCATCGTGCGATCCGAGCCTTGCACGACCGAATTCACGTTTTTCATCAGGTTCTATGCTGCCTCCAAGCACGTGCGCCATCGCCTGCAGGCCGTAACAGATACCGAGGACCGGAACGGGTTCATCCGACCCGGGCTGCCTCAAATTAAGGAGCGTGGGATCGAGTTGCGGAGCACCGTCGTCGTACACGGAGCACGGCCCGCCGGATAGGATCAATCCGACCGGCTGCATTGCCGCCACCACGGCCACGGGGAATGTACACGGATGGATCTCGCAGTACACGCCGGCCTCCCGCACGCGCCGAGCGATCAGTTGCGTGGTCTGACTTCCATAATCAAGGACGACGATAAGTTGGTGGTTCATGTTACGTATTTCGTATTGCGTATTTCACTGTTGATTGAGGTCGTACGCAATACGTGACACGCAATACGCACTCAGGCCTCTGCCCCCACCATGCGTTTGTATTCATCGGCCGTCATGAGGGCATCGATGTCGTCGGGGTTTGCCGGTCGGATTTTCACCATCCACCCTTCTCCGTACGGGTCGCTGTTGACGGTCTCGGGCGCGTCTTCGAGCGCTTCATTGATCGCCTCTATGGTGCCCGCGACCGGCGCAAACAACTCGGAGACCGTCTTCACAGCCTCCACCGTGCCGAAAACCTCGTCCGGGCCCACGTCCGCGCCTTCGGGCTTCAACTCCACAAAAACGATATCGCCGAGCTCGCCTTGCGCGTAATCGGTAACGCCAATTGCGGCCAGGCCGTCGTCGCCCAGGCGGATCCACTCGTGATCGGTCGTGTAACGGCGGTCGTCGGGGAAAGTCATGCGTTGAAGGATGAAAGTTGAAGGATGAAAGTTGAAGGATGAAGAGTTTCGGAGTGCGCGATGGCCTAGCACCCAGCATCAGCCGTTGGTCGTACATCCCTGCTAACCAGCAACTACCACCTCCGGCGGCGCAAGCTCGAAACGCTCCAGGAACTTCGTATCGAAGTCGCCGGCGCGGAAGCGCTCGTCCATAAGAAGTTGTTGATGGAAGGGAATGGTGGTCTTCACGCCCTCGATGACGAACTCATCCAGCGCGCGGAGCATTCTGCTGATGGCCCGCTCGCGGTTGTGATCGCGGACGATGAGCTTGGCGATCATCGAATCGTAGTGCGGCGGGATGCTGTAGCCTGCGAAGACGTGCGTGTCGCAGCGGACGCCAAGGCCTTTCGGCGAGTGAAAGCCCTCGATGGTGCCCGGTGAGGGCGAAAAGTTGTTGAACGGATCCTCCGCATTGATGCGGCACTCGATAGCGTGACCATTCAGATGGCGGTCGCCGGACACAATCTTCTCACCGTCCGCTATACGAATCTGCCATTCGATAAGGTCGGTGTCCGTCACCTCTTCCGTCACACAATGCTCCACCTGAATGCGCGTGTTCATCTCCATGAAGTAGAAGTCCTTGTTCCTGTCCACAAGGAACTCTACCGTACCCGCGCCCGCGTAGTTGACGGCCTCTGCGCCCATGATGGCGGCCTCGCCCATCCTGGCGCGCAGCGCTTCGTCAACGAAGGGGCTGGGAGCTTCTTCCAGGAGCTTCTGGTGGCGGCGCTGGATGGAGCACTCGCGCTCGCCGAAATGGATCACATTGCCCTGCCCGTCGCCGACGACCTGGATCTCGATGTGGCGCGGTTCTTCGACAAACTTCTCGACGTAAACCTCGCCGTTGCCGAACGCAGCCTCGGCTTCGGTACTGGCGGCAACAAACTGATTGCGGAGATCGGCCGCGTCGGTTGCCATCCGCATCCCACGCCCGCCACCGCCCGCGCTTGCCTTAATCATCACCGGGTAGCCGAACTCGTCGGCCACACGCGCGGCTTCCTCTACATCCTCGACCTCGCCGTCCGAACCCGGCACAACCGGCACGCCTGCTGCCCGCATCGTTTCCTTGGCCACGCTTTTGTCACCCATCTTGCGGATGGTCTCGGGCGTCGGGCCGATGAAAATCAGGTCGTGATCCGCACAGACATCTGCAAAATCGGCGTTCTCAGCCAAAAACCCGTAGCCGGGGTGGATGGCGTCTGCTCCGGTGACTTCTGCTGCGGCAATGATGCGATCCACCCTGAGGTAGCTCTCGCTGGACGCAGGGGGGCCGATACACACAGCCTCGTCGGCAAAGCGTACGGCCAGCGTGTCGCGGTCGGCCGTGGAGTACACCGCCACGGTCTTGATGCCCATCTCGTGGCACGTTCGTATCACGCGCAATGCGATCTCGCCACGGTTAGCAATGAGAATCTTCTGAATCATTAAGTGACAGCGTGAAAAACGGGATTACCCCACATTTCCGCCTCCATTATGGGACGGTGCAGGCTGTGATGGAAGGCGCGTTCTCACGCAGCCGGCAAGCCCTTAGGAGGCTGTTGAAATACTACGCTGTAAGCGAGGCCCGCGAATCTTGGCCGAGATCGAGGCGCGAGATCGTAGCCGAATATGTGATTCGGCCCCGCAGAACTGCGGGGCAACGCAGAGATCGGCCGAGAGTCCCGTCGCATGGCGGGAAGGCAGGATGACGTATTTCAACAGCCTCTTAGGCTTCCTCAATGATAAACAGGGGCTGATCGTATTCGACGGGCTGGGCGTTCTCTGCAAGGATCTGCTTCACCACGCCCGCGTGCTCGCTCTGGATCTCGTTCATCAGCTTCATCGCTTCGATGATGCAGAGCACGGCGCCCACTTCCACGCGGTCACCGACCTTCACGAAAGGATCCGCGTCTGGGCCCGGCGCCGAGTAAAACGTGCCCACAATTGGCGCCCGAACAATTGTACCACCCGCATCAGCCGCTACTCCATCTCCGCCTACTGCCTGGGGCGCTGCCATCGTCGGCGCGGTCGCTTCCACAACCGCGGCGGCCGCAATGGGATGCGCCATCGCTGCAACGGCTGGTGCTGCAGTGGGCGCAGTCGTCGGATGCGCGCGTACAACCATTTTGAAGTCGTCCTGCTCCACTTCGACCTCGGCCATACCGCTCTGGGCCACGATCTCAAGGAGCCGTTCGATTAGTTCGAGATCCATAATCTTGAAAACTGCTGGGCGGGCGAAGAATGGAAGGTACCGCCGCTGAAGGAATTCGGCGAGGGGATCAATCAGGCGGCGTTAACACGCGTCTGGTACTCGCCGGTCGAGGTGTCCACCCGGATGAGATCGCCCTCGTTGAGGAACAGGGGAACGTTGACAACAGCGCCGCCTTCGAGGGTGGCGGGCTTGGTGGCGCCGGTGGCCGTGTCTCCTTTCAGCCCAGGGTCGGTTGCGGTGATGATCAATTCTACGTGGCGCGGAATCTCTACGGACAGCGGCTCTTCGGTGCCTGCGTCGACCAGTACGTCCACGTTGCCGCCTTCCTTGATGAACTCCTTGCCCGGCACGAGGCTCTTCTGAAGCGCAATCTGGTCGTACGTCTCGGTGTTCATGAAGTGAAGGCCAAGCTCATCCTCGTAGAGGTACTGCATCACACGGCGCTCGACACGCGCCGTTTCGAGGCGCTCGCCGGCGCGAAACGTATTGTCCACCATCTTGCCGTTGCGCACGTTCTTCAGCTTCGTACGGACAAACGCGGGGCCCTTCCCGGGCTTGACGTGGAGAAACTCTATTACCGTCCAGAGGCCGCCGTTCCAGACGAGCGTGAGGCCGTTGCGGATGTCAGATGTAGTGGTGGCCATGGCTGAGAATGCGTTCGCTTGCGTAAAGAGAACGAAAATATACCGAGCCCATCACCGGCCCAACCACGAAGCGACTGTGCGATTTGTCGCGAAGGCCGACCCGAATGTCGGACTGAGGACAGTGCAGTAGAGCGTGCTCGTCGAGCTTGTCGAGTCGGAGGACAGAAGACGGAGGACGGAGGACGGAGAACAGGAGTCCGTGGTTACAGCTCTGCACCCCGAAGCTCGAAGAACGAAGAGCAAAGCCCGAAGAACGACTTCACCGTTCAGCATTCATCCTTCACGTGCGCCCCTACTCGGTTTCAGCAAGTTCGAGCACGCTTTTGCGCTCCGGATTCTGTGATTCGACCGGAAGCACGACGCGGAACGTGCAGCCTTCGCCCAGAACACTCTCTACAGAGATCGTCCCTCCGTGCCGCTCAACCATTTCCTTGCACAGGATGAGCCCGAGGCCGCTGCCTCGTTCGCCGGCGGTACCCGTCCGCGAAAGCGACTCTTCGATTCGGAATAGACGCCCCATGTCTTCTTCGCTCATGCCAACGCCGGTGTCCTGCACTGAGATGGTAAGCTGATTGTTGCCCTCATCTGCACGAACCGTAACGCTTCCGCCTTCCTCGGTGAATTTGAGACCGTTGCCTATCAGGTTCTGTAGAACGGATCGTAGCATGGTAGGATCGGCCCACGCGCTTGTATCCGGCGAGACGCGGTTATTGAGCCAGACACACTTTTCGGACGCGGCGCCACTCACTACACCAATCACGCTATCCACATGCTCAGACAGGTTCAGATGCTCGCGTTCCACGCGCATTTGACCTGCTTGAAGACGCGCCCATTCCAGTAAGTTGATCAGCAAGCTGTACAACCGCTCGGCCGAACGGTGCATCAACCCGGCCATTTCGACCAACTCTCTATCATCGTGTCCACCCAACCGGTTTTCGGCCACCTTCGATAACCCGAGAAGCGATCCCATCGGGCCGCGCAGGTCGTGCGAGATGATGGAGAAGAACGTGTCGCGGGCGTGGCGAGCCTGCTCCTGTTCAACGGCGAACTCCACAAGGCGAGCCTGATCCAGTTCGCGCTGATCAAGGAGTTCCAGAAGAAGCTCGTTGGCGACAGCCAAATCGGCGGCGGTCTTACTCCAACCTTTTGAGATGAGAAACCCGAAGTAGCCCGCCAGGCCGATGAATCCAAAGGTTATCCATTGAAGCAGGGAAAGTCCGTTCAGGGTGGAGAACACTTCTGGCGTGAGTACCTCCGACGTTACCACGTCTCCCCATTCGAAGTATCGAACGAGAAAACCGTACCCAACGAGGGCGCAAACTGCCAGGCCGTACGCGATAAGTACGCGGGCTGGGCTCATGATGCCCGGCCGGGTAGGTCGCAGGTCGGCATCCTTTTTCCAGTTCTCCACCCTACGGCCGAAGACAAACAGAATGGGAGCCGTAACCAGCAGGTGTAGAAGTAATCCACCTACCCACCATCCTTTCCAGATATCCAGCGTTTCGGCAGGAGAAAGCCCCTTCACGAACGCCCAGACAAATGCACCGGCCGACGAGGCCAGTACGGCCACGAAGGACGTGAGAACGAAGAAGACGACCGACCCGACCGAGCGCAGCGTCGTCGATGCCGGCATTGCCTGATAGGCAACAATTAGCACACCGAGAGCAAGCAAGTCCGTCACGCCCAGCAGTAGCGCCCACCATACTCCAACCCCGCCTGCCACCGCCACCGTTGCATGCGCGATGAACGCGGGAATCGCGCCCCACCAATATCCAAACCACAACGCATAGAGCGTACAGAGGACCACCGGAAAATAAAACGTCAGGCGGATATCCACTCCGCCGATCTCAACAGGAATGGCCGAGCCGCGTAGCACCATGAGCCCCCCGAATATCATGGGCATCATGGATAAAAACCAGACCGTCAGCAACACATGTTGCTTGTCGCCCGCGTCGGGTGAGAGCACGCGGGTAAACGAAATTGGCGCGTGCGCATACGGCTTCGTGCGCGAAAATATATGGGGGAAGGCGGACATGACGGGCGCATGTGTTATCGGCCATCACGTTCCTTGCTAAAGGTGGTCACGTAGATTAAATCGGCTTTCTTACCACCACGAAGCCATATTTCATCGCCCCGACGGCGTAGGCAAGACGAAGCCTGAGGAGCGTGCGTGCGAAGCCCCGATTCTGCCGGGACGAATCGAACAGGAAGCTGCGGTACCGGCTGTTACGAAGAATGCCTACCGTTACGCGTTTGGCACAAATCGTCCACGTTCGCGCAACGCTGCGGCTCAGGTCTTCGACGGATTCGACGGTCAGGCCGGCGGCTTCTATCCACGCCCGGTTCTCCGAAGCACTCCCCATCCCGGCCAACCTGCCCTCCCGGCAGATGGGCTCAAGGAGATGCTTGACAGTTCGAGGCGTGGGTTCTTCACTCGTCATCCAGATGCACGCGACGAGGCGTCCGCCGGGTTTGAGAACCCGCGCCATCTCCGAAAAAACGCGCCGACGCTCGGGCATGTGCGCCGTGCTCTCGATGGCAATGACCGCATCAAAATGGTTGTCCGGCAGATCGTTCTCTAACCAATCTCGAAGCAGGATAACCGGCTCTGGGATGCCATTCTGGACGGATTGAGTTTGAGCGTACGTGGCCTGTGCCTCAGAAAGCGTCAGCCCCGTCACGCGCACACCCATGTTCTCCGCAAGCCATCGCGCGGCGCCTCCGTAGCCGCATCCCACGTCGCAGATGTGATCGCCGGCGTTGATTTGTGCGGCCTCGGCAACTTTCCTGATCAGGGCCTCGGTGGCCTCCTCAACAGATTCGTCGCCACGTTCAAACAGGCCGTGATGCACGTGTTCGCCCCAGACCTCTCTATAGAACTCGTCCAATTCATCGTAGTGCTCCCCAATGGCATCACCTACGAACTCGGATCGGGGAACGATCACGCGCCAACCCGTTCGCCGAGCACGCCGACGTAGGGCTTCCACACGCCTACTTCGCCGGCGTACTGCTTCGCCATCACACGGCTGATCTGTGCGATGTGCCCGAGGTCGTGCACCACCCACGTAGCGAGCAACTGCCCGAGCCTGACCGTGCCTAACTCCGGATGAACCCCCCGCCTGTTAAGGTCTTCCCGGCTCAGATTCATGTCCTGAAGCGCCATCAGGTTCTGGTCGCGGAGCGCCGCGAATTCATCCAGCAGCGTCTTCATCGACTTGCCCCGGCTCGCCTCAAACTGAGCGAATCGATCAAACGGATCGAAGGGCCGAGCCTCGCCATGCTCAAGGATGATGCGAGCCCGGGGAATCCAGTCGGTGCGGTCGCCGTGGATCAGATGGCCTACCACGTCGAACGGGCTCCACGTCTCGGGGCCTTCGTTGGGCGTCGTCCACTCGTTGCCGAGGCCGCACAACAACTCGTTCAGCACGGACGGCGTCCGTTCCAAAATCGGGAGGGCGGTTTCGAGGGAGAACTGCATGCTCAAAGGGTGTGTGATCAGTGTTCGATCATGTGAAGAAGGAACGCCAGTGATTCAATCATCGATTTCTGTTGCTCCAAATGGCCATGCTCCACCTCCACGTTCACGTACGGCAAGTCGTTCTGAGCAGCCCAGACAGATAACGAGCCATCGTCTGTAGCGCTCTCGTCGTTCTGGAGTACTACGTTGAAATCGTCGGCGCGAAGGGCATCGTACAAATTGCGATCAGTAACGAAAAAGAAGTCGTCCGGATCGACGCCTTCCTCCATGTGGACAGCCTCAGCATCGTTCTCGTACTGTCCGCCTCCCACATAACTGAGCACCGAATAGTTATCGGGGGTGTTGTTGTGAAGGGTGACAATAACGTCATGCGGGTTGTAGACAACCAGAAGGCTGTCGGCGAACATCCGCGTTGCCCAAACTGCTTCATCCGTCGCCTCTGGCTCCAGCCTAGTTCGGATGCCAACATCCGTAAAGATGCGGTTCGGGTCGAAGTCGTAGTGCCTGCCGTCGATTGAGAAGCTGACGCGCCGCTCGCCCTGCGCGCGGAGCTCCACCAGGCGGCCGCCGTGTTCTTCTACAAAGGCAGCCCCGGCTTCGGCCGCCGTGTTCTCGTCGTCGTGGAGGACGAGCATGGAGAACGTTGGATCTCCATGCTCGTGTACGGCGAGTACCACCGTCGAATCGCCGAGCGGTAGTTCAACCTCAAGCGGCTGTGCAGGCTCGCCGGTGCGGACCTCCGGACGTGGCCAGAACACGCCGACCAGGACCATCACCAGAACTCCGATTCCTGCGGCTTTCATACTTCTACTGCTTCGGTGGTTACATCGGTAGTGACTTCGGTCGCGACATCGAGGTGTGGAGAGCGAGACATCGCATTCCGAATTCGTTCCTCAAACTCCTCGAATACCGTATCCGGGACCCACTGAACCTGTTTCGTCGCGTTCTCGCGAAGGCCCATCCAGTGCGCGATAATGCGGATCTCGTCTACGTCGGGGCGGTCAAAACGCTCCGGCGGTGGAAGCGAGGGGTCGAAATGTTCGGTCAGCGCCGATCGTGTTTCAGCTTCGTGAGCAGGTGATGGGTCTGTCGGCACGTTGATCCGCGCAACGAGGCGTCCGTAGCGGATCAGGAAAAGCTGCGTGCCGCTTCCGTCGGCGAGGGGTTCGAGCAAGACGGCATGGTGGTCGTGAACGGCGGAAACAAGGTGCCGCCGGCCATTGAGTGCCCTTCGGAGCCGCCCGAGTTGGTTCCGAAACCAGCCGGCCTGCTCGTATTCCATCATCGCGGACGCTTCGAGCATCGCTTCCTCCACCATGTCGAGCACGGTGTCGTCTCGGCCGGCGAGGAAGGTACGAACCTGCTCGACGACCATCGGATACGCAGCCTCGGCCTCCCCCCCTACGCACGGCGCAGCGCACCGGCCCATGTCGTGGTAGAGGCACGGGCGGCCGAGCGCGAAGGTGCCGTCGTCGCATTCGCGTAGTTGAAACAGACGGTTGATCAGTTCCACCAATTCGTCTGCCGACTTGCGCCGGCTGATGGGCCCGTAATACTCGGCGCCGTCGGAGTGGATACGAACCGTCCGCGAGAGCGTGGGGAAGGCGTGCGTGGTATCGAGGCGGAGGAAGGAGTAGTCGCGGTACTTGAGCTGCAGGCGGTTGTACGCCGGCGTGTGGTGCTTGATGGCCTTCGATTCCTCGATGAGAGCGGAAAGTTCGGTGCCCGTCTCCTCCCACGTGATGTCGCGCACGTCGCGCACCAGCCTGCGGATTTCAGGCCGATGGTTGTCGACGGCGGCGAAATAGCTCCGGACGCGGTTTTTCAGGCTTTTTGCTTTGCCCACGTAGATCACAGCGTTCCGCCGGTCGCGCATGAAGTACACGCCCGGCAGATCCGGCAGGTTCGGCAGCACCTCCGCCCGGATGCGTTTGAGATACGAAGGCTCGCGGCGCGTGTCACGATAGCGTCTCCGCTGGAAGCCGAGGAGGCCGTCCACCGTTTCGATGCCGAACTCGGTCCGCAGCCGGTCGATAAAGAGGAGGAGGAGTTGCGCCGTGGCCTCGGCGTCGCCCAGGGCGCGGTGGCGCCCGTTAACTTCTATCTCGAAGTACCGCGTCAGCTTGCTCAGCCCTTTCGAGGGGAGCGCAGAATACAACCGGCGCGCGAGGCGCAGCGTATCGAGGCATGGATTGCGGAGCCCTTCCAATCCGGCAATCTCCAATTCGACCTCCAGAAAGCGCAGATCGAACGGGAGGTTGTGGGCGACGAAAACGGCGTCTCCGAGGAAATCGAGGAACTCCGGCAGGACTTCCTCGGCCGTAGGCTGGTCGAACACCATGCCCGTCGAGATCCCCGTAATCTGCGAGATGCGCCTCGGGATGTGGCGGCCGGGGTTGATGAGCCGCTGGAACGATTCGGTGATCTCGCCGCCCTGCACCTTCACCGCGCCGATCTCTATCACGCGGTCATCGCCCGCACGCGACCCTGTGGTCTCGGTGTCGGTAACGACGAACGTGGCTTCGGAGATCAGCATCGGGGAAGGGCGCGGCAGAGGATAAGAAGAGATTGCGGCGCTGCGGTTCCCGGCTACCAACCATAGTCGTCATGTAGGGGCGATTCATGAAGCGCCCCTACGGCTAATGTCAGCTCTCCATCATCCCAGAGACGCCCCCGCCGGGGCGTCTCTACGTTCGATCACAACCCGAGAGCCTCAAACAGCCGCCGCCCCACCTCGTCGTTCTCCATATAGCCCGAAACAGCTCGCTGCCCGGCCCGAAGCTGTAGAGGCCGACATCCACGGCTGTGTGCCCGCCGGTGGTCCAGCCGATACCGGCTCGGCTCGAAACGATATCGCGGAGGGTCTCGCCAAACAAATATTCATTCATGATGCTGAACTCGTCTCCCCTCATCACGTTTTCTAACATCGCGGCCTCCTCCACGGTGAACTCGTCCACGGCCGCACCCTCTCTCACGACATCGAGAATCATTCCTCCATGCCGGATACGTTCTCGCATCGCCTCAAAACTAGACCGGACGGACAGGAGGTACTCGGGATCCCAATCGTAAACGCCGTCGCGGCCAAGCGCCAATCCCCCCGTTTCGTGGTCGGCAGTTGAAACGACAAGCGTGTTTCCGTCTGACCGGGCGAATTCGAGAGCTATGGCGACGGCATCGTCGAACGCTAGGATGTCGTGCAGATGGCCGGCCGGGTCGTTTTCGTGCGCGGCGTGATCGATGCGGCTTCCTTCGACCATCAGAAAGAAGCCGTGCTCGCCTCCATCCTCGGAGTTTCTGAGGAGGTCGAGGGCTTTCACCGTCATCTCTGCAAGCGAGGGCTCGGCAGCAGGGTCGCGGTCAAGTTCGTAGGCCATGTGGTCGTCCGCGAGCAGAGCCAGTGTCGGTACCCGCATCACATTGCCCAATTCCTCCCGACTTGTAGCAACGGCCACTCCTCTTTCTCGAGCCTCGGCCAGGAGGTTCCGTCCGTCACCTCGATCACCTCCGTGTTCCTGCGCCACGAACATCGTTCGCCCGCCACCGAACAGCACTTCGACTCCGGCATCCATCAACTGCGTGGCAATTTCTGCTTCCATCCCACGATTGGGCACGTGGGAGGCAAACGACGCCGGCGTGGCGTGCGTAATCCGGCTTGTCGCTACGAGGCCCGTTGCCATGCCCCGTTCTTCGGCGGCCTCCAGAATGGTTCTGCACGGCGCCCGGAGTGTGTCTACAGCGATTGCGCCGTTGTACGTTTTAATGCCGCAGGCGAACGCCGTCGCGCCGGCAGCGGAATCGGTGACCTGGCTGTCTGTTGCGCCCGTCGCCACCGACCCGGTGAGGATAGCATCCAGTGCCAGCGGACACCCGATGGCTGTGCGTGCCATCGTGGCCGAGGCTGGTCCAAAGCCATCGGCGATGAGGAGGATAACGTTCTTCGGGCGCTCAATTTCCTGCGCGCAAACCGGTGTGACAAAAAAAACGACGAGGCAAAGAAGAAAGGTGCGGCGCATAGGTGTTGGATTCTTGATAGCTGAATAACCTACGGAGGCTCTCCGGCGGGTGTGCAACCGGCCGATAAAGATTTGAGATCGGTTTGTTGCCCGGCGCGATATATCGGGCGCCTACAATAAAAACATAGGGACGCGGCATGCCTTGTCCACCGTGCCTACAAGATCACGTCAGCCGTCCTCTGTCCTCTGTCCTTAGTCTTTGGTCTATCCCAATTCGCCTTTTCTTCGGTGCGGAGGCACGAAACACCGCATTATACTGGCTTCGCATCCTCCCCCTCATCAATTCGTCTTCAGGTATGAAGCTCACTGTAGTAGGCGCCGGTAACGTAGGCGCAACCGTTGCCGAGTGCGTCGCTCGGATGGACATCGTCAGCGAAATCGCCCTCATCGACATCGTGGAAGGCGTGGCCAAGGGCAAGGCACTCGACCTCTGGGAGAGCGCGCCCATCCACGGCTTCGACACATCACTCGTCGGCGGCGATGACTACGCCCTCACCGAAGGCTCCGACATTACCGTCATCACGGCGGGCCTGCCGCGCAAGCCCGGAATGAGCCGCGACGACCTCCTCGCCAAGAACGCCGCCATCGTGGGCAGCGTGACGGAGCAGATCGTTTCGAGGAGCCCCAACACGATCCTCATCATCGTCTCGAATCCGCTCGACGTGATGACGTACGTGGCCTACATGACGAGCGGTTTCCCGAGCCAACGCGTAATGGGCATGGCCGGCATCCTCGACACGGCCCGCTACCGAGCCTTCCTCGCTACCGAACTGAACGTCTCGGTGAAGGACATCTCGGCGATGCTCCTCGGCGGCCACGGCGACACGATGGTGCCGCTTCCGCGCTACACATTCATCGGCGGCAAGGCTCTGCCAAGCATGCTTCCTGAGCAGCGCATCAACGAGATCGTAGAGCGCACGAAGAAGGGCGGCGGCGAAATCGTCGGTCTGATGGGCACCAGCGCCTGGTACGCGCCGGGCGCCGCGGCGGCGCAAATGGTGGAGGCCATCGTGAAGGACTCAAACCGCATCCTCCCTGCCGCTGCATGGGCCACGGGCCAGTACGGCCTGAACGACCTGTTCATCGGCATGCCGGTGAAGCTCGGCACGGGCGGCATCAAGGAGATCATCGAACTCGACCTCAGCGACGAGGAAATGGCGATGATGAACAACTCCGCCGAGCACGTCCGCGAGATCGTAGCCTCGTACGAGCGGATCAAGGAGACGGCAATGGCCTAGGTTCATCTTGCGCGTACTTGACGACCACACGTAGAGGCCATTCATGAATCGCCTACGTGTTATTCGTGGGTGATGCGCCGGTTCGCATGAGGGCCGCCCACCCGGATCGAACTTATTACAAGTGCCGAAAGACGAATGCAACCGACGAGTAGGAACGACCAAAGAAGGAGGTCGTGCAAGCACAACGTACCAATTCATCTAGCTCCAAGATGCCAGAACCTTGCCCTGTATGCAGAAAGCCCGGCGCTGAAGTCGCGCTACGAAAGGATGGGTCCGATGTATTAGATGTTGAATGCAGTGCATGTACGACGTTTTCGATGTCAGATAGCCTTGGACAAGAGTTTAGCCGGGACAGTGAGAGTCTGAGACATATTCTGTCGAGCATCATTAGAAACAGATTCGAACGGGGTCTCACTACCGAGCTGACAACTGCTAACCATTCGACTCTTCTCGACTCGGTCAGGCTCCCCAAGACTCCACTAGACTATGTCATACTGTTGCTACGCCACTTAGAACGGGAGCAGGATGAATTTCACGACTGGGTTTTTTCTGAGGATATCTCGCCGACCTCATTGTTCGCAAAAGATCACTCTGCTGCGAAGTACACGATTGACTGCGCATACAACCTTGGCTACCTCGACGAAATGGATGGAAAATCAGCTCTCCGACTTTCTTTAAAGGGATGGGATTTTCTGGAAGAAATCAATCGAACGGGGGCCGACTCTCGTCAAGCCTTCGTTGCAATGTCATTCGACAAATCAATGGATGACACGTACGAAAAAGGCATCCGCCCCGCGCTTGACGCGACCGGGTTTCAGCCACTAAGAATTGATCGAAGGGAAGACAACGAAAAAATCTGCGACACGATCATCGCTGAGATTCGGCGCAGCGGGCTTCTGGTAGCTGAGGCAACAGGTCAAAACCCAGGTGTCATGTTCGAGGCTGGCTTTGCCCTTGGGCTAGATATCCCAATTATCTGGGTTGTGAAAGCCTCAGAGACCAAGAAGCTTCATTTTGATACAAGACAGTACCGTCACGTGACGTGGAACACGCCTGCAGAGCTTGCAGAAAATCTGGTGGCTAGAATCGAAGCCACACTGCCGAATCGATTCTCTTAACTGAGACGAGGCTATTGCAAACCAAGACGATTCCTACTGCCCCATCATCGCATCGATCTCACGCTGGTTGGCATCGATGCGCTCGCGGAGGGAATCGCCTTCGCGTTGGTCCCGTTCGAGGCGGTTGCGCATCGCCTCGGTTTTCCGGAAGCCTTCGCCTACTTCTGCCTGCATACTGTCGAAATCGGCGCCGATGGCATCAATCTCCGCCTGAAGCTCCGCCTCCTCGTCCGTCACGGTTTCTTCCGGTGGATCATCCGGCGGACGATCGGAGGACACGGCACCCGCGCAGGAGAGTACAAGAACGAGGGCAAGCGTGCGGGTCATCATCGTCTCCAGAAGTGTGGGGTGAAGAGCATCAGAACCGTGAAGATCTCCAATCGGCCCGCCATCATAAGAAACGAAAGCACCCACTTCCCGGCCACGGGAACGTGCGTGTAGCTCTCCGTTGGGCCGAACGTGCCGAAGGCTGGGCCCACGTTACCAACCGACGAGAAGGTGGCACTGAAGGCGCTCATCAAATCGAGGCCGAGGAAACCCATAATCAGCGTTCCAACGCCGATCAGACCGATGTAGAGGACGATGAAGGACAGAATGTTTTTCATGATGCTGTCGGAAACCACCCGGTGATCGAGCCGGATCGGGATCACGGCCTGGGGATGCAGCAGTTTCTTGAACTCGCGGAACGAGTTCTTCAGGATCAACAGCACGCGAACAACCTTCACGCCGCCGCCGGTTGAGCCGGCCATGCCCCCTACAAAAAAGAGTGCGAACAGGATGCTTATGGCGAGGGGGGGCCAGAGCTCGTAATCCGCCGTCGTGAAGCCCGTCGTCGTGATGATGGCGGTGGCCTGGAAGGCCGCGTACCTCAGGGATGCCCAGAACGAGTCGTAGCGGACAATGGCACGGCCTCGGGCATCTTCATCGCCCAACTCCGCGCCCCCGCCGATGCGCTCAGCACCCTCCCGACCTTCGTTGGAGGTCACAGCTTCGCCGACCGCAACACCTCCCTCACCCGACGAAGCAATCTCGCGCTCTACGATCTCACCGTCCAGCGTCACCGCATCGGGCATCACCACCTCCGCCGGTTTCCAGAGCACGACGGTTAGCAATGCCGTAGCACCGAGCAGAATGGTGATGTAGACACGGAGTTCTTCGTTCTTCCAGATCGGGCCAATCTGACGGTGCAACAGCAGATAGTGCAGCGTAAAGTTGATACCCGCGAGGACCATGAACCCGGTGATCACCCAGTCGACGTAGGCCGATCCGAACTGGCCGACGGAGCCGTTCTGGGTTGAGAAGCCCCCGGTCGCCATCGTGGCGAAGGCGTGGTTCACCGCGTCGAACGGGCTCATCGCCGGGAGCAGGAGCAGTATCTCAATAACGGTCAGCCCGACGTAAATGGCCCACAAGCGTTTGGCCGTCTCGGTGACGCGCGGTGTCAGCTTATCAGCCTGCGGCCCCGGCGCCTCGGCCTTAAAAAGCTGCATCCCCCCGATACCCAACAGCGGCAGCACGGCCAGCGTGAGCACGATGATGCCCATACCGCCCATCCACTGCGTCAGACTTCGCCAAAATAAAAAGGAGTTGGGGATGTCTTCGACGGCGGGCGTGTCGGCGCCCCCGAGAATCGTTGCTCCCGTGGTGGTGAAGCCGCTCATCGTCTCGAAGAAGGCGTCGGTGTACGAACCGAGCACGCCGGTGATTACAAACGGCAGCGCGCCTACGAGCGAGAGCACAAACCACGCGAGCGCCACAATGGCGAAGCCTTCGCGGATCCTCAGCTCGTCTCTCGGTCGGTAGATAACCCATGCCATTGCCCCCGTGGCGAGTGCTCCAGCGGCCGTGACGCCAAAGCCCCACCACTGCGGCTCGCCGTAGAACAGCGCCACGCCCATCGGCGCGAGCAGCGCGATGCCGAGCGCAAACAAGAGCGCCCCGAGCACACCGACAACCGCCTTCAGGTCGAGTACCATCAGCCCATTCAGTTGGCCGAAAAGAGGGCTTCAACCTCGCCGACACGATCCGGCGTGGCAAACACGATGGCGCGCTGGCCGGCCGCCATTTGCGTTGCACCCGTGGCAATCTCAACGTCCTCGCCGGCCACGGCGCCGACAAGAATTCCGGCCGGAAGTGCAAGCTCCATTAACGGTGCGGAGGTGATGGGCGACGCCGCATCGGCCTCCAGTTCGAGGATCTCGGCATCGAGGCCCTGAATGGTGGCTACGCTCCGAACGTGCGCGCCACGCAGAAACCGCAACACCTCTCGCGTCACGGCCAGTTTCTGGCTCACGGCCGCATCGAGGCCGATGGATTGCGAAATGGGGATGTAGGCGCTTTTTGAAAGGAGAGCAACGGTCTTGCGCACTTCCAGGTGCTTGGCCATCAGGCAGGAGACGAGGTTGGATTCCTCGTCGTCGGTAACGGCCACGACGGCGTCGGTCTCGCTGAGGCCCTCACGAACGAGCAGATCAATGTCGGACGGGTCGCCGTGGATGACGAGCACGCCTTCCAGCACTTCGGCGAGATATTCGGCGTGCTCCCGGTCCGCTTCCACCAGCTTGACCGTCATTCCGGCCGAGCGGCGATTCTTTCCGGAGAGGCCGGCGGCAACGCGAGCGCCTACTTTCGTGCCTCCGAGAATCATGCAGTGCTCCAGGCGCCTTCCATCCTTGCCGAGCATGTGCGCTATCTGGCCTACCTGCCCTGTCGGCGCGAGTACGAACACGTGATCGCGGGCCTGAAGCGCCGCATTTCCGTCCGGGACGATACTGCGAATGCCGCGTGAGATCGCCATCACTCGAAACTGGAGGTGGTCGTTACGCTTCGCAAGTTCGTGCAGGGGCATGCCCACAACCGGCGAATCCTGATCGAGACGGATGCCGACGAGTTGGACGCGGCCGTCGCAAAAATCCACGATGTCGGTGGCAGCCGCTCGCTTCAGCAGGGCCACGACTTCTGCGGCGGTGCTCTCCTCCGGATGGATGATGAGGTCGATCCCCAGTTCATCGAGTGAGAGCAGCGAATTCTCGCCCGTGAATTCCTCCGAGCGCACACGGGCAATCGTAATTGTTTGTTCGCCTTTTCTGGCCGCTCGCTCTGCCATCATCGACGCGATGATATTTACTTCATCCACGTCGGTCACCGCCACAAGTAGTTCCGCGTCGCGGATGCGGGCGTCGAAGAGCGTCTTGGTGCTGGTCCCCGACCCCTGAATGGCCATTACATCAAGCGTTTCCCGAACGTGCTCAATCTTGGCCGGATCGGTGTCGATGACGGTCACGTCGTGACGCTGCTGCGAGAGCATTCGCGCTACGTCGTAACCGACGTCTCCGGCACCAACAACGATGGCACGCATGTGGGCTGATCGGGTTAAACAGGCGGAAGGTACGGCAAGCGCCATCGCGTTCGGGGGGCTAATCCCCTTCCTGCAGCGATTCGGTGGTCAGCGGCGTGCGGATGTGGAACGTGGTTCCCTTCCCCTCCTCCGTCTCAAACCAGATCGTCCCGCCACCCGCCTCAATGGTTTTCTTAACGATGGCCAGCCCGAGACCCATCCCGCTCGTTTTAGTGGAAAAGTTGGGCTGGAAGATGCGCGCGCGAGCCTTCTCAGGAATCCCCGCCCCGTTATCCTGCACGTCAGAGATCGCGTGGACGCCGGATGTACTGGTACGAACCGTGATGCGCCCCTCTTTCCCGTTGGGCATGGCCTGAAGCGCGTTGGTGAAGAGGTTGATGTACGCCCGGCGCAGTTCCTCGCGGTCGGCTTCAACGAAGAGTGGCTCCTCCGCCAGATCCAGCTTCAGTTCTAACGAATGCTCGGCAGACGCTTCGTCGTCGAAAAGGGCGGCGGCCTCGCGGACGACTTCATTCAGATCTAGTCTTTCCGGATTCCTCTGAGGCAATCGGGCGAACGAGGAGAACTCGCCCGCAATGCGGCCGAGGGCATCTATTTGCTCGATAAGCGTCGTCGTGATGCGGTCCAGCGTGCTGCCAAATCTGCGGTCTTCGGGAGCGGCATTCTCATCCAGCGGGCGATGGGCGCGGCGCAGGTGCTGCACCGAGAGCTTCATCGGCGTGAGGGGGTTCTTGATCTCGTGCGCCACCTGCTGCGCCATCTCGCGCCACGCCATCTCGCGCTCCTGCTGCGCGAGTTGCCTGCGGCTCTCCTTCAACTGCGACTGCATCTCGTTGAAGGTCTCCGCCAGCTGCCCCATCTCATCCTGTGTTTCAACAGGGATGGGCTCGTAAATCTGGCCCTCGCCCACCGCCTTCAGCCCCGCTCTGAGGCGCTTGAAGGGCCTCGTAAGCTGGTTTGCCAGCAGCGTCGTCGTCACGAAGATGCCAAGCATCAACACGAGCAGTATGCCAAACAGGTAGGCAATCATTCGGGCCTGCCCGGCCTCGATGGATGCCTGCTCGGGCAGCGTGGGCACGGCCACGGCCCCAATGGTCCGCCCGCGTTCGTCGGCGATGGCTTTGTAGCCGATTGTGTAGGCAAACGTGCCGATGCGCCCTTTCGTGAACGCGTACCGGCGACCTTCGGCGTAGAGCGCCCTGTAGACATCCGCCGGAAGCCGCTCATCAATAAACCGCTGGCGCACGAGTTGCGGACGGCTTGTGGAGACGAGTTCGTAGCCCCGGTACACGTGGAGGTCTATCCCGAGCTGGGCGCTGGCCACGTCGGCGCGTGCGCGTTCGAGCGCAGAGGATACGGGCGTGCCCGGCCCGGCGCCGGCAGTCACAGCGGCCTCCACGCGCTGCAAACGCAACCGGAGAAGGCTCTCTACACTTTGCTCGTTCTGAGCGACGATGACCTGTCGCCCGATCATCCCCGTCACAGCCACCGTTGCAATTCCAACCAAAAGAAACCGCGAAAGCACCTGGTCGCGGAACTGGCTCCGGCTCACCGGGAGCAACCCCGCGCGGCGACGGATCGGCAACCCGACGAGGTAGACTAGAAGCCCGAGGATCAGCCCGGCGATGGTCATCCGCAGGAGATTGAACAGGTGGTCCAGCGGCGACGGAGCAGGAAGCCGCACGGCGATGGCATCGAGGCGCTCCCGCTTCTCCCCGGCCGGAATTCGCTGGTAGTACGCGCGGTACGGCCGATCTTCGATGATCTCCTGACGCCAGTACTCCGTTCGGTTTCCGGCGAACGCATTTCGCACGCCGACATCCAACAGAAACGGCCCCGGTGCAGGGCCCCGGCTGCGCACGAGTACGCCGTTATCGTACTCGGAATAGCTCATCGCCGCACCTACTTCGTCCTGTACCCGCGCCGGAACGAGAACGCGTGGGTAGGGCGTCTCACCGAGCGGACGGCTGAGCCGAGGCATTGCTTCTACGTGCAGCCAGCCCGCAAGGCGCTCGGCGGAGGCCTCAACGGGCCCGATTCCGGCGTAACGATACGTACCTCGCTGGCTTCCGACGGGAGCGCGAAGCACGAGGAATCCGGGCCGCTCCTCTCTCTGGTAGCGACTACGCAGCGAATCGAAGGCAAGCGGGTCGTCCTTTCCCACACGTGCTGGTTGTGGTTCGCCATCGTCGGGAGGCACGTCGCCGACGTAGGTAGCAAGCGTGTCACCTTGCGCATTGAGTACGGCAAAATCCACGGAATAATCGGCCAGGGACGCAAGGAACGAGCCCGAGACCAGCCTTGATACGAAGTCGTCGAGGGCAACCCGTTCGCTGTCGCGGATCATCGTGTCGTCCTGAATCGGGGGAAACGTCGCCCGGGGCGAACCGGCCGAGGATGAATCGGCCGCAAGGGCATCCGGCTCCGCCGGTGCCGCCTCTTCAACCCTCTGCATTACGTCAATCAGCTCCGCCCTCAGATCCTGCGATCTTGCCTCGGTAAGCACCTGCTCGATGGCGTAGACGGCGCGCTGATCCTGCCCACGCGCGAAATCCTCAGCGGCCTCCTCAATCAGCACGTTTTCCCGCTCGCGGTCTGCCCTCGCCATCACCACGTACGTCAACGTTACGAGGACGAGCACAGAGAACAACATCCCGCGGAACGTGAGCGGCCATGCCCAGCGATCCCTGTTCCCTACCAGAAACAACGCCCCAGCGGCACTCGAAAAGGCGAACAGAGTGATGGCCACCCACGAAGGCGTTCCGCCCGATGTGTTTGTGATCGCAATGACGGCAAGCAGGCCGCCGGCGATCCCGAGTGCAATTTTCCAGGCCTGACTGCCCGCCGGCCTATTCCATCCCACACTTATGCGAGCCAGCAGCACGCACGCAGCTGCAAACGCGATGGCCGCAAACGCCCCAGCCAACAGAGCCATCAGAACAACAAACGTGATACGATCCGGTATCGGCCCGGAGCGCTCGAAATACCCGAGCGTCGCATCCAGCACCGCGTGGCGCGCCCCCACCGAAAAAGCTGCGATGGCCGCGATCCCCAATCCAGCCAACACGAGGGCGCCAACGACGCCGGCCAGGCTGATTTCCACCTCTCGCCGATGCATTGCCGAAGCCGTCCGAACCAAAGCGAACCGAAGCACGGCAACGGCAAATACTACGGCGAACACGACGGTCACGATCAGATCTCCTGCCGAGCCGAGAACGCCCACGCCCACCTCCGAGGCAAGATGATTGGGGTCGAATAGCGCCGCACCGGGCCTCCACGATGCCAGCCACAGCGCCGGGACATCGATGACGAGAAGGCCGTAGCGTATGGCCCACAACGACAGGCACCAACCGACGAGAAGAGCGCCTGCCAACCGCCATCCGCGGCTGCTCCCAGTGCTTGACGCCCGATGCATCATTGCATACAGCAAATACCAGATTCCGGCCATCAGCCATCCGGCCAGCAGCACCATCCAGAACGCGATCACTCCCTGTGTAAGACCAAGGACCTGGCCGGTAAGGAATCCTTCGGCCGGCAGATCGACAGAAACCCAACCGAGCAACGTCCCATCGAGCCCCAGGAGTTGCGAAGCGTCGGCGCTACCACTTTGGCCCTCTGTAAAAAGAATGGAGAACGGCGGCAAGGCGTCGCTCCGCCACTCGTCGGCGAGGTTGTAATCCTGTAAATACCGGTTCCTCACCGGTACTGACACCTGGGCGCGGTGCATAACGCGAACGGCTCCGATGACCTCCTCACCCCTCCGAACAGGAAGCCAGAGGGTGATCGTCCTGCGGCGGGGCCCGTCCATCGCGACGGCAGTGCGCAGCGTATCGGAAATGCCTTCGCTTAGCGTGAGGCGATCCAGCGGCGCCGCGAATCCGCTCCAGGCGAAGAGCGCCCCGTCGGGCCGGTAAAGCTCGACGGCCTCGGTGGGTGCGCGCCGATACAGCGACCGCGTACCGGACACCGCTTCGAGAACGGAACGCACGAGGGTTGGCGTACGTGTCGTTGGGTCTCCGAGCACCTGCCGAACAACCGGATGTGCGGCCAGGTTTTGCGCGTCCTCCTCCATCGATTCAAGGAGGTGGGTTAACTGAGCCTGCACGGCGCGGTGCGTCGCCTCAACCTGCCTGTGGGCGATAGCCTCGGTGTTCGCACCGACGTTGCGCACCAGTATGGCCTCAACACCCAGCGTCAGGGGGATAAGAACCGCCAGCAAAACCGCCACGCCAAGAAAGCGGCGAACGAGGCGAGAGGTGCGAGGAGGAGCAGGATGTGGGCGTGAGGACATCTAGGAGTCTGTCGGACTTAGAATGAGTCTACTGCGGCGGCGGCAAATCGGCCCACTTTCCCGATCTTTTTCGTTACGTAGCACCACTACGCGCCTCAAAAGATCGTGAAACTGTTCTCGATTTTCCGTCTGCCTCGTTACGAACCCCTAAGTCCAACAAACTCCGAGCGCAAAAACTACCACGCTTACCAACGGGCTGAGGAAGTCATCTTGCAGGGTTGGGCCTGTTACCAGTCAATCGCGGTGGGCCGTTTTGGCCCATTCTGGTCCGTTTCGGCATTGCGCTTGTCGTCCAGGACTATTGCCCCGCACTCCTCGCGCGCCTTGAAACGGCCTCAGACCGTCCTCGAACCGTCCTCATCGCGCTAACTGGTAACAGGCCCTAGTGGAGGACGACCAGCGTCACGCCGTCGCCGCCCTGATTCCACGGCGCCGACTCGAACGAGGCCACGTCGTCGCGGCTCGCGAGATGCTCGCGGATGGCAATACGGAGTGCACCCGTTCCCTTGCCATGAAGGATTTCGACGCTGGGGGCGCTCGCGGCCACGGCCTCGTCAACCAGCCGCATGATTACGGGGACGGCCTCCTCCACCCGCTGCCCGCGAACGTCAATGCGTGTTCTGGTTGTCGTGATGGATGGGCTCGATGGCGAGGAACGTGGCGCGCGATCCTCAACTTTCTGTTGCTGAGGCCCACCCACCTTCATCAACCGCTCCAGTTTGGCGCGAGAGGTCATGCTGCCGAAGGCAATGACGGCCTCCGTTTCACTCAGTTCGACGACTTCGCCCACAGCCGAACTTCCCTCCAGCCGAACCTGATCGCCTCGCTGAATTGGCCCGGATACGTCCGATAAACCCTCTGGCACACCATCTGATTTCTCGGCGCGTCTTGATTGGCTCACGGACTTCTTTCGGCGTTCGGAGATGGTCTCGCGGACTGCCTCCAACTGCTTGCGTGCGGCTTTCGTGGCCTCGCGCTCGGCCTCGGCTTCCTTGATCTCACGAATCGTTTTCTCGACCGCCGCATTCGCGTCCTGCACGATTTGCTCGGCCTGCTCAAGAGCCTCCGCCTTGAGTCGCTCACGGTCGTTTCGTATTCGCCCAAGGCGCTGCTCGAAGTCCGCGCGGATGCGTTCGGCTTCGGCGAGTTGGGCATCCGCTTCGTCGCGACGGCCCTCGGCTTCTCGCGTGCGTTGCTCAAAATCGGCGATAAGATCCTCCAACGCGGCCTTTCCTTCTCCAACCAGTTCGCGCGCCGTTTTCACAACGCCGCGATCCAACCCAACCCGCGCGGCAATCTCAAAAGCGTACGACGAACCCGGTATGCCCCTCTGAAAACGGTATGTAGGCGCAAGGGTCTTGCGGTCGAACTGCATCGAGCCGTTCTCGACGCCGTCCGCTGCATGAGCGAACGCTTTGAGGGCGCCGTGATCGGTCGTAGCAATGGTGCGGGCGCCCTGCTCGGTCAGCCGCTGGAGAACCGCCTGCGCCAGCGCCCCTCCCTCTGCGGGATCGGTCCCCGTCCCCGCCTCGTCGATGAGCACGAGCGAGCGGTCCTCGGCCTCCTCCAGCATCTGCGCGATGGATGCGAGATGCGACGTAAACGTTGAGAGGTCTTCCTGAATGGACTGGCGGTCGCCGATGTCCACGAATAGCCGCGAAAACAGCGGCAGTGAAGTCCCTAGATCGGCGGGAATTGGGATACCGCACTGGGCCATTATACTGAGCACACCGACGGTTTTCATCGCCACCGATTTCCCTCCGGCATTCGGCCCGGTGATGATGAGGGTGACGGCCTCTTCGCCCAGTTCCAAATCGAGCGGAACAACCTCTCGGGTCTCGTTTTCCTGCATGAAATGCAAGACAAGCACCGGGTTGCGAGCACGAACGAGGCGAATTAGTCCGTCGACGTT
>JADFQN010000149.1 GCA_022561755.1 Bacteroidota bacterium
GTTGCTGTAATGAGCGCTGTGGTGATGGCGGAGGAGCCGGAGCGAGCGGTTCGACTATTTCGACGAGAAATTGACCAAATCAAGTGATCGCACGATTGCGTGAAACGGATCGCCATATCATCTCGCCAGCAACTGTGAATAGTGAAACATTACAATGATACCTTTCATTCGATATTATTTTTTCTTTATACTTTCTCATAAACCAGTCTATAATGGTCCAATAACTCGCGCTCGAAGCAAGTCCTGTTCGCAGGGACCCCGAATATTCTGATACGTTGTCGCAATTCTTTATTAGCTAAATAACTTGGTAATATTGTTAGATAGAATAAATATTTACGAACACTAAATTGACGCCATTTATCTGACCATTGTTTTGTGTCTCTATATAATCTAGCCGACCGTTGCTACTGGAAATTAGCCTAAAGAACGGCTTTGCATTCGCAGTGATCTGGTCTTCGCTATAGGGTAACCAACTTCCAGGAAAAGTCCGTCCCATTAGCGCAAGTATGTACGCATCGGAGCTTTTTTCGGCGTTAATATCGATACCTTCTGGATCAATCATATTCTTGCCGAACGTCATGGACTGCAAATACATCCTGGCACCGACAGGTAATACGTTACTAACGACTTTAAAGAAAGCATTGTAAACATCGTCCTGCTTTCCCGCTTCCCATTCTTCTCGTGAGCAGAAGGCCTCGAAGGCGCCAATACAGCTAACGGCATCAAATAATCCAAACGTATCGGGCTTGATTTTTCTGCAATCCTTGAGGTGGGCCTCAAATCCGTTTTTCTTACAGGCCTCTAGCTGCTTTGTCGATAGCGTTAGGCCAACACCTTCCCCACCGATTTCCCTTATGTACTTCAAGAACGGTCCCCATCCACAACCGATATCTAGCACACGTGAACCCTTGCCAATATTCAGGCTCTCCGCAATAAATTCATGCTTCTGTCTCTGGGCCTGTTCCAGTGAGAGGGAAAAGTCGCCATTGTACATCGCACCGCTAAAATCTCCTGTCTCTCCGAAAGAGAATCGGAAGATTTTATCGATAAGCGAATAGGTGTAATCGAGGTCTTTTTGGTCAGCCACGGCTTCCGATGCTAAAGGATGGTTTGGGCCGGTGCGCTAACGCAGCACGACACGGTCCTCTACGATCACCATCGGTCCAACGAGGAAGAAGGCCGTGTCAGAGTAATCAAATCACCCTTCAAAGTAATCAATTCAATATCACAAAAGGTTCTCCGCGAAAAAAGCTACGGTGCGATTCCACGCATCTTCGGCGGCCTCGGCGTTGTAGCGGCCTCCCGATGGATTGGCGAAGGCATGGTTGGCGTTCGCGTAAATGTGGATTTCAGCGTCCTTGCCCAGATCCTGTAGCACCGTTCCAAACTCGCGGACCTGATCGACAGGAATGCCGCCGTCATCTTCGCCAAACAGCCCTAGAATGGGCATTTGGAGGGTTTCAAGATGCGCCGGGTCGGTATCGAGTTGGCCGTAATAGATGACCACTGCATCGAGGTCGCTTGGGAGAGCGAGCGCTGCTCGCAGCGACCAGCCGCCTCCGAAGCACCATCCGATTGAGCCCACACGCGGCGAACCGTGCACTTCAGTGAGGTAGACATAAGCCTGCGTCAAGTTGTCGATCAGAGCGCTCTCGTCCTCCATCGCCTCGGTCATATACTGGTAGGCTGCGTCGCGGTCCTCTGCCACTTGTCCGCTGTACAAATCCACGGCCAGCGCTGTATAGCCCAGCGCGGCAATCTTCTCTGCCATCGCACGGATGTTGTCGTTCAACCCCCACCACTCCTGGATGACGATGACGCCGGGCAGCGGCCCTTCCACCTCTTCCGGCGGTTCATCCGGCAGCACGACGTACCCTGTCACCTCCGCGCCGCCCACGGTTGCGTACACCACGTCCTCCCCGGTCACATCCAGGGTGTCGGCGCCAACCACGGCAGCAGAGGCCACGGGCGTGTCGTTGGCGTGTTCGCGGTTCATCCGGTCGGCGTAGGCCTCGTCGGCGTCCGGCGACTGGCAGGCGGACAGAGCAAACAGCAGCGACAGCAAGACAGAAGCGGTGCGCATACGTGGTATCGATTGATGGGCAGCAAGCAGGAGGTAGTGGAACCCCGTAGCTTCCCTTTTTTGTTTCCCAGGAGTCCGCCGGGTTTGGGAGTTTGTAGCGAAGCGAGTGGGAAATCGAGACCATTCATTCAACCTTTTGAGGCGCATAGTGGGGCTACGCAACGAAAAAGATCGAATGAATGGTCCGAGTTACCGCCGCCGCAGTAGAATCGCTCCAGACACGACGGACTCCTTGACATTGAACACGCCCGTCCTTCCCTACTCCGCCGAGCTTAAGCGAAAGGCCATCCACCTTTCGGCGCTGGCCATCCCCATCGGGCTGCTGATCGTCGAACGGCCCACCGCACTGTTGGTGCTTGTGCCGTTAGCGTTGTTCGCTCTGGCTTGCAATGTGGCTAGCCAGCGGATAGAACTGGTTCACCGGTTCATGATGCGAATCTTCCGGCCAATCATGCGCCCGAGCGAGCTTCCTCCATTCGGGGGCCCGGTCGTACTGAACGGCGCCACGTGGATGTGCATATCAGCTGCACTGTGTGCCTTATTGTACAATGCACCCGTCGCCGCTGCCGTGCTGATCATGCTCATGGTGGGCGACGGCGCCGCAGCCATCATCGGAAGGCGCTTCGGCACTCACCGCTTTCCCGGCTCCGACAAGTCGTGGGAGGGCTCTATCGCCTTTTTCCTGACGGCCGTGCTCGTAGCGCTCCCGCTCACCCTACCGGTTTTAATGAACTCATTGGGCCACGCACCGCTGTCGAACCTCCAGATTGGCGTGGGCGCGCTGCTTTCCGCGGTGCTTGAGGCCCTCCCCATCCCCCTGAACGATAACGTGCGCGTGCCGGTATTGGCGGGATTGGCGATGTCGTTCGTCTAACTGACCAGGCATCGAACCCAACCGTCGTTCGTCCGTTCATGCCGACCGACCCTGCCACCCCTCCTATGAGGCTGTTGAAATACGTCATCCTGCCTGCGACGGCGCCTCTCCGCCGATATCTTCGTTGCGAGATGCCCGCCGAATCACAGATTCTACTACGATCTCACGCCTTGATCTCAACCGAGATGCACTCCCCGGCAAGTCGGGGCAGGCTGTCTCGGCGACAGACCACGTAATTCAACAGCCTCCTATGGAAACACTCGCCGCCGGCGCTCTCCTCGTCGCAGAACCCCCCATGGCCGACCCAAATTTCAAGCGGTCGGTCATCTTGCTTTGCGAGCACTCGTTTGAGGGTTCGTTCGGGCTCGTCCTCAACAAACCATCGCCGTTGCAGCTTTCGGAGGTTTCGGGTTTAAAGCTCCCGGCCGGCTTGCAACTCGGCATCGGCGGGCCCGTGCAGCCGGATACGATGCATTTCCTGCATCCTTTTGGGGGAGAGATTGAAGGTGCTCTCCCGATTGCCGAGGGCGTCTGGTGGGGAGGCAACCTGGAGTCGCTGCTGCAAGGCGTCGAGGAAGAGCGGATCGATGCCCTGCGTGCTCGCTTCTTCCTCGGCTACTCCGGGTGGGGCGCCGGACAGTTGGAGGAGGAGGTCGAGGAGGGCGGCTGGATCGTGCTCTCTGCCACGGATTTGCTTGTCTTTGCTGAAGAGGATGACGAGCTCTGGCGGCAGATCCTCCGCAAGCTCGGCGGCGAGTACGCGCTGCTGTCGACGTTTCCAGACAATCCTCGGCTGAATTGAGGCGGGGATTGATTACGTGATTGACGTGATTACGTGATGCGGAAAGAGACAATCAGACTCGCCTCTTCGCATTCTCTCGGCACGCTCGGCGAACACGACCTACCCGCCTTTCACATAATCATGTATTCACGTAATCAGAAGCCAGCCCCGGATACTTGCCCTCATTCCATTCAAACGCACCCGATATATCTTCCTCGGTCTCTGGACGGACGATCAGGCTAGAGGTCATCCTCGACCCAGAATGGGCTTCCTCACTTCGGCCCACGGAGACCCTGCAATTGGATCGGATTGGTAAAATCCAAGACGCTCGTCAAGAGCGGTGCGTTGCGCGTCTGTCAGCGGTATGGATTCGGGCACTTCCGCGATACTGTCCCAAATTGCAGCGACAAGATGGACTCTTTCGGGAACCGTCAGCTTAAGTACTTCGGCGAGGCTAATCGCCATAGCATCACTCGATGGTGAGTGGAGTCTACGTTTTTGTGTGCGGAGTGTTCGCCCTCGATTTCACGTAGTCACGTAATTACGTAATCATGCGGCCGACGACAGCTGTCGTCTGCTCCACAGCAAAATCCACATCGTCTGTGGAGGTACTCTTACCTAAAGAGTAGCGCACCGTCGCAGATGCAGTTTCGGGGGACACACCCATTGCCAGTAACACGTGACTCGGCTCGATGGCGCCGCTCGTGCAGGCGCTGCCGCTGCTGACGTAGACCCCGGCCACGTCGAGGCCGAGGAGGAGCATCTCGCCGTCGACGGCGTGGCCGCCGACACGCGGAAACGACACATTCAGAATGTGCGGGGCAACGGGCCGGGAATCCGGATGGAAGCCCTCCAGCGGCGTGTTAACCTGAACCGATTCCCCGAGAGCGCTCCTGACGCCTTCGGCGAGTCGCTTTTGAAGCACTCTCAACCTCTCCGATTCCGTCTGCCGCGACCTATCCACGCGCTCAAGCGCCTCGGCAAATCCAACCACACCCGCGACATTCTCGGTGCCGCCGCGCCGCCGCCGCTCCTGCGCGCCTCCCGTGATGTGCGGCGTAAACGGCGTCCCGGCTCGCACGTACAGCACCCCGACGCCCTTCGGCCCGTTGATCTTGTGCCCCGAGAGCGAGAGCAGGTCAACACCCAGTTCCTCCACGTCCAGCGAGAGCATCCCGGCGGCCTGAACGGCGTCCGTGTGGACGAGCGCCCCATGTTCGCGGGCAACGTCGGCGATCTCTTTGACCGGCGAAACCGTGCCAACCTCATTGTTCACGAACACGATGGAAACGAGGCCGGTATTCGGTGCAAGAGCCCGAGCAACTTGCTCCGCCGAGACCGATCCGTGCGGCTCCGGCCTCAGCACGGCCACCTCTCGTCCGTCAGCCGCCAGCGCTTCCGCCGTCCTGAGCACCGCCTCGTGCTCCGCCGCCGATGTCACCAGTCCTTTCTTTTCGAAAGCGGCAAGCACACCCCGCAGGGCAGCGTTGTCCGCCTCGGTGCCTCCGCTTGTAAAGATGATCTCGGCGGGCACGCAGTTCAGCACGGAGGCCACGCGGACGCGCGCATCCTCCAGGGCCACCTTCGCCTTCCGCCCCAGTGCATGCACCGACGACGCGTTGCCGAAATGCTCGGTGAGGTACGGCCGCATAGCCTCCAGCACGACGGGGTCGAGCGGCGTGGTAGCGGCGTTATCGAGGTAGACGGTGCGCATGGTGGAAAAGATAGAAACTGCCCACAGTGGCGAACAGCAGTTCCCCTCCTCGGTGGGAGGAGTTAGGGGTGGCTGATCCCACGTTGGCAAACTGCAGTTCCCCTCCTGGACAGGAGGGGTTAGGGGAGGTCGAGCGCAATAGCAATAGGCTCCGATCGAGGAAACCGGCTCGCGATGCGCGCCGGCTTTGTAGCGGCTAGTCGGAACGCGGAAGCTACCGGCGGGATTCCACAAACTTGCGTCCGAGACGCTCGCCTCGGCCCTAACTTCCCGCCCTCTGCTCCACTCTTCCTTTCATGGACAAACTCGTCATCCGCGGCGGCAACCCGCTCAAGGGCCGGCTCCACGTCGGCGGCTCGAAGAACACGGCCCTGCCCCTCATGGCGGCCGCGCTCCTCGGCGACGGCGTCACCACAATCCACAACGCGCCCGTCCTGCAGGACGTGTTCACGTTCGCGAACGTACTCCGCGTAACCGGCGCGCGCGTCCGGTTTGAACCCGACTCCGACGCCAACTCGCCGGATTCGATGGTCATAGACGCGAGGAATATTGACCACGTGGAAGCTCCGTACGACCTCGTCAAGAAGATGCGGGCCTCGTTCTACATGTTCGGGGCGCTTCTTGGCCGATGTGGAAAGGCGCGCGTCTCGCTCCCCGGAGGCTGCGCCTGGGGCCCACGCCCCGTCGACCTCCACCTGAAGGGCATGGAAGCCCTCGGCGCGGAAATCACGATGGACCAGGGCTACGTGGTGGCGAAAGCGCCCGCAGGTGGACTGAACGGCGCGCACATCCGGTTTGAGCCCTCCTCCGTCGGCGCAACGATCAACGTGATGCTCGCCGCCGCAACAGCCAACGGAACGACCGTCCTCGATAATGCCGCTGCCGAACCTGATGTGATGGTCTTTGGCAACATGCTACAGGCGATGGGCGCACAGATCGAGGGCCTCGGTACTACGACTATCACCATCGAGGGCGTGGACAAACTGAACGCCGTGGAGTTCACCAACTGTCCCGACCGCATCGAACTGGGCACGTACATGATCGCGGCAGCCATTGCTACGCCGCCGGGCGAGACGCTCACCATCACGGGCGCGGAGCCTGACCACCTCGGAGAGGAGTTCCTCACCGCCTTCCGGCAAACAGGCGTGCCGTTCGACATTGACGGCAGCACCGTGACGGTAACGGGCGTGGAGAGCATCCAGCCGGTTTCGATCACCACGTCCCCCTACCCCGGCTTTCCCACGGACCTGCAGGCGCAATGGAGCGTGATGATGACGCGGGCCACCGGCGCCTCAAGCATCACCGAAACCGTGTACACCGATCGCTTCAAGCACATCCCGGAACTCAACCGTATGGGCGCGGGCTGCCGCATTGAAGACAACGCCGTGCTCGTGCAGGGCCTCAACGACCAATCGTTGCAAGGCACCAACGTGATGAGTACGGACCTCCGCGCCAGCGTCTCCCTCGTTCTCGCAGGCCTCATCGCCGAAGGCGAAACGCACGTCCTCCGTGTCTACCACCTCGACCGCGGCTACGAAAATCTCGAAGGCAAGCTCGCTGGTGCGGGGATTGACGTGAGGCGCGAAGAGTATCAGGAGTAGGGAGACTGGAACGGACTTTACTTAAGTTATTGCAGTCACCCGACTCCATTAAAACTAGCTTTCGCAGCAATAGAATGAACGCGTCAAGGAGAGGCGCTACGACAAGCATATGCTCAGATTCGACAAAAGATGGCGTCGCTCTCCCCCGACGAATGGCAAGTTTATCAATGCTCTCATCCCACCTGAGGCAGTGGAAGACTATTTGTCTTTGATTCGACGCCTTTCGCTGCAGGGTGACAAGAAGCACATATTTGAGGTGTTCAAGCAGACATTCTCCGCCGCTTGTGGCGAGGCATACTACAGCAGTACTAGCGCCGGATGGGCCGAATC
>JADFQN010000150.1 GCA_022561755.1 Bacteroidota bacterium
CGTATATCAGCGCGGAGCGGGGGATGGCGAAGGCGCTGGATATCCTGATAGCCGACTACAAGGTTGTCGCCGGAATCGGAGACGGCGCCATGACGGGCGGCCTCGCCTTCGAGGGCCTCAACAACGCGGGCGCAGACGATTCTGACCTCGTCGTCATCCTGAACGACAACCGGATTTCCATCGACCCCAACGTAGGCGCGTTGCACCAATACCTGGCCCGCATTTCATCGAGCGGTAGCTGGAATGCACTGAAGGACGATGTTTGGGCCTTCTTCGAGAAACTGAAGGGTGTTGGCGGCCACACGCTGCAACGGATCGCCTCGAGGATAGAGGACGGCGTAAAGGCGGCCATCACGCCGGGGATGCTATTCGAGGCCCTCGGCTTCCGCTACATCGGCCCGATTGACGGGCACGACGTGAAGTCACTCACGAAGCGCTTGCAGGAAATCCGCAACCTGCGGGGCCCCATCCTGTTGCACATCACCACGGTCAAGGGCAAAGGCTTTGCCCCGGCCGAGGAGGACCAGGTGAAGTGGCACGCCTCCAGTTCCCCGTTCGACAAGCTGACCGGCGTCAGCCTCGCCAAGCCCGCTACCAACGGCAAGAAACCACCGAATTGGCAGGATGTCTTCGGCAAGACGATCATCGAACTCGCCAAACTCGACAAACGTGTTGTGGGCGTGACGGCCGCCATGCCCAGCGGCACGAGCCTGAAATACATGCTGGCCGAGATGCCCGACCGGGCATTTGACGTGGGCATTGCCGAGATGCACGGCGTGGTCTTCGCAGCCGGCCTCGCCACGCAGGGCCTCCGGCCGTTCGTCGCCATCTACTCCACTTTCCTCCAGCGTGCCTACGATGGCGTGGTGCACGACGTAGCACTACAGGATCTACCCATCGTGTTCTGCATGGATCGGGCAGGCTTTGCGGGCGCAGATGGCCCGACGCACCACGGCGCGCTAGACATCGCCTACATGCGGTGCGTGCAGCACATGGTCTGTTCCGCGCCGCTCGACGAGCAAGACCTACGCGACCTCATGTATACGGCGCTCGTGTACGAGGACGGACCGTTCGCCATCCGCTACCCGCGCGGTGCAGCCACCGGCATGGCCCTCCGGGATGGGTTTGAGGAGTTGGAGATCGGCAAAGGCCGCAAGGTTGCCGATGGTTCGGATGTTGCATTTGTGACGTACGGCGCCATCGGCCAGTACGTGTACGAGGCGCGCGAACGCCTTTCCGCGATGGGCATTGAGGCTGCGCACTACGATCTCCGCTTCTGCAAGCCGCTCGACCATGCCCTCCTCACCGAGGTATTTACCAGCTTCGAGAAGATCATTACCGTAGAAGACGGTGTAGTGGATGGTGGTGCAGGCTCGGCTGTTGTTGAGTGGGCGAGTGACAACGGCTATGCTGGCCCTGAAGTGCTTAGGCTCGGCCTACCGAATCGGTTTGTGGATCACGGCTCGCAGCGGCAACTCCACGACGAGGTGGGCATCGGCCCGGATGGGCTTGTTGAACGCGCTGTGGAACTTGTCGGCGATAAGCGCCAGGTTGAGGCGGCCTGAGAGACGCCTGGGCGACCTTCGCGCATCCGATCTGCATGGCCAGACACTTCTCGAACCTCCGAAGCCCAGTGGCGTCTACACATTGAAAAGCCCTGCCACGAGCATGTTGAACCCTTCGCTCCCGGACAACGCACGTATCTGGCTCTTCGCTGCCGGCCGCGATCTGTCCTCGGAACAACAAGTAGCTCTTCAGGCAGACATAAAGACGTTTCTCTCTGGGTGGAAGTCTCACGGACGCCCTGTTCCGGGCGATGTGGGGATTCTGTTTGATCGTGTGCTCGTCGTCGGAGCGCATCTTTCCGAAGACGACCTCAACGCTGGTGTTTCGGGGTGCGGTATCGACAGTCTCACGCACGCCGTGGAGAGCACCGCGGCCAAGCTCGGCTTCGACTGGACCGGTGCGCTGGATGTGCTCTACTACGACATGGACGACACGCTCCAAACGGTTTCACGCTCAAAGTTCCGGCAGCTTGCCGAAGAGGGCGCGGTTACATCGGATACGCTCGCCCTCGACCTCACCACGACCTCGGCCGGTGAGCTACGCGCGAATGGAATCAAGGGGCGCGTGGCTGACACCTGGCACGCGGGCCTGCTCCGGCGTGCCCAGCCCGCCTAGGAGGCTGTTGGGTTTATGAAGCAGGATTAGCAGTCAGTGGAACTTCAATCCGGACGCCTCCGTCCCGATTGATGCAGGCGATACCCAAATAGTTCTCGGCCCAGCCGACCCGATCGAGCGCATCCGAAAGGAAGGATGCTCGGCGCAGACGGTGGGCGTCGCGTAGTGAGCCCCATAACCGAACACGATCCTTTATACTATTCCGCGCCGCATACTGTTTATCTTGGTGCCAAAGGGCCTCTCACACTTCAATATCATGCGCTTTTTTGCCCTTGCTCTTCTGTTGGCTACGGCGCCCTGCCTCGCGCCGGTCCAAGCACAGTCTTCTGCTACAGCGGCAGATGCGAACATCTCACAGGATTTTGCGCAAGACGGGGGAACGACGTACTTCAGCCAGGCGTGGCTGATCGACACGATGGAGCGCCGCACAGGTTCACTGGATCAGGTTCCCTACGTCAGGTACAGGTATCACGTCATTCCGGAAGGACTCAACCGGCTCAGGGCCCGCCTGCACCTGTACAGCTTGTTCGGCAACCGAGACGTGGTGAAGCCGCTCCTCTGGCTCCTCAACCGCAACGATCTGGAGAGCCTCTACCCCGGCGATACGCTGATCGTACCGAGCCAGTTTGCCCTCGATTTTCGTGCCTATTCGCCCTTTCCACGCTATTACCCTGCTTCGCGGACGATGGAGAAAATCGTCATTCTGGATAAGAGCATTCAGGCCTGGGGGGCCTACTACTATGGCGAACTCCAGCGGTGGGGCATCATTTCTACGGGCATACAATCCAACCGGACGCCGAGCGGACGGTTCAACATCAACTGGAAGCAGGAATACCGGGTCTCTACACTTAGCCCCGGCGTCATCAATCCGGCTGCATCCAACGAGTTATGGGAGATGTATTGGGTGATGAACGTGCATGAGTCGCGCGGAATTCACATGCATCAGTACGCGTTGCCCACCAGCGGCCCGGCCAGCCACGGCTGCATTCGCATGCTGGAGCCGGACGCGATCTGGCTCTTCAACTGGACCGATGTGTGGAACAAGACCGGCGGAGACGAAATTTCGTCCGTGGGTGCCACCATCAACAGCCAGGGCACGATGGTGCTCATCATCGGGCACGACATCAACGGACCGCCGTCGCCGTTCATGTACCGGGACGGCTATCCCGTGCAGATGATGGTACACCTCCCTCCAGACCCGTTCGACGTACCGGCCGGCACGCCTCAACAGGAATATTTCGATCGCCGGAGAGGGTAAGCAGGATCTCGCTGGGCCTGCTCCCGCAAGCCGAATGTAGCGTCGATCCACTCCGCAATGGCATCGCGGACGGTGCGAAAGGCGTTCAGCTTCTCCTCGTCCGAGCCGACGGCCGCCGAAGGATCCGGAAAGTTCATGTGGATGTTTTGCCTGGTTGCCGGGATGTACGGACACGCTTCTTTCGCGGAATCGCACACCGTCACGACGTAGTCCAGCGGTTGGTTGATGTACGCATCAACGTGTTCAGAGCGGTGGCTACTGATATCGATGCCCAGTTCGCGCATGGCCTCTACAGCGAACGGATTCACACCTCCCGGCTCCGTGCCTGCGCTGAGAGACCGGTAGCGATCTCCGTAGCGGGCGCGGAGAAGCCCCTCGGCCATCTGAGACCGCGCAGAGTTGTGGGTGCAGACGAAGAGGACGGTTTCCACGGTGGTCTCGGGCGGATGGAGTGCACCTGAATATCGCTCTCCAATTGCCTGAGCCCGATTATTTCCGTGAATCCTGCCTAACGCGGACTACCCATCACGTGTGTCCAGTAGCGGTTCTCTTCGGCAGCGCCCATCTCTACAAAACCCGGGTTCATCAGGTTGGCGCAGTGGATGGGGCTCTCCGTCCAATCCTGAACCACCTCAGCGACTGAGTTCTGGTACCGCGCAATGTTCTCGCCAACACGGCGCCAGGCATAGCCCTCACGCGATACGCGGTCGCCGACCGTGCTGCCGTCTCTTCCAACGTGGTCGAAGTATTCGTGCTCGGCCATATCCTCCGTGTGCCGCCGCGCAGCCGACTCAAGCGCTCCGCTCCAGGCAAGCGGCTCAGTCGGAGCGTGGTAGTCGTTGCCGCACGTCTGTCCTTCGGCACGGATGGTATTGATGGCCGCCAGCATGGCGCTCCACTCCGCCGATGGAGGCTCGGCCGTGCTCTGAGGCAGCAAGTCCGAGATGCCATCGCAGCCGGGAAGAAAAATTGTGGCCAGGGTCCAAAAGACGAGCGTTGAGATTCGCATGGCTCCACCAAAGGGTTCGGTGGAGCATTCGTCCCTTCGTGAGCATCCTTAAACCACGCATGTGATTGTCACACTGCGTTTCCAGCGAACCAAACCGTTTGCCTGAGAAACTCTACCTGGGCTTTTCAGTGACTCACCAAAAAGCGCGCACGGAACGGAACCGTCTCGACGGGCAGGCACATCTCGTCGTTGCAGGCAGCATAGCGGATCTCCCCCGTAACCACGTGCTCGCCCGCAACCGCACTATCCTGTACCAGTAAACCCTGCCATACACGCGCACTTCCGTCGTGGTACGTATAGTCGGCGTCCAGGCCTGGATCGTGGCCCATCTGCGTAGCCGTCTCCCCCGGTGACCCATACCTCACAATACCGTTCGGAAGCGCATCCAGCTCCAGCGTGAGCGGACGGCCTGCCGGCGAGTTGATGGCGTACACCCGCCAGCCCTCCAGGATTTCGGCCGAAAGTGTGATGTACACCCGGTCGCCTGCTCCAAACGAGTTCGTCATCCGGGGAGCTGATGACGGCGGGCGCGCCGAGGCCGTCCACGTCACCACCGTCTCCGGAACCACCGAGCCGAACTGGGCCTGCGACACAGGAGCCATCAGGGCCGACCCAACCAGGAGTGCGAGAATCCGAACGTTCATGGGTAGAAGTAGAAAGACGGGCGATGTGCGGCTGTCCAAACGAGGAAGCCGGACTGAAGATCCGAACGAATCTCGTGGATACACGAGTAGCCTTGCCGCGCGCCCTCAAACCAATTAATGGAGGCTACGCCGTAGGCTCTTCCTGCGTAGCCGTTTCTTCCTGCGCATCCGGCTCCTCCTGCCTAGCCGGCTCCTCCTGTACAGCCGTTTCTTCCTGCGCAGCGGGTTCCTCCTGCGTAGCCGTTTCTTCCCGTGCAGCAGGCTCTTCCTGGCCAGCCAACTCTTCTTCCGCAACCGGAGTTGCCTCCGGGGCCCGGGCCATATCCGGTTCTACGGTAATCTTGATCTCGGCCGTGTGCTCCGGATGGAGCTTGACCTTCGCCGGGTAGATGCCTGTGAGGCGAATCTCTTCATCCAGCGAGATCTTTCGGCGATCAACATCAATACCCTTGGCCGCCAGCACGTCGGCCACCTGCTGGGTGGTAACGGTGCCGAAGAGCCTGTTTTCCTCACCCACCGGCATCTTGATGACGAGTTCGAGTGTCGAGAGGCGATCTGCGAGGGCCGCAGCGTCGTTGCGTTTCTGCTCCAGCTTGTGCGCGCGCTGCCGCGTTTCTTCGGCGTAGCGAAGGGTATTGCTCTTGTTGGCAACAACGGCGAGGCCGCGCGGAATCAGGAAATTGCGCCCGTACCCGGCCTTCACGTTCACCAACTCTCCGGCAAGGCCGAGGTTCGTGAGGTCTTCCTTCAGGATGACTTTCATAAGATTGTTGTTTGTGCTTCGTCCTTCGTTCTTGGCAAGGCCATCTCTGTGTTGCGGGGGCGTGAAGCCTGACATCCCCAAAGCACAAAGCGCCAAGTACTACTTAACGTTGTCGGCAATGAAGGGCAGCAGCGCTACGTGACGCGCCCGCTTGATGGCCGTCGTCAGTTGACGCTGGTACTTGGCCGAGACGCCGGTGAGGCGACGCGGAAGAATCTTGCCCTGGTCGCTGAGGTACCGCTTGAGCGTCTCGACATCCTTGTAGTCGATGAACTCGATACCGGCCTCCTTGAACGGGCACTTGGGCTTCTGATAACGGGCGCCCGGCGCGGCGGTGCGGGCAATGGGCTCGGCGCCTGCGGCAGGCTGGGCCGATTCGCTCTGGGCCGGCGCACTCTGGGCCGTCTGAGCCGGTGCAGCCTGCGCCGGGGACGGTGTTGTCTGGGTCTGTTCAGTCATGATGGTTTCGGATCGTCATAGTCAGAAAAAGCAGGAACGCGGCTTCAAGCCTCGGCAGCCTCGGTCTCAGGTTGTCCGGGCTGCGCGGCGCGCTCAGCTTTCTGAGCCTGGTAGTAACGCTTCATTTTGGCATCGAATCGCAAAACCATGTGGCGCATTATCTCATCGTTGATGCGCAGCACGCGGTCGAACTTGGCGATGAAATCACCGTCACCGTGCGTGAAGTAGACATTGACGTAGAAGCCGTTGCGCTTCTTCTGAATCGGGTAAGCCAACCGCTGGCTCCCCATCTCGACGACCTCCTTAACATTGCCGCCGTTCTCGGTGATAAACTTGAGCACGCGCGCAGCGATGTTCTGAGTCTGCTCGTCGTTCAGTACGGGGTTGATGATGTACATCAACTCGTACATGGCCGGCTGTTCCGCCGCTGGTTGTTCTGCCATGGTGTGTTCCCTCCGGAATACGTGGTTTTACGTATGCCCGCCGTCAGAACGAGGTTCAGCGACGGGCTGGGCGTACTGAGAAAGATACGATTCGGTGATCAACGGACGGAAGCAGCGCGCGAGTGAATAGTTCGGAAAGGCGCGAGTGGAAGGATGAATGGTGAAGGCTGAACGCTGTCGATGAATGCTGAAGGATGAAGATGATGGAGGACAGAGGACAGAGGACGGGTTTCTGATTTCGGATATCAGATATCGCATTTCGGAGAGGGAGAGGGTGGTGGAGGACGGAGGACGGGTTTCTGATTTCGGATATCAGATATCGGATTTCGGAGAGGGAGAGGGTGGCGGAGGACGGAGGACGGGTTTCTGATTTCGGATATCAGATATCGCATGTCGGATTTCGGAGAGGGAGAGGGTGGCGGAGGACGAAGATGGATTTCGGATATCAGATATCGGTTTTGCGATATCGGATATGAGTATCAGATTTAGGAGTCAGCCGGAAGCACGAAGCACAAAGAACGAAGCACGAAAGAAGGAGGACCGAAGATGGATATCGG
>JADFQN010000034.1 GCA_022561755.1 Bacteroidota bacterium
TGGTCGTCCCAGCCCACCTCAGATGTACTCCAACCACCTATTCATTTGTCCCCCTTGGCGAGGGGGACGGGACTATCCCGACAGTGTCGGGATAGACGGGGGGGTTGCCCCGGCGACTCAACTATTCCCAGATCGACCACCACGAAGTACGCCCCTGTCTATGCGATACGCCCTCCTTCTCGTTCTCATCTTTTTCGGGCCGGCGCTGTCCGCCCAAACGGTTGCGGGCGTAGACCCACCCGATAACCTCACCTCCACCGAGCAAACCGTACGAGAGATCATCGCGCAAGACGGCATCCACGTTGTGCGATTCTGGAATCCGGAGTGTGGTAATTCACTGAGTGAGTTGCAGCATGGGTTGTATGAGGTGATAGAAAACAACCTGGACGTTACGATTACGTTTGTCACCGTCTGGAACGACGAGGAAACAGGGCAGGATGTCCTCGACCGCTACCTGATCCCGGATCGCGTGACCGTGCTCGTCCAGCCCGATAACGGCCCAAGTGAAGTGATAGGCAACCGCCGCTACGAGTTCCTCGGCCTCCCAGTAACGTGGACGCCCTCAACGCGCATCTACCACAGAAATGGTGTACTGGCCTACGCCTTCAACTACGGCGAGCTGAGTCCGGAGACCCTGCAGCAGGCCATCAACAATACGCGCTCGGCGTGGGCGCATGAGTGAGGCATTCCCCTCCCATCTTTTCCATTCGCTCGGACGATCGCTCTTGGATGGTAACAATCTGTTTCTTACCCTATCAAACACGCTGCGTTCGCCCTCGGAGCACTCTGTAACCCAACATTTTAGGACCCGACCATGGACACATACTACCCACTAGCCGTCGGCAATTCGTGGACCTACAAAATGGCGGACGGTTCAACGTTTACGAACCGCGTTACGGCCAACGAAGGCGACGAGTTCACGATGACGAATTCGTTGCAACCAGATCCACAACATGTCCGCAAGGAAGGTGCTGCCTACTTATCAGACCACTTCGAGCCAGGCAACTTCCAAACGCTTGTGCGTGATGATCTTTCCGTGGGAGATACGTGGGATATCCGCTACACGGCCAACACAATCGACACGGTGTTGACGATGACCGTCAAAGAAACCGGCGGATCGAAAAAGGTTGAGGGCACGACGTACAGCAACGTGATCGAACTCGAAGGCGTGATGACCATGACGATGAACGGAAATACCATCCCGCCGAACTATGTTGTGCAGTATTTCTACGCCGCAGGCGTCGGCCTCCTCTTAACCACCTCCTCCATGGGCGACGACATGCCGCTCATCTCGTCTGAGCTGCACTAGAGGGAGCAGTCGTGCCTGTGCCTCCGTTGAGCAGACGAGTACACGACAGAGATAATCACTAACCAAGTAATTCGTTAAGAGGCTGTTGAAATACTGCGCCGTCAGCGAGGCGCGCGAATCTTGGCCGAGATCAAGGCGCGAAATCGTAGGCGAATCGGCGATTCGTTGAGTATTTCGCAACGCAGAGATCGGGAAAGAGGCGCCGCCGTAGGTAGGTGGAGTTTTTCAACAGCCTCTTAAGCCGCAACAAGCCCCGTAGTTATCTTTTTTGGCTTCGGCGCTACGACGCGCCACAGCTTAACAGGCTATTGAAACACGTCATCCCCACGGTACTGCGGGGCACCTCTCGGCTACAGAGCACGTAGTTCAACAGCCTCATAACGAATCCGCATGACCGGCAAGCAGATCGACCGCCTCGTGGCGGCGAGCGTGTTCCTCTACGCGCTCGTCGTCTACTTCCTCACGATGGCCGAGACGGCTTCCTTCTGGGACGCCGGCGAGTTCATTGCGAGCGTGTACGGCCTCCAGGTGATGCACCCGCCCGGCGCGCCGTTCTATATCCTTGTCGGGCGGTTTTTCACGTTCTTCGCGCCGCTCTTTGGGGGGTTGAGCCCCGAGCCCATTGCGTTCTCGGTCAACTTCATTTCGGTGCTGGCGAGTGCGCTGACCGTGCTCCTCACCCACCTCGTCATTGTACGGCTGGTGCGGGTGTGGAAGGGCAGCCCGGAAACGTGGGGCGGTATGGATCGCCTCGCCGCGAACGCGGGCGGGGTGATTGGTGCATTGGCGTTCGCCACAACGGACTCCTTCTGGTTCAACGCCGTGGAGGCCGAGGTCTACGCGCTCTCGATGCTGTTCACGGCGCTTGTCGTGTGGCTCATACTGCGCTGGCGCGAGGAAACGCTTGCCGAGGAAGCCGACCTCCGTGCGAGAGGCCAGCACCCCTTCGGCCTCAAAGCAGACCGCCACCTCCTGCTCATCGCCTACATTTTCGGTCTCGCCATCGGCGTCCACCTGCTGAACCTGCTGGCCCTGTTCTTCATCGCGCTGGTGGTGTTCTTCACCAAAGTGGACCGCGAGGCTTGGACGCCAGCGCGGCGGTGGGTGGGCATTGCCGGAGCCGGAGCCGTTGGGGCCCTTGCCTTCTTTGCCATCTACCCGGGCATCATCCAGTGGCTTCCGGAGGGGGCGGAAGCGCTTGGCTCTCCCACCTTGTTCTTTCTGTTGGTTGTCGCCGCACTGGTAGCCGTGGTCGTTGTTACGCAGCGACGGCACATGCCCATCGCGAATCTGGTAGCGCTCTCGATTACGATGGTGATGCTGGGCTACTCCACCTACGGCCTCATCCTGCTGCGCTCGGCCGCCGATCCGCCCATCGACCTCAACGACCCGGAGACCGCCGAAGCATTCGTTTCCTATCTGAAGCGCGAGCAGTATGGCTCCACGCCGCTCTTGAAGGGCTACACGTACGACAACCAGGCGGGTGCTGTGGGCTACGAGGTAGATCCGAGAACGGGCGGCCTTGTGGAAGCCGACGAGGCCTCTTTCCCTCGCCGCTGGTCGGCGGAACCTGCCCACGCCGACGTCTATGCCCAGTACAACTCCGACTGGGACTACTTCCGGCGCTATCAGATTGGCCACATGTACGTCCGCTACTTCATGTGGCAATTTGCAGGCAGGGCGGGCGATTACCAGGATGCCGACTGGATATCCGGCCTATTCGGCGAAGCGCAAACGGCTTCGTTCCAGTCCCCGAGTGAGCGCGCCAGCCGAAATGCTTACTTCGGCCTTCCGCTGTTGCTGGGGCTAATCGGGATGGCTTTCCACTTTGTCCGCGATTGGCGGCGGGCGTTCGCGGTGCTGATCCTGTTCTTCGTAACGGGCATCGGCATCATCATCTACCTCAACCAGTACCCGAACCAGCCAAGGGAGCGCGACTACTCCTACGTGGCCTCGTTCTTCGCCTTCTCGTTTTGGGTGGGCCTGGGCGCTACGGGGTTGATGGAACTGGCCGCGGAGGCGCTGAAGAACACTTCGGCCTCGCTGCGCAACTCGAGCGCCATAGCTCTTGCCGTACTCCTTTTCGTCCTCGTTCCGGGCCGATTGCTGACGGAGAACTACTACGATCACGACCGATCCGGCCGCCGCCTCGCCAGCGATTTCGCACGCAACATGCTTGAGAGCACCGCGCCGAACGCCATCATCTTTACCAACGGCGACAACGATACCTACCCGCTCTGGTACATGCAGCACATGGAAGGTCTTCGCCCGGATGTACGCGTGGTAAACCTTTCGCTCCTCAACACGCCGTGGTACATCGAGCAGCTCAAGAACCAGTGGGCGCTGGAGTCCGCGCCTATACCGATGACCATGACGGACGAGGAGATTGAGGAAATCCGGGCGGTGGAGTTTGAACCTGCCGACCTGACCTTGCCCGTCGCACCGGAACGGTTCGTGGACGAGACCATCGGCGAGCTGGCGGACACGACAGGTATCGGCCGGACGATGACCTGGCGAGTTGAAGGACGCCCTCTGGGGCAGGATACCCACGTCCTCTACGTGGCCGACCGAGCCGCGCTGGATATCATCGTCGCCAACGCGCGGGGAGGTTGGCAGCGGCCCATTTACTTCGCGTCGACGGTTGCGCAGGACTCCGAACTCAACCTCCAGCCCTTCTTTCAGGATGAAGGCCTGGCACGCCGGGTGATGCCTTTCCGCACCAACGCCGGGCCGGATGGACGCGTCATCCCCGAGATATCGTTGCGGCGCTTTGCGAAGTACGAGTTCCGCAATCTGGACGACCCGGAGGTCTACTACGACGAAAACAGCCGGAATATGGCCGATACGTATCGGCGGGTCTTTGCATCTGCCGCCGCCGAAATAGCGCGCCAGGGCCACCGTGAAGAAGCACGGGCACTGCTCGAGCGCTTGAGGGAGGAAGTCCCGCCGGAGGTGATCCCCGAAAGTTTTCTCTCGCTTATTCTTACGGCAGAGGCTTACCGAAGCGTGACGGACATGGCTTCTGCGCTTGCAACCCTCCGTAGAGCTGAAGATTTCGCCATCACGGAGACCGTGCGTGCGTCCGCAAACTCGTCCCGCGGATCTACCGAGAGCGCGACTCAGTTTGTTAGGTTCCTCACATCGACGTACGCAGATATGGATGCCTTCGATGCGATGTCGGCATTCTATGACCGGTTGGCCGAGGCTACCGATGACCCGGCATTCCGAATATCTCCGGAGCTACTCCGTAGGCAAGTGGGATCCCCACCGGAAGATCCGGGCTCGGAACCGGCCGGGGGATGATCGTCTCTGTTGCCCGCATAATCGTACCTTTGTCAAACATGGCCTACAGCTTTTCCGATACCGATTTTGAGCGAATTACCGAAGCGCTCGGCGTGCCCGTCGAGCGCGAGGGAGCAACCGTTCGCTTCTCGCTGAAGCACGAGGAAAGTGGACGGCGGCTGGCCCTGGAGATTACCCCCGAAATCGCCCTGCCGGACGGTATCGGGCCCGCAGCGACGACGACCCTGGTCTCGGTGTACGTCGCCAACGCATTCCTTCAACTGCACAACTGTACGGGCATGATGGCCTCGGAGGAGTTGGGGGAAGTGATCTTCTTTGCTCGGCAAAACGACCGCGTGAACGGCCTCGTGGTCGAGCGAATGGCTGGGTGCTCGCTCTACGCCAACGTCTCCGAAAAGCTGCTCTCGGCCGATTTTACGAAGCTTCCGGGCGAAATCATGATGAGCGCCGTGGCCCTCTCGATGAGCGAGCCGCTGTTTGAGTGATGGACGGCGGACTGCCGACCGACGACACGCTCACGGTGCATCAGGCCAATCCGTCGCGCTCCCTTGACGAGGATGCTGTGCGAGCGGTCCTAGCGCTGGCCGTCGAGAGCGAAGGGTTTATGATCCAGAGGCTGAGTATCGTGCTGGCCGACCACGCCACGGTCCACGAGCTCAACCGCGAGTGGCTCGGCCACGACTACGAGACGGACGTGGTCTCCTTCTCGCTCGACGAAGCTGCCCTCGCCGACAAGCGCATCGATGGAGAGATTTACGTGGATCTGGACACGGCAGCCGAGCGCGCTCCCGACTTCGGCGCCTCGTTCGAGGCTGAGACGCTGAGGTACGTACTCCACGGCCTGCTTCACCTGATGGGCCACGACGACGCCACCGAGGAGCAGCGCGCCGCCATGCGTGTACTCGAGGATCGCTACCTAGGAGGCTGTTGAAAAACTCCACCTTCCTGCGGCGGCGCCTCTCGGCCGATCTCCGCGTTACGAGATGCTCGACAAATCACCCGATTCGCCTGCGATCTCGCGCCTTGATCTCAACCGAGATGCGCCCCGCACTTTCTGCGGGGAGCCTGCCCCGTCCCGCAGGCTTGCGGGATTGCGGGGAGCACTTCTTCAACGGGCGGCTAGAGCCGCCGAACGGATGACCAGTAACTTTTTTTGCCGATTGCTTGCATCTTCGGAATCGTTCCTCTATTAAGGGGGTATGAAGAAGCCCGGATGCCGCGTACCAGGCTCCGGGCTAGAGTTCCCGCACACGTACACCTCACCTCACGCATGGAGGGCTGCCTATGCAAACCCGGATCACCGCTCGCCACTTTGATGCATCACTTGGCCTGCGGACCCACGTCGAAGAGTCGCTTGCAAAACTGGAGCGCTTCTACGACCGCATCTATGATGCACACGTGATCCTTGAAGACAATCCATCGCCGGAGGCCGAAAAACGTGCCGAAATTGCGCTCAACGTCTACCGGCGGACGCTCACGGCCAGCGACACAGCGCCGTCGCACAGGGCAGCCGTCGACGGCTGCGTGCGGCAACTGAAGCGCCAGATCGTGCGCTACAAAGACAAGTTGCGAGACAAAAAGGGCACGGGCGTGCCGCGCCCCTAATTCGACTTCATAACGAACTTCGGACGCCTCCGATCACCACGATCGGGGGCGTTTCTTTATACCGACGCTCTTCGACTCCGAGCTGCTCGCCAGATTCGTGTTTGTCCTTTCCCTGGTTTTGATATGCGGTCGTACGTCCAACCGAATCTGGGAGACATCCGGTGGCATGATCCTGTCGATCGTTCGCCGGTGAGCCGGACCCACGGTGTTTCCGGGAGTGGAGATCGAAATCCACGAGACCACCGCCGTTCTGGGAGCACCTTCCTTCTTTGACTAACGCAGATCCGGACAACCCGTTCGGTTCTGCCAAGGCTGTGGCATGGTCATTCGCGGTGTAGACGAGGCCGTTCTCGGAACGCAAACTGGAGAGGTAAGGCGAGCAATCGTACCGCCTGCTCTGAGGCGCCGGCGCTTCTACTCCGAGAACTTCCGCCCTGAGAACACCCTGGTACACAATATCGAACTCATCCGAATCGTAGGGGCCTGCCCGGACTGAGCAGCATTGCTGTCTTCACCGCACGACCGGTCTCTTCGTTGTACTTATGATGCGCGCACTCGCAGTTGCGGGCCATCCGTGACTGCTTCGGCGGCAGCAAAAGCACCATATACCCTCGGAAACGCTGATCCCAACCGGTAGCAAGCAAGCCGGATCTTCCGCGAACCACCGGCGGTATCCTGGAGCAATAATCCTCCAGGGTATGAAGCATCCCCTTCGAGCACACCAATGTGTACGGGCCTGAATGAAGGTCAACAACAAATACTATCGAACAATTTGGGCAGCTTCCGACGGTGAAGCCGTCGAAATCATTGACCAGCGTTGGCTTCCCCACCGGTTTGAGACGGAGCGGATTTCTACGTACTCCGAGATGGCTACGGCCATTCGCGATATGCATATCCGAGGCGCGGGCGCCATCGGCGCAGCCGCCGGGTTCGGGATGTATCTGGCCGTGGTCTCATCCGACGACTCATCCGTTCAGCATACGATTCAGAAAGCAGCTGCCGAGCTAAAGACCTCTCGACCAACAGCCGTAAACCTTGAGTGGGCCGTCGATGGCCAACTCCAGGCTCTTGCGGTGGGAGACACACTCCATGAGAAGAAAGAAATAGCGCTTCGCGTAGCCCAGAAAATTGCCGACGAAGACGTGGAAGCCTGCCGCCGGATCGGTGAGCACGGACTCGAAATCATTCAGACTGTCGCTGCGGCAAAGCAAGGTGAGCGCGTGAACATCCTTACTCACTGCAATGCGGGCTGGCTCGCGTTCGTCGACTACGGAACGGCAACAGCTCCCATTTATGCAGCCCACGACGTGGGCATTGACGTCCACGTATGGGTAGACGAGACGCGCCCTAGGAATCAGGGCGCCAGACTTACAGCCTGGGAGCTGGGCCAACACGGGGTGCCGTACACGGTTATTACCGACAATTCGGGCGGCCACTTGATGCAACACCGCATGGTGGATCTGGTGATCGTTGGAAGCGATCGAACCTCCGTTACGGGATTCGTAACCAACAAGATCGGAACCTATCTGAAAGCACTCGCCGCGAAGGACAACGATGTCCCGTTTTACGTTGCACTCCCGTCCACGACCTTCGATTGGAATATGCGAGACGGTCTTGCCGAATCGCCCATTGAAGAACGACACGGAGATGAGGTCAAGTATGCCAGCGGCCTCATCGAAGGCGATATTCGGAGCGTGTTATTGACGCCGGAAGACAGCCGGAGCGTAAACTTTGGCTTTGACGTCACACCACCACACCTGGTCACTGGGCTCATTACGGAACGTGGAGTCATACCTCCGAATGAAACGGATATCCTGAACGTCTATCCAGAGAAGCGCTAAGGCCGAACGCTCCATGCGAGACGAAGGGACCATCAAGTTTGACTGCGAGTGGATCGACGGTCCTGCGCCTGGGTGGCACAAAATCCGAACGCTTAATGAGTGGCGCCAGTTGATGTACGAGGCAGGACTTATTGGGGCATATAGCGACGGCATTGGGTTCGGCAATATCAGCATTCGGGATACACCGGCACACGAGTTCATCATCACGGGTTCGGCGACCGGGGGCCTGCAAGAACTTGGCCCCGAGCACTTTACGCACGTGCTCGATTATGACTTCGAGGAGAACCGCGTTCGCTGCCGGGGGCCGATCGAGGCCTCTTCAGAATCGCTGACGCACGCTTCTTTTTATGAAGCCTCCAGAGGCATCAACGCCGTCATCCACATTCATCATGCGGAACTCTGGCACACCTACCTCAACAAGCTCCCCACAACCTCGCCGGACGTTGCCTACGGCACGCCGGAAATGGCTCGCGAGGTGTCTCGACTTCTGAAGGAGAACACCCGCCCCGCCAAACAACTTGTCGTAATGGGCGGACACGAAGACGGGGTCATGGCGTACGGCAACAGCCTCGGCCACGCGGCCTCCATCCTGCTGAACTGCTGTGATCGGATGTTGCGGCAGGCATAGCCTCTCCCTCATGCTCTTCGTCCTCGACCTGCTCGGCACGTTCGTTTTCGTGCTTTCCGGCGCGTTCAAGGGCCGGAAATACGAACTCGACTGGCTGGGTGTGACGGTGCTGGCTATGCTCACCGGTGTGAGCGGCGGCGTCATCCGCAACGTGTGGTCCGCGAACTGCCGGCCATACTCTACAAGGGGTTCTACACGACGGCGGCCATTTTCGGCGGGATTGTCTTCCTCGGATTGGATGCTGGCGGTGTTTCAGAATTTGTCACCCTCGGTGCGGCTGCTGTTGCCTGATCCGCCCTCCGTTTCTACGCCCTCATCAAGAACGTCAACCAGCCGAAGGCGAAACATCTACCGGATTCGCGGGGGGAGGCAGCTAGCGGGAGCAGAAACTGAGTACGTTATTGGTTCCTCCAGTAGATAGTTGCCATGACAGCAGTCGACGAGCCCGTCCATATGGTTGAATACCGCAGTCGTTGGCCTGAATGGTTCACGTCGGAACGCGATCGTATTGCTACAGCATCTACTGTGCCGGTAACGCAATGTGAGCATATTGGCAGTACCGCGGTGCCTGGCCTTGTATCCAAACCAATCATCGACATCATGCTAGGTGTCGTGTCGTATCCACCACAAAACACCTTGGTCGAATCACTAGTCGATCTCGGGTACGAGTTTCTTGGGGAAGCGGACGTGCCCGAAAGACTGTACTTCAGGTTGCGTGGCTCACAGAGCTATAACGTGCATGTAGTAGAGATCGGCGGTACTCATTGGATAAGCAACATTGCCCTACGCAACTACCTTCGCACCGATGAATCCGCGCGTAATCGCTACGCTACGACCAAGCGATCCGCCATTGCATCAGGCGCAACTACGCTCCTGGCCTATTCAGAGGCAAAAGCTCAAATACTCACCACTCTACTCCAAGAGGCTCTTGCTCAACATGTTGATAGGTAGCCCTCATGCCGAGCGATGGATCACTTGTAGATGGGACGCTCTCACGGCCACAGGGGGCGGCGGCGTCCGCGACATGCTCGTCCGCGAACTGCCGGCCACCTGTACAAGGGCTTCTACGTAACGGCGGCCATCGTGGGGGCGCTCGTGCTGCTCGGACTGCACGCCCTGGGCCTCCCCGAACCGGAGCAGCTCGGAGCAGCGGCCGTGGCCGGCTCGGCCCTCCGCTTTTACGCCCTCGTCAAGAACGTCAACCTGCCGACGGCACAGCGACTGCCGGAATCGCCGGAGGAGATGACGCTCGGGAGTGGAAGCTGAGCCCTACCACCCCGACGTACGCTGGTCACCAGTCCTGTCGAAGACAGAAAACACCTGCCGAAGGGACGCTAGCAAGTGGGCACGATCACGCCTTCATTTCCAGACTCCACAACCTCGCGCCCTTCCGCAGAAGGTAGAGGCTCAGTACAATTGTCAACAGTAGGAGGATTGGCTTGCTCGGCTGAAGAGAGAACAAGAAAGCATCCACGACCACCACATGCACGTACATCGCCACCTCCATAATGCGCATCACCGCCGCTACCGCGAGCCGTACCAATGCTTCTGTAGTGAGCACAGCACCGAACAACCCTTCTAGAAACGGCACCGTCGACCGCGTGAGTTCGTACGACGGCCGATTGGCAGCCAACAACTGACCCGGCAAAGCAACGGCGAGCCTAGGTACGAGGAGTTTCGTTGCTCCGCTCATAAGAGGCTTTTGAAATACGTCATCCTACCTGCGACGGCGCCTCTCGGCCGATCTCTTCGTTGCCCCGCAGTACTGCGGGGCCGAATCACCGATTCGACTACGATCTCGCGCCTTGATCTCAACCGACATACGCTCGTCTCGGCGACAGAGCACGTAATTCAACAGCCTCATAAGAAACGGGATCGCCAGAAGGAACCGTTTACCTCTGGCCAATTTGTTAATAGAAGCTTGTCGAATGCCAATCAGGATCATCGTAGCGGGTCTCTCCTCAAGATGAAGGGTGTCAGTGATCTCACGCCGTTCCCGCTGCCTCATCGAACGTCACCGAATCAAATATTTCGATGCCCTTGGCGAGGGTCTTATGGACCGGGCAGCGCGCAGCCACTTGCGCCAGACGGGTCCTCTGGGCGTCATTAAAGGTCCCACGAATCGTCACCTCCGTCTGAATACGATCGATCCAGCCATCCCGCCGCTCGTCACAGTCCACGCAGTCGTCCGCGTGCACGCGATCGTATTGTAGCGTCACATCGACGCCCGCGAGATCGATGCCCTTATGGTTTGCGTAGAGTCTGAGGGTCGTCGTAATACAGGCGGCCAGGCTCCCCAGCAACATTTCATAGGGCGTTGGCCCCCTGTCGGTTCCACCTGCTTCTAGAGGTTCGTCTCCAGACCAAGCGAAATGGCGGGCTCGGATGGTTACACGGGTACGGTCGCGAAGTTCAGCTGTCACCAAGGCCATGTGTTTTTCCTCCTTTTAGTTAGTTTCGTTCCAGCACCATCGCCGATGCTTGGGCTCCGGCCGCACAGATACTGACGAGCCCGTACCTGGCCCCTCGTCGCTGCATCTCATTAGCCAGGGTGACGACGATACGGATGCCCGTCGCCGCAAAAGGGTGTCCGGTCGCGATGGAACTACCAAGCGTGTTGAGCTTCTCGCGATCGACCCTGCCAATGGGCGGTTCCTTCCAGCCTAGTTCCCAGGCCTTCAGGTTGCATGCTACCTGGCCACCAAACGCCTCGTGCATCTCGATGAGGTCCAGATCAGCCAGCTTGAGGCCAGTTGCCCTTAAGACCCTCGGTACGGCTACGCCTGGTCCCATCAGCAGGCCATCCTTGGGGTCGATCGCTGCAAACTCGAAGGCCTTGATGTAGGCAAGCGGTTCACGCCCTTCCTTTCGTGCTCGCTTTTCCGACATCAGCAGCACCGCTGCTGCACCATCGGTCAGCGGGCTCGAGTTTCCGGCCGTTATCGTGCCGAAGTGGCTGCGATCGAAAACTGGCGGAAGCGTGGCCAGCTTCTCCAACGACGTATCAGACCGAATGATCAAGTCGTGGTCTATACCGTCCAATGGATGGATCTCGGCTCTAAGCCGCCCGTCTTCGGTGGCCCGATGCGCGTTCATGTGGCTTCGATAAGCAATGTCGTCCTGATCCGCTCGTGGAATCTCCCACTCCTTGACCATCAGCTCGGTGTGCTCTCCCATGGAGAGACCGGTGGACGGCTCCTTGAGGCCAGGAATTCCAGGTTTGACGTGCCTCGGGCGCAGCTTCAGTAGCCGTCCTAGCTTCGCCCTGGCTGTCTTCTGTGTTCCGGCATCCAGGATGATCCGGCTTGCTCCGCGGCTGAATAGAACCGCCGGGTTGGACATGGATTCCACACCACCGGCGATTCCCACCTCCGTTCGGCCGGCCGCTATCGCATCATAAATCGAGACAATGGCAGAAGTTCCAGTGATGCAGTTGTCGGTGAGCGTAAGCGCCCTCACCTCGGCCGGTAGTGCACTCGCGAAAACTACGTCCCGCGCCAAGTGAGGGATCCGTGGATCGACCACGGTGATACCGTATGCGAGCTCCTCGACAAGAGCCGGATCGAGTGCCTGCTTCTCGAGCAGTCCATCGACAGAATGGACGGCTAGTTCCAACGCAGTGTGCTTTCGAAAGGCTGTTGCAGCTTTGACGAAGGGGGTTCGAGCACCTCCCATCACGGCCACACGTCCTATAGAATCGTTGTTCATGCGAATCCTCCTTATGATTCGAACTACCGATATCGCCGCTCGGACTCTTTAATTGGGATGTCGTTGGCACTCATGTCTCGGCGGCACATTAGGCCATTTTCCTCGAACTCCCAATGTTCGTTGCCGTGCGTTCGGTAGCACTGTCCTGTGGCCGCGTCACGGTATTCATATTCGAAACGAACCGAGATGCGGTTGTCTGTGAAAGCCCAGAGCTCTTTCATCAGTTTGTAGTCCAACTCCTTATCCCACTTGCGTCTCAAGAATGCCTTGATGGCCTCTCGGCCTTTGAAGAATTCGTCACGGTTACGCCAGTCGGAGTTTTCCGTATAGGCAAGTGCAATCCTATCGGGATCCCGGCTGTTCCAGGCATCTTCGGCAGCTTTCACCTTGGCCAGGGCGGTCTCGTGGGTAAACGGGGGTTTTATAGGTAAAGACATCGTATTCTCCTGCTATCGAAAAGAGAGGTTGATTCGGGTAGAAGCCCTAGGAGGCTGTTGAAATACGTCATCCGGCCTGCGACGGTGCCTCTCGGCCGATCTCTTCGTTGCGAGATGCTCACCGAATCACCGATTCGCCTGCCATCTCGCGCCTTGATCTCGACCGAGATGCTCTCGTCTCGGCGACAGAGCACGTAATTCAACAGCCTCCCAGGATTCGAGTCAGGCCGGCACAGCCACCGCGACGCTCTGCCGGATGTTGCGCACTGCCTCCTCTGTTGTCCAGACTGCATTGGCTATGAAGCGGAAGTTGACCAGCGCCGCCTGGTAGCCGTCACCCTCCTCTAGCTTGGCCGCTGCGGTAGCGTCCTTCACGACGGCCACCTCGAAGCCTTGCTCCAGCAACTCACGCATGTGCGACTCGGTGCAGAGATTAGCCGACATGCCGCCCAGGATCACTTTGTCGATCCTACGCTTGCGTAGTTGCAAGATGAGGTCGTTGTTCTCCGGACCGAAGACTTTGTGCGGGCTGGCTATCACCGTCTTGCCGTCTTCGATGTAGGGCTTGTAGCGCTCGAGCCAGTCGGCGCCGGAGCCTTCGAAGCCCTCTACGCTCAACGGGCCTGTGCGGTCGAACATGCCGACACTGTGCATCATCGTTTCGAGGGCGCCCTCGAACTTCCAGCCGTGATCGTGCGGGAAGTAGTAGTGCGGCGAAATGAAGACCTGGATGTCGTTCTCCTTGGCCGCGATGAACAGCTTCTCGATGTTCTCGACGGTGTTGTTCTCGGTCACGCTCTCGCCGACAATGCCCCAGGTTACACCGTCGGGGCTAAGGAAGTCGTTCTGTGGATCGGTGATGAGGAGCGCGGTGCGCTCGGGGTCGATGGTCATACCGGGATTGGGAAGAGCCATGGTGTTGTCCTCAAGTAGTTTGGTGAAGGATGTTGTTCGGGTTTTGGGGAATCCAGTCCTTTTGGGCCACACCGAATCGGCGTGCCGACATCGTTGAGGACCGCAACTCTATTGTCGGTTCTGGCTACTGTCAGGAGCGGAAGCCCTACCAGGCGTGGTCATAACAACCTCGCCAGGAAGCGTCGGATATAGTCGGCAATCAGGTCGCCGTCCTCTTCGAGCGCGAAGTGCCCCGTGTCGAGCAGGTGCAATTCGATGTTCTCCAGATCACGCTCGTAAGGAGCGGCGCCTTCTACGGGGAAGATGTAGTCGTTCTTGCCCCAGACCACCAGCGTTGGCGGCTGGGAGGCACGGAAGTAGGCCTGCCATTCGGGATAGAGCGGCGGGTTCGACCTGTAGTCGTAGAAGAGTTGGAGTTGGATGGCCTCGTTGCCCGGCCGGTCCAACTTGTACTGATCGACGATCCAGTTATCGGGACTGATGGTTGCTTCATTCCGCACCCCGTGGGTGTACTGCCACTTCGTCGTTTCGATGTTCAGGAATCCTTTCAGCGGTTCGGCATTCGCTTCGCTGCGGTCCGCCCAATATGCCCGAATGGGATCCCAGAAATCGCGAAGCCCTTCCTCGTAGGCGTTGCCATTCTGGACGATGAGTGCCTGGACCCTTTCCGGATGTGCAACGGCGAGGCGATATCCTACCGGCGCACCATAATCCATGAGGTAGAGACTGTACTGCTCCAGGCCCAGCTGCTGAATGAAGCCCTCCATCACCTCCGCTAGGTTATCGAAGGTGTAGTCGAACTCGTCTACCGTCGGCATCGCACTATTGCCGAAACCGGGGTAATCCGGCGCTATCAGGTGAAACTGATCCGACAGCGCGGGGATCAGATTGCGGAACATGTGCGACGACGTAGGAAAGCCGTGAAGTAGAAGAATGGTAGGCGCTCCCTCCGGCCCTGCTTCGCGATAAAAGATGTCGAGCCCGTCCACCTCGACGGTCTTATAGAGCGTCGGGTACTGGGTCGAGTCGGGCTGTGCGGCTGCGACGGGAGCCTTCGGGGCCTCCTCACTGGTCATTGCCAGCCCTGTCATGCTGATCATCATGAGCGTAATCAGCATGGCGAATCGGAGATAGCGTTGAAAGGCGTTCATGGTTTTGTCGGCTTTGTTTGGGAGAAGGATGAACTCGTTGACGGATCACCTATGCGCTTCCTCTTTATCCAAACCATGTGCCAGGCATCGGGCATTCTTCTTCATGCACCTCTAGAGAACTGTAGTTATTAGCCTTACCAAACGCACAGAAGCCGGAATCAATCCCTTGGAGTCTGGATGGGCCGCGTCACAAATCGCGCAAGGTGCGAGATATCGCGCACGCAATCGGCGCGTCGCCAGTGGAATCAGGAAGCGTATTCCGGCCGCGCGATGCCCAGCTTCTGTATCCGCGACCGGAGTGTGCTGGGGTTGATGTCGAGTAGCTCAGCGGCACCGTATGCTCCGATGCGCTCGTGGACGGGATCTTCGAGACGATCCGCCGCGAGGCACATACCGACCTCCGCGGCGAGGGGAAGATATACGTCCTGCCCGTTGAGGATGCCGGGCGGATCTCTACCGGCGAGCGGGGCGAAGCCGCCGCTTGAACCAACTCTATTACGTCTTCCGCTACCGTTTCGAGGTACGGGACCAGCGCCACGGCGGGGTGTGAGGTGAGACGTTTAAGGCCGCGGCCCGTCATGTAGTGGGCTATGCCTGCTTCCGTGTCTCCAGTGTCCTTGCCGAGGAAGAGGAGGAGGGTGTTCACACTTTGCATCGGATTGAGCTTGCATCTCTGCTAGTTGTTTTCCAACTCCAGGTAAGACATCGCCGAGTCATGTCTTCAGTAAGGGCAGAAGACTTTCCCAACCAAACAAACTGCAGAGCACAGACATGGCAACTTCAACCTTGCGGCATACCGCAAAATCACAGTATCGTACATCGAGTCCTATCAAAGCCGGCACGCTAGCTGGACTTGGAGGCGGTGTAATTTTCGGCATGATGATGGGCATGATGGGCATGCTGCCCATGGTCGCCGGTATGGTGGGGTCAAGCAGCGCGCTGATAGGCCTCATCCTACACCTTGGCATCAGCGCATTCATCGGTGCGAGTTATGGCCTAGTCGCTTCACGCCTCCCGGCTCGGACCTCGGTTCATGTTACGGCAGGCATGGCAAATGGAGTCGTCTGGTGGGTGCTTGGAGCCCTGATAATGATGCCTCTGGCCCTCGGCATGAACGAGATGGTGCTCACCATAGGCCAGCCTCAGGTGATGAGCCTCATCGGGCATCTCGTCTTCGGGCTCGTCACGGCCTACGTCTTCAACCGGCTCTACGGGCGGGCGTAACGGCAAACAAGGAGGCGGCGGCTATAGGCGCTTGGTCTGCTCCTACTCGCGGCCTGTCCTATAGCGGCCCCTCCAAAGAGATTTCTTTCCTTTAACCCAAACACGTGAAATATAGTCATGAAAAGACTTCCTCGTTTCCTCAGCATGCTTTTGGTAGGTATGGTGTTGGCCGGCTGCGCCACCATCTCGGTGCAGCGCGATTACGACGAACAGGCCAGCTTCGACGGCTATCAAACCTTTAGCTGGACTGCGTCCGAAAACACGCAGGACATCCCTACCCCCTTTCAGAACGACGGCCTGCTCGACAAGCGCATCAAGCGGGCTGTCACCAATGCCCTGGTCCACCAGGGCTATACCGAGCAACCCGACGGCGCGCCCGACTTCTACGTGGTCTACCGCGTGGGCCTACGCGACGTCTCTTACGATCCGGGCTATAGCTACGGGTTCGGCTACCGCTCCGGCTTCCGTAGATCTTTCTTCGGGTATGGCGGCTTCGGCTATCCGTACGGAGGATACGGCTACGGCAGCCACGGCGCCGTCACGACCTCCACCGAAGGCACCTTGGTGATCGACATTATCGACGCCGGGACGAACGAACTGGTCTGGCGCGGCGCGGCCGTCAGCACCCTCGGCGACGCAACTTACGACGTGAAAGACATCAACAAGGCTGTCGAAAAGATCCTGGAGGAATTTCCGCCGCTGTCGCATCCGTCACAGCCGCAGCAACGACACCGGGACGCCGTCGAGGTGCTCACGCTCGAGGCTTTAGAGGGTAACAGGAACCTCCCGGCGTCGGAACCGCGTGAGCACCGTAACCACCCTCACCTGGCATGACGGAGCTCGGTACCCCGGTACCGTACCTTGCGCACTCCGGCCAGGTGACATTCCGATTAACCGTTCACTCAGACAACAGGCCTACCGTGCGGAGTAACGAAGCGTGGGTCACTGCACTGAGCCCACCGCATGATCCGGGGGCACTCGACGATCTTCGATCAGAGCTTGTACGTGGCTTGCGCATCATGCTAGCTAGCCGGGTTCCACGACAGGCCGGCTCGTTGGCGGAGGACTTTGCACAGGATGCAATGATGCAGATTCTTGCATCCATCGGTTCGTTTCGTGGCGAAAGTCGTTTTACGACCTGGGCGCACAAGATTGCAGTGAGGATTGCTATTACTGAGTTGAGGCGAAAACGGTGGAAGGACTTTTCGCTCGAGTCTTTGTCCGCTCCCGATTCGCATGCACCACGACCCATATCGGAGGAATCGGGACTACCATCACCGGAGACGCAAGCAGTACAAGCCAACACAGCTGAGATCGTTCAACAGTTAATTGTTGAGACGCTTACTGAACAGCAGCGGCTTGCCCTTCAAGCCGTCATGTTTCAGGGCGTCCCACTTGAGGAAGTTGCCCGGCGGATGGACACCAGCCGCAACACGCTCTACAAGTTGTTGCACGACGCAAGGCTTCGTCTCAAACACGCCCTCGAGGCCAGGAATCTTCGGCCAGAGGATCTTCTTTCTGATGTTGAGTAATCATTTGTCGCGCTGCAACGTCTACTTCATGAAACGGCGGGTCACTCGTCTACGGTTAAATGGAACTCACTCCTCGCATAATCAGAAACATCGTCGCAGCACTAAAGCGAACGCAGCCGAATGAAATTGACTGTGGAGACTGCTTTGATCGTCTCGAAAGGTTCGCTGAGATGACGCTCGCAGGGAAGGCCGCCGGGAAAGCCCTCCCTCTGGTCCAACTGCATCTCGAAGGATGCCGTGACTGCGGAGAGGAGTTTGAGGCTCTTCTCGATGTGCTGCGTGGCCTAGGCGGACAAGAGAAGACACGTTCCATCACCGCCACGTAAGGATTCGGGGACTCGGGTCGTCAGAGGGGGACGACATCCTCCTACCTCAACCAACGGAGTCATTATGAACTACTCCCTTCCAGCCCTTCTCGGGGCAGCTGTCCTTTTAGTTACCGGATCCTTTTTCGCTGGGCCTGTTTTGGCGCAGCAAGCGGAGGATGAGAGTGAACGCGCTGAGCGTCCGGCACGCCCCGTCTCGATAGAAAACGACAAGTTCCTGGAGGAGGATGGCGTCTCCTATTTATGGGCCGGTGAAGGCGCCTCGCAGCACTTTATAGTCGATAACCTCATTCTCAAACCAGAGCAATTTCACTATGGAATTGGCCGAGAGCAGTTCCCTGCGCTTATCGAGCCACACTTCGTATCGGCGGAAGAGGCGGACAGTTGGTTAGCGGAGAGCGCACGCGTTCTGGGTCTGCGGATCGGCGATGAGGTAAAGGCCTACCCCATCGAACTCCTGACGCGACATGAAGTTGTCAACGACGTTGTTGGGGGCGAGCCTATCTTTGCTGCATACTGCATACTAGCTGATTTGGGGGCCGTCTATGATCGCCGGATAGACGGACGCACTCACACATTTGCCCTCAGCGGCTATACCTACTATGATCCGGAAGTATGGGACGGAATGGATGGCTTTGTGCTGTGGGACCGGGAAACTGAGAGCTTGTGGTGGCCTCTGATCGGCGAGGCGGTGTCGGGACCGCTCTTGCACACGCCCATGGAGGTGTACGACCAAACTAAATGGTCGCAGACGACATGGGGGGAATGGAAGGCACAGTATCCAACCACTGTGGTCCTCGAACGCGACCAAGATTTCGAGCGTCCTATGACATGGCCCAGATACGAGTTCCAGCCATCACAAGAGGCCGTGCAAGAGCGAGACGATTCAGATGGGAGCACGGCTCCGAGATGGGGAGACAATGCGGGAGCTCTCTAGGCTCACGATGGAAACTAGACCTCAAGGCTTGAGCCCGGACGGAGTGATGTGGGGCGTAGTCGGCGAGAGTGTCACCGAAAATAACACGGTCGAGAACATCGAGGCGCTCTTCAAAACGGCCAAGGAAAACGACATCCAGGTCTTCATCTCGCCCCACTACTACTTTCCGCACGACCACGGCTGGCACTTCGAGGGCGCCCTCGAAGCGTTGATGCACCACGTTGGCATGTTCGACCGCAAAGACCCGCTGAGCGTAGAGGACTTCGAAGGCTCCGGCGCCGACTGGCTCGAACGCTACAAACCCTACATCGAAGACGGCGAAACGGTGGTTTCCAACCCGCACAAGGTCTACGGCCCTGAGAACAACGACCTGATCTTGCAACTACGCAAGCGAGGCATCGACAAGGTGATCCTGGGCGGCACGTCGGCCAACCTGTGCACGGAGGCTCACATGCGCGAGTTGCTGGAGCAGGGCTTTGAGGTGGCCGTGGTGAAGGATGCCACAGCGGCGTCCATTGTTGAAGAGGGTGATGGCTATCAGGCGGCCGTAGTGAACTTTCGCTTCATAGCCAACGCAGTCTGGACCACCGAAGAGGCTGTGGAGGCGATGAAGCAGAGCCAGCTAGCAGTCGTTCCTATGTGACACACGCACTACTATCAGATACCCAGTACCACTACCCATACCATATCAGAACATTGGTCTCTTCATACGCTGAATAATCAAAACTTTGGAAACAGTCCGATTGATTCCAGTCCCGGCATCTTGGCCGTATTGACTATAGATGGCAGACGGACGTGTCCGATCAGAACTGGTGGACGACGAGAGCGAGTGTGCGGCGTGTCGCGGCATAAAGGATGCGCACGTGGCGGTGATAGAGCTAGAGCGAGCTTTTCTCGCTCCGGTGGGGCCATCTTCGAAGGAGTGGGATTCGTCGTTTCAACTCAAAATGGGAGCCTTGCGCGGGTGGTTGCCGAAGAGAGACGTTGACGCAATTCGTCAGATGCTCGTTGAATACCTCGTTCGCTCACCCTTCCCATGAAGTCTGTGCGCTCTTCGCTTGTCGCGGGTTGGAGGTTGGTGTCTGATTGTGATCGGGATGCCTAGGACGCGTAGGAGGTACGTACCTGTCAGTCTCCGACGGTCAGTTCCTCAAGCAAGAACCTATCTCTATTCTTAGGATAGAGATCAGACATAAAGAAACGCTCTGCGTATTGGGCGAAGAATTCGTCCCGCGTCGCCATCAGCAAGTCCCTGAATTGGGAAGCGAGGGTAGTGTCTGGCACCTCGTCCAGATCGCTGTTCAGCATCCTCACGCCACGAACGACTTCTTGCTCGCGGGCGCGCATGGCATCCTCAGTGAACGCATCTCTGTGATAGGACTCAAAGATTCTCCTGAATATGTCATGGGCATTCATGAGCCCATGATTAATCGGCGCACCGCCGCTCTCGGCGAGGAGGCACTGAATCGCCCGATTGACATCCAGGGATGAAAACAGCTCAGCGTAGAACGCAGAGAATCCATCCCGAAGCGCGCCGGCAGAGATAGTCTTCAGCGGGCCCAAGATTCCCCACGCCACAGCTCTATCAGTCGGCTTCATTTCCCGCACGAGATACGCGCCTTCGCAAGCACTCATGACGATCAGAAGATTCAACTCTGACGCAACATTAATGTCTGTAAGCTTCCTCTTGAGCTTTCGCCATGGTAGAACTCCCTGTCCATCCGCCAGGCCAAGGCCATGCTTGTTCCCGTGGGTTTCGACGTGAATCAACGGGCGCTCGCCCTCGTTGGTAGTGGCGTGCTGAATGCGTGCAAGTACATCGAGAAAATCGAATGGACTTCGAACCGTATGAAGCTCGGCTTCAAGGGAGTCATGGACAGCACATGCACTTCTCATTACGTCGTCGTACAACTTTGTACCCGTGAGCATATCAGGTGGAGCAAGTGATTCAATCACATGCACCTTATTAAATGAAAGGTCGATGTCACGCATGGCCGAGAAAAATCTCTATGGTTCTGATACGCTGAGCGGCGCAAATCGGAGCAAGAACCCTTACCCGTACCTTTACCTTCACGCTCCGTGGGCAAGCATAATCCTAATAAGTAATGGAGTTAGCTCTACAATAGGTGTGCCCGGGACGAATCGAACTCGTTCCACTTTTTCAGCGATCGTTCAACAGCTCGTCCAAAATCCTTAGCACAAGTTCTTGTAATTCCTCCAGCTTCAACGAATAGAGCGCAACCTTGCCAAGGTTGAGGTCTGAGCCTTCCGTCGGGACAGATCGCAGGCATTTGTACACGCGCTGGTGGCGTCGACGTCGCGCGCCCGGTCGTTCAATTCTTCGGCACGAGGGCGACGACTCGGGCCGGGCCACCCGATCCGCCTTCTATTTTCATTGGTAATGCGATGAGTGTAAACCCAGTTACCGGCAACTGGCCTAGACCGGTCAAGTTCTCTAGCCCGGCGACGTTGCGAGCAGCGGCGATCCGATGGACGAAAAACTCCGACGATCGACCGTAGTCAATTGATGCCGTATCTACACCAAGCACCGCGACCTCCCGGTCCTCGACGAGCAAACGCGCAGCATCCTCACCATAACTCGGAAATTCGAGCTTCGAGGCGTCGCCCGGCGTGTCGTCGCCCAGATAGGCCTGGGCATCCGGCCAGTGTTTATCCCATCCAGTCCGCAGCAACACGATCGTGCCGGCAGCGATAGTGCCATACCTGCGCTCGTGCTCAAGTACGTCGTCCACGGTTAAGCGGTAATTGCGATCGGCCTCCGCCTGGTCTGATATGTCGACCACAACACCCGGCGCAAGCAGCCGATTCAGTGGAATCGCGTCGATCGACTGGCCGGTGGAGGAAAAATGAACAGGTGCGTCGAGATGGGTGCCGCCGTGTTCGGGCGTGCACAGCGAGTACGCGGAGTAAAAATAGCCCCCCGGCGTTTCGCCAAAAGCGAGTTCCGTCAAAATGAATTTTGACGGTGACGTCGGCCAGTACAGCGTACTCTCGCTGTAAGCATGTGACAGATCCACGATGCGATAGTCGTCCAGTGTAGGCGCACAACCTTCGGTCGCCACCATCAGGACCAAAGTGAGTAGAATCGATCGGTGCATAACCCTAGTCTGCATGGGGAAATATAACTGCCCCTACCGCGTACCACACGTCGTCAGGCCCACACCTCGATACCCCACGATTGGGTCGCATCTTCCCCGTAGTGCATCGCGGTGAGCTGTGCTAAGCGCCCGGAAGTCAGGTACCGTACAGATCACGGCAAGTTTAGTGTGCGTCGCGTATGTTGAGCGCAAGTTCGCGATAGTCAGCCCGTGCTGAACGCGGGTGGGAACGCCCGAGCCAATTTCATTAGCTGAAGGTGGAAATCATGCTGAGCGGTCATCCCCTCTGTGGGCACGTCTTATCAAGCCTACTCACGGCCTCCGTAGTCCTAGCACTTGCCGGGCCCGTCTGTTCTCAGAGTCCTATCTGCGGGGGGCTCAGAATGGTAGAAGATCCCATCAGCGAAGCTCCTTATCTGGCTTGTACTGACCTGAGGGGGGCCAACCTGACCCGGGCCGACGGGGAACGGACCGATCTGAGGGGGGCCGACCTGAGATGGGCCAACCTGACCCAGGCCGACCTGGGAAGGGCCGACCTGAGGGGGGCCGATCTAAGGTGGGCCAACCTGGACAGGGCCGACCTTTCCCTGGTACTCCTGATAGATGCAAACCTGGCCACCACCATCCTGACCGGAGCCGTGCTGTCCGGGGCCGACCTGACCGGGGCCCTCCTGTCCGGGGCCGACCTGACGGGGGCCGACCTGGGAACGGACGGCGAGTGGGCTACAGACCTGTCCGGGGCCGACCTGACCGGGGCCAATCTGGCCGGGGCAAACTTGAGTATGGCCAGGGGACTGGATACGGCCACTCTAACCGGCGCCTTCTACAATTCCGCCACTCAGTTTCCACCCGACCTGGATCCAGCAGAAGCTGGAATGAATTACGTCGAAGAGGAGTAGTCACTCACCCGTTAGGAGCAAAGTCGCATTTACGTGCAGTACTCAGGCCCTTCACGCTGCACGCAAAAGACGAGGGGCCCAATTCCGGGAGAACCATGACCAACTACATATGCGTTACTTGCGGCTGCCAGTATGCGGAGGCGGTAGATCCGCCGGATTTCTGCAAGATCTGCGCGGACGAACGTCAGTTCGTCGGCTTCGGCGGGCAGCAATGGACGACGCTCGAGGCCCTGCGCGCCAGCCATCACAACCATATCGAGCCGATGGAGCCCGGTCTGACTCGCATCGGTAGCGAGCCGACATTCGCCATCGGTCAGCACATGTTTCTGGTCGAGGGTGCAGGCGGCAATCTCCTCTGGGATTGCATCACGCTGATCGACGACGAGACCATTGAGGCCATTCGGGAGAGGGGAGGCCTCTCGGTCATGGCGCTCTCGCACCCGCACTTCCTTTCCTCGATAATCGAATGGAGCCGGGCCTTCAATGGCGTACCAATCTACGTGAACGCCGCTGACCGCCAGTGGGTGACGCGCTCTGATCCGGCGATCGTCTTCTGGGAGGGCGAGTCCCGAAACCTGGGGGAGGGCCTGACCTTGATCCACGGCGGCGGCCATTTCGACGGCGGCACCATGTTGCACTGGGCGGCGGGCGCCGAAGGGCGGGGCGTCCTCCTGCCCGGAGACATCATACAGGTCGTCAACGACCCGCACTGGGTGAGCTTCATGTACAGCTATGCCAACATGATTCCGCTGCCGGCCAGCAAGGTGGGGCACCTGGTCGACGTGGTCGAATCCTTTGAGTTCGAGCGCATCTACAGCCCGTGGCTGGGGCGAATCGTCACGGAGGACGGCAAGGCGGTTGTGCGCAGGTCAGCCAAGCGCTACATCGATGCGATGGGTGGATAGTGCCGGCACAAGCACGTTCTAACAAGCCTCGGTCATGTTGACCTAGTCGTTCTCCGCGCTGTGATAGAGGACGCGGCGACACCCTTCCAGGTCCGCACGATGAAGGCGTACATGCGTGAGTGGATGCTTCCACCGAGTTACTACGAACTCAGATACCGGGGGGATCACATGACACCCTAGAACTTATGGCCGCACCGCGAAACCCAAACACCGCACCTGCCAGACAGGCGAAAAAGGCAAAGGCCTGAGTACATGCCGAACACGCCGGAACGCTTGAAGAGTTGCGCCTGAAAATGTGGAGATGCCTGAACCGTGTGGAGAACTCTTTGGGCGTGAAATAGCAACGCTGTTGGATGGGCATGTGGTTGCCGGAAGCAACGAGGCTGTGCTCGACGGTGGCAGCCTGGCCAGTGGGGTGTATCTCGTTCGCCTGGAGGCTGAAGGAGTAGTCCACGCGACACAAAAGGTGCTCTTGCTACGCTAGTGGATGGCCGGGGCGTCGAGCCGGCCCTCGTTCGGGGCGGCGGGCGGGTGAGGGGCTGGCGCGGTCTCGAATCCCCATGCGGGTAAGCCATGAACTTTAAAGCGGTTGCTTTATATTGTGTCACACCCGCGCGACACCACCCGTGTCCCCAAGCGGGCGACGATGAAATGGATAGGATGGCAGTTCTCATCTTGGATGGCACGAGGTTTGTCTACTTCCACTGTTTAGCCCAAAGCGGGGTTATTTCAAGGCCTAGTGTCGGATAGGGATAGCACCATGCGCATCCTCTCTGCCATCCTCCTAGGTTCGCTAGTCACGGGACCTGCCTGGGCCCAGCTACTAGAAGACCACAAGCTCACCGCCTCCGATGGGGCTACAGGAGACCGCTTCGGTATATCCGTGTCTGTTTCGGGGGATCGCGCCCTCGTCGGGGCCTATAGAGACGACGACATGGGCAATCAGAGCGGCTCGGCGTATGTGTTCGTGCGGCAGGGTGACGGCTCCTGGCTCGAGGTCGACAAGCTCAATGCCTCCGACGGTGCCTCGAATGACTACTTCGGCCATTCGGTGTCGCTTTCGGGGGACCGCGCCCTCGTCGGGGCCTATAGAGACGACGACATGGGCAATAACAGCGGCTCGGCGTACGTGTTCGTGCGGCAGGGTGACGGCTCCTGGCTCGAGGTCGACAAGCTCAATGCCTCCGACGG
>JADFQN010000035.1 GCA_022561755.1 Bacteroidota bacterium
CGTGCTCTTGCCCACGTTGGGGCGGCCTACGATGGCTACGAGAGGCACTGGTGAAGGATGAAGGGTGAAGGGTGAAGTATGAAGGGCGAAAGATGAAGGGCGATAAGAGGCTGTTGAATTACGTGCTGCCCGCAGTCCCGCAAGTCTGCGGGACGGGGCAGCCTTGTCGCCGAGACGAGCGCATCTTGGTTGAGATCAAAGCGCCCCGCAGTACTGCGGGGCAACGAAGAGATCGGCCGAGAGTCCCGCCGCATGGCGGGAAGGCAGGATGACGTATTTCAACAGGCTTACAAGGTAGATGTCGCGCGGGTCGCGTTCCCCCAATCCTTGGCGAACAATCCGGCGACGTCTGTACCTTCTCCGTTGTGATAAAACCGTTACCGCTTCTTGGTGGAGAGGACGCAACACCTTCCGCGCCCTTCCGTTTTGAGCGCCTCACCATCGTCCACAACCCCAGATGCCCCGTCCGCTCACCCTCTGCATTGCCATCGTCGCCGTGCTCACTTTGACAGCCCTTGGCTGCACGGAGTCCAATGCGACGCTTTCCCCACAGGGTGACCAACCGCAACCTGTGCCAATCGCCAAAGCCGACACGGCCGTCTTTGCGATGGGTTGCTTCTGGTGCGCCGAGACCGCCTTCGAAGGCCGTGAGGGTATCGTTAACGTGGTCTCAGGATTTGCGGGAGGTCACCTCGAGAATCCCTCCTACAACGACGTGACCCGAGGCGGAACTGGTCACTACGAGGTGATTCAGGTTACGTTTGATTCTGATGTCGTGAACTACGAGGACCTCCTCTACATCTTCTGGCGCAACGTCGATCCGTTCGACGGAGGCGGCCAGTTCTGCGACCGCGGCGACACCTACCGGCCGGCCATCTTTGCCACGTCCGACCAGCGTGCCGCAGCCGAAGTATCACGTGATGAAGTAGATGCTCGATTTGATACGCCTCTAGCCACGGCCATCCTCGATGCCGCGCGCTTCTACCCCGCGGAGGACTACCACCAGGACTTCTATAGGAAGGATCCGGATCGCTACTACTCGTACCGCACGGGCTGCCGCCGTGACGCGCGCCTCGAAGCCGTCTGGGGTGATGAAAAACTTGACGATGTCGTTCACGCCGAAGGCTACTAGAAGCCTGATTCCAACAGGCTCGCTGAACTCACTCTGGATCTACCTGACCATGCAAACTCCCAAAAATCCCACTCTCCTCAGTCTTGCGCTGATCGCTGTCATTGCACTTGCGGGCTGCGTCTCCGGCTCTCCGTCTCACGCGCAGTCAGAATCGGACCCGGCCCGACTGGATTCGCTCCGCGCCGTCCTCACGCCATTGCAGTACCAAATCACGCAGGAGGACGGCACCGAGCCGCCCTTCAACAACGAGTACTGGGACAACCACGAGGCCGGCATCTACGTGGATGTCGTCTCCGGCGAGCCGCTGTTTAGCTCCACGCACAAGTTTGTGTCGGGCACGGGCTGGCCAAGCTTCTGGCAGCCGCTGGAGCCCGGCAACCTACAGAGCGAAGATGATTACGCGCTTGGGATGCTCCGCGACGAGCTACGTTCTGTTGAAGGTGACTCCCACCTCGGCCATCTTTTCAACGATGGCCCCGAACCGACGGGCCTCCGCTATTGTATTAATTCGGCTGCGCTGCGGTTTATCCCAGTTGCCGAGCTTGAGGGAGAGGTGTATGGGGAGTATGTGGGGTTGTTTGAGTGAGGGTTAGTCGAGGTCTACTAGGTTCGTTCGGCAATAAGGCTGCCGATTCGAGTCAGCCACCATTTTAGCGCCCTCGGTTTCTTGAGCGAGTGCTCCCAAATCCTGAGTACTTGCCAACCATCTTTCTTTAGGTACGCTGTGACCTGGCGATCTCTTCGGCGATTGCGTTGGATCTTACGATGCCAATACTCAACATTGGAGGCTGGCATCCGAAGGTGTTCTTTGCAACCATGCCAGAAACAGCTATCAAGAAATATCGCAAGTCGCGCATCCCGATGAACAAAATCGGGCCTTCCATACAAATCTGTCGCATTCGCTTCCAAGTCCAGATCCTCTCTGGGCAAAAACGATTCTCTGAATTTCTGTTCTAGCCGTGTACCGGTTGACTTTACGGCAGCCATTGTTCTGCGTCGCTGCTCTGAAGTCAGGTTATCGGCCACATCTTTTCCTCACATCTTGATTTTGAGGCTAGGGTCTGTCTCGCATGCTTCGATGATAGAATTGTATTCCGCGACTAACTGCGCGACGGTTGGCTTCTTCCTTTCGCGAGAGAAGTCGCTCCACTCGCGGATATTGAGCGTGATGAACTGAACCGCGTCATATACCTCAACACGGTCAAGTATTGACAAACGGTCTGCTTGGGCCTCGGCCATATCAATCCGTTCTCTCAGGGTTACGATGATCGGATGTAGGTCCTTCTCAATATTTGCGCGGCACTTTTCGAGAAGGCTCTCTTGAGGAAAGGACGTTACATGAATTGCAGTCTCTCCGATAACAAAGTCGCTTTCTCGATCAGTACTGTGATCTGCGACAGAGGCTCCATGAACACTTATCTCCTGCTCAGGCAACGCAATTCTAAGCTTTGCCCCGACTAGATGTTGAAGAACAACTCCTACGAAGCGCGTTCCGGTGCCGTCTTTATCTCGTTCTTTGGCCTGGGCGAGCAAGTCTGTGATAAAGACGCGAAGCGCGACAGAACTATCGAACCGGAGTCGAAAGGGCTTCGAAGCAAAGAACTCATGGACACATTGAATCCAATACTGTTCGATTTCCTGCACTCGTGTTTTGCTCAATTGCTCTAACCCAGAGAGGAAAAACACGTAGCTCCGCATATTCCCGATGCTACCTCGGCTTGTACGTCCTCCTTCAGAGGCCAGAGTTCGGTCTATGTCGTAGTCAGATAAAATCTTCTGGACAGAGCTTTTCCCAAGTCCGGCTACCTGCCCTCCGCTTTTTGCAATCCAATCGTCTGCATTAGCTGGAAGCCCTTTCTCAAGCACTAGCCGAGTTGTGTAGAGCATTACACTCAACGGCCCTTTTCCACGAATTTCGTTTTCTTGACGAAATGCGTCAAGCTGGCTCTTAAGGCTGTCAGTCATCATGAAATTCGAAAACCATTGATGCCTCTCGCTGTTTTACTTCCATACTGAGATATTCATTCGCGAGCCAAGTGACGACTGGCACGCAAACAGCGTCCCCAAACCCAAACAGCACGTCATTTCCTGATAGTTCGTCCGAGATCTGGTAGTCGTCCGCGCCCATGAGACGGGCGCATTCACGTCCACTAAGAAGACGTGCGTCCATGCGCCCCTTGCCAGCTCTGAACAGGATTTGCCTTGCACTTCCTCCTTTCGGGGTTCGAAGGCACCCTGCCAAACCATCTGTTCGTAGTTCAGCAGTCGATTGCCGACGGCCATCACGAACACGCATTCTTCTAAACACGGTACCGTAAGACCATCTTCTTCCTCCAGTCATCTCTCGAACCTTGTTCTTGTGCAAGTCGCTCATTTGCTCAACCAAGTATTCCGTTCGCTCAGCTCCCCACCAACCCTTGTTGTCAATATCGACGACGTCATTGAAAGCCATTAATCGCCTTGGCGGCTCCGGAAGATCTCGAAGATTCCACGGCAGGGCTGGATGACTACGTATGAATTGGGCAAGTTTATTCCTCCGGTAGAAGCATTGACTCATCACTCTCTCATTTCGAAAGGGGCTAACCACCCTGTAGCCCCGTTCGACAGCGACCACAAATAGGCGCAAGCGACTCTGGGGTACAAAATGCGACGCATCAATTAGGAGTGCGTCTACATCGTAACCCAAATCGTCCAGCTCTTTGAGTGCTTCGTAGAAGTCCTGCCCATTATGCGAGGTTATAAAACCAGGGACATTCTCAAGTGTGACTATGAGCGGCCGCCGAGGTCCCATGTCTCGGAGCAAACGCGTAAATGCCCATAAGGCAGATGATTGTTTCCCGGCCAAGCCTCTCCGAGCACCGGCGAGTGACAAGTCTGTGCATGGGAATGACGCGTGTATCAAAGTCACTCCAGGCACATCAGACGCATTCACCACATTCACGTCTGCAAGCGCATAATGAGATTCCGCATCACGAAAATGCCCGTCGTACATCGCGCGTTTCTTCGAATCATAGTCGACGGAATAGGAGCACGACCAACCCGCCTGTTCCATTCCAAGCCTAAACAATCCAATTCCAGAGAAGAAATCAGCAAATGTTTGAGGTTTGCGCATTGTCGGTAGAACGTCAGAGTAGGATGAAGATACTTGTTAGCCTAAGACAACCTTTCGTCACACCCTTTCCTTCCGCTCCAGATACAACGACCGAAAGAGCATAAAGGCCGTCTTCGCCGTCTGGTCGGTGAACCAGTAGTTGACGCCCGCGCCGACGGCAGCGCCGGCCACGGGGATGAGTTGGGCGAGCTTGCGCGCGCCGAGGTTCTTGGCGATCTCGCGCGGGACGTGGCCCATCTGCTCGCGGAACGTGCCCTGCGCCTGCCGGCCTTTGTACCCCGAGCCGTGTGCAGAGGCCGCGGCGGCGACACTTAGCTCGCGTAGCGCGTCGCTCTTGGCGTCGCGGCTGCCGGAGGCGGCTACGTTGAAGATGGCCATCACGAGCGGCTTGTACTCGGGACCGCTCATCGGGTAACCGTAGGCTGCGCCTATCTGCTGGATGAGGCGGAAGTTGATCGTGAACAGGATCGGGATGTCAGCCGCGATGAACAGCGGACCGCCGAGGCCCGAACCTCCTCCCGAGAGCGCCGCCATCAGCGCGTTTTGCGAAACGAGCGAGTCGGCCAGCTTGTCCAGCTTCTCGAGGTCGGCTTCGCGCAGATCCTCGACCTCCTCTGCCTCGATCTCCATCTCATGCGCCTTCTTGAGTAGATCGTCGGAGTCGTACGTCCACTCGGAAGCATCGCTGAGGGTGCCGAGGACTACGTTGAGGGCATCGGTGAGCGCATCCACCACGGAATCGGGAACGAACTGGTCGAAAATCCAATCAACGGGCCGCATCACAAAACCGAGGGCCTGCGTCAGCAGGTTGTCTCCGGCGCCGCGCTCCCAGCGGTCGATGTCGCGCTGAGCGTTGCGTTCGTAATCGGTAAGGCGCATGGGGGCGTAGAGCGTAATCCGTATTGCGTAAGAGGCTGTTGAATTACGTGCTCTATCGCCGAGACGAGTGCATCTCGGTTGAGATCAAGGCGCGAGATCGTAGTCGAATCGGTGATTCGGCGAGCATCTCGCAACGACGAGATTGACCGAGAGGTGCCGTCGCAGGCAGGATGACGTATTTCAACAGTCTCGTAAGAGAGACACTTCCAGAATACGCACTACGCACTACGCAATACTCACTCCGTACTAATCTCGTATTTCTTGAGCAGCCGGTACATCGTGGCGCGGCCAATGCCTAGTTCCACGGAGGCGCGGTCTACGCTGCCGTCGCACAACTCGTACGCCCGCACAACGGCCTGTCGTTTCAGGTCTTCGAGCGGGACGATGGTGTCGCCCTCACCGAGCACGGACGATTCGGCGTTCGCCTGCGCTGGTTGTGCAGCGGAGGAGACGATCATCGCCGGCTCGGTGTCCGGTGTACCGACGGGGCCTATACCGTCGCCACCCATCTCGGGTTGCGTTTGGATGGAATCGGCGCCCTTGCGGATCCGCTCGTTCCACGGAGAAACGGCCTGGGGGCCGTCCAGCATGAGGTCCGCTACCTCGATCACTTCGCTGTCGGAGATCAACACGGCTCGCTCAACCGCGTTCTTCAGTTCGCGGACGTTGCCCGGCCAGGCATGAACGGCGATGGCGCGCGTGGTCTCGGCCGAGAAGCGCTTGCCCGCAAACTCCGACCGGTCCTCGGTGTACTTGTTGAGGAATTCGTGGGCAAGGACGAGCACATCCTTGTCGCGGTCACGAAGTGGCGGAAGTTGAATAGGGAACTGGAAGAGGCGGTAGTAGAGGTCTTCGCGGAACGAGCCATCGGCGACCATTTTCAGGATATCCTTGTTCGTGGCTGAGATGATGCGGCACTCGAAGGTGATGGTATCGTTGCCGCCAACCCGCGTGATTTCGCGGTTCTGGAGGGCTCGAAGGAGCTTTGCCTGAAGGCCGAGGTCCAATTCGCCGATTTCGTCGAGGAAGATCGTGCCGCCGTCGGCTTGCTCGAACTTGCCGATCTTGCGTACGTGCGCGCCTGTGAACGAGCCCTTTTCGTGGCCGAAGAACTCGCTCTCCATGAGTTCCGACGGAATGGCGGCACAGTTGACGACCACGAACGGGCCCGGGCCGTCAATGTCGGGCGCATGGGCGGAATTGAAGTGGATGGCGCGCGCGACGAGCTCCTTGCCCGTCCCGCTCTCACCCTGAATGGCCACCGTCAGGTTGCCGCGCAGCGTTTTGTGGATGAGGCGATAGACCTCCTCCATCGCGGGGCTGTCTCCCACGATTTCATCCAGCCCGTACTTGCCCGCGACCTCGCCGCGGAGGCTCTCGACCTCGCGGGCCAGCTTGATGCGCTCACGGTGGTTCTTCACCACGGCGTCGAGCTTTACGAGGTCGTCCTGCCCCTTCGTGATGTAGTCGTTCGCACCGCCCTTTATGGCCTCAATCGCCACGTCGATGGTGCCCTGCGCCGAGATCATTACGACGGGCAACTCGGGCCGCAGCAAACGAATCCGGCGGAGCGTTTCCATCCCGCCGATGCCCGGCATCATGATGTCGAGCAGAATGAGGTCCGGCTCGGTGCCCGCATCCAGCGCATCCAGCGCATCCTCGCCGCTGTGGTACACGTGCACTTCATGCTCCGCGTCCTTGTCGAGGCGGTACGAGAGGAGCCGGGCGTAGTGGCGGTCGTCGTCTACGACGAAGAAGCGGTACGTCATGGATTGCGTGGTGGTGGAGATGGGGTGATAGAGGCCCTCGGTATCGGCCGAAACAGCCCTCCAGTAAAGCCGCCGATCCACTTTACAGAACCCGCGCCACGGCCTCCATACCCCGAAACAGCCCCCTATTCTGCCACACCTACCCGACGCAACGCCTTGTTAAATCTCAAAATGATACAGGGGAGTATGATTACGTGATGTACGTGATTACGTGAGAAAGTGGCCCACGGTGACGAACATGTAATCACTCGCACCGTGCACCTCACGTAAGCAACACCAGCCCGAGGATGCCGACCGCGAAACAGTAGAACGCAAAGTATTGCAGCGAGCGCCGCTGAACGAGGATCACCACGGCACGGATCGCAAAGATGCCCGAGATGTACGCCACGAGCGTCCCCAGAACCAGCGGGAAGACGCCGATCGTGATCCCCGTTTCCGTCATGTCGAGGGCTTTGAGCAGCGTGGCTCCAATGACTACCGGAAGAAGCATGAGGAAGGAAAAATCGGCCGCTTCCTTGCGGTCCACGTTCTGGTAGATGGCCGTGCAGATGGTGGCCCCCGAGCGGGAGATGCCGGGAATCATGGCGAACGCCTGCGCGATGCCAACCACGATAGCCTTCAACGGCGAGAGCACGCCGGAAGGGTTCGGGCGGAGGCGCGTGAGCAGCAGCAGGAAACCCGTCACGATGAGCATCATGCATACCAGGCGGGGATCGCTGAACGCGGCCTCCAACTGATCCTTGAACAGGACGTACACGATGCCCGTCGGAATCATTGACAACAACACGTAGATGGAGATGCGAACCGAGGCTTCCTCACCTCCGCGCTCAGAGTCCACGGTACCCGGTGGAATCGCCGCGCCTATCGACTGCGGCTTTGCGATTGCACCGAACAGATCCTTGAGGATGCGCAGAACCCGCTTCCTGTAGACCGTCAGGATGGAGAGCGCGGTGCCGAAGTGGACGAACACCTCGAACGTGATGTCACCCGCTGCCGACTCGCTCAGACCAAGAATATGTTGGCTCAGGACCAGATGGCCCGAGGAGGATATCGGAAGGAACTCGGCGAGGCCCTGAACAAGGCCGAGGATGACGGCTTCCCACCATTGCATGGAGGTTGAGAGTATGGGTGGATGAGAGGTTGAGAGAAATTACCCTCGCGATCCCTCATCCCCTCACACTCCCACACACCCATACTCAGTTCGGCAGTCCCGGCGCTACCATGACAACGTCCTCTCGATCTACCCGAACAAGCCCCGGCGGGCCGCCCTTCACGGGGTGGACGTACTTGCGTTCGGTGACGATGACAGGTGCCAGCGGCTGCGTCTTCGCGTCGCTGAAATAGGCGGCGATTCGAGCGGCGGCTTCGATGATAGGCTTGGGCACCTGGGCGGTTTTGATTGGGCGGGGGATAACCACGTGTGAGCCCGGAACACCACGCGCGTGGAGCCAGAGGTCGTGCGGGCCCGACAGCTTCGTCGTCAGCGCTGCGTTCGATTTGGCGTTCTTGCCGACGCGGATTTCCCATCCGTCGATTTCGAACCGGCGGTAGGGCAGACGCTCTTCACCAACGGCCTCGGGCCGGATGGACTGAGCCAGCGCCGCCTTGTTGTCCTTCAGAAAAACCTCCAGGTCGGCGTAGTGTTCGAGGGCGTGGAGTTGTTCGAGGAGCCGGCCGGCTTCATCCGCCTGGGCCTGGATGGAAGCCCACCGCTCCTTGGCGTGCCTACGTGCTTCGCGCGTTTGGCGGGCTTTCAAGTAAAAGTGCTGCGCGTTCTCAACAGCGGTGAGCGCGGGATCGAGCTTGATGGTAACCGCTTCCCCATCGTTCAGGATGTCGGGCAGGGTGATGTCCTCATGGCCCGCAGCCTGATCGGCAGCCTGCGCCATCAGAAGGTGCGCCCGCGCCTCGTAGCCATCCGCGCGGCTGGAGTTTTCGAGTTCAGACAGTATCGCCAGAGCGCTGCGCGTCCTTCTTAGATGCTCTGCTGCAAGCGCCGATTCGAGAGGCTTGTATGCTTCCATGAATCGTCGCTGCCCGAGTTGGCGTTTAGAGAACACACCCAACGCCGCGTCCACCGAATCGAACGGCTCTGCCCGCCAATCTTTCGGCAGCGACCGCAATGGAATGAGGGAGAACACCTCGGCGAAGTCTCCACGCCAGTAGACGGTGGGACAAGGGGACTGAAAATCCTCCTCTAATCGCATGCAGGCATCGAACAGACGCCTTAGCTCCTCCTCGCTCGCTTCAGATGGCGCCCCTGCCGGATCGAGTTCCGCGCGATGAACCACCTCCTCAGCCAGTTGTCGATCGAACAACGGAATCGCCGCGGACACCGCCTGCATCAGCGTTTTTCGATCCGCTCGCCATCGTTCCTCAAATACCTCGAATGACGAAACCTTCGGAGCAGGGCGGGGCGTCGGTGCGGCCTGCCCGGCCCACGTATCGTTCATCCCGAAGGCCTCTCTTACCAGTCTCTCGCGACAGGCCAGAAACACATTCGGCCGCGATCCAAAAAGCTGCAACTGAAACGCCGAACCATCATCCAGCTCGATGAACAAGTACCGGTCCCATTCGGCCGTTCGGATTCGGGAGACGGCGTGGCCGTGGGCCGACTCAAACAACGTGGCCGTGTTTCTTCGAGCCCGGCCGTGGCCCTCCACTCGAAACAGCAACACCATCCTCGAATCGCAGTGAACGCGGACCGTGCTTTCCTCCCCGCCCTTTTCGAGCGCCAGGCTCAGTTCGTTCGCGCTCTGCGACCAGACGTCAACGACAATAGCGCCTGAAAGCACGTCGTTCCACTCGGCTGCGAGAGCATGGAGGGTGAAGTAGTTCATCCTCCAAAGATCGCCACGCCTTCAACTATCGCTCAATCGGCAAATCCACGAAGTCGATTTCGCCTGAGGAGTACGTCGCTCGCCACAATACGCGCGGGGCGTATATATCGCTTGACACGAGGCGGCGCCCATAGGTGTGGTGGCAAGGGCCGGCGAAGTCCCCTACATCTCCAGCCAATTCAAAATTGATCATTTTCGTATAGCCTCGCCTGACCTCGACATCCGTTTCGGTCACATCTTCGTAGCCGATGAACCGGGCTGTCACGTTGTAGAGCCCAACCGGAACATCGTGAATCTCATATTCCCCGTCCAGGTTGGTGGCCGCCCCCAATGATGTCCCTTCAACAATAACATGCGCACCTGGAAGCCCCATCCCATCAAATTCGTCGACCACGCGACCGGCCAACGAGCCCACGCCCTGTGCAAAGGCCTTCGGAGACGCGCAGACCGCAAGCATCGTAAAAATCAGTAGGCGCTTCATAATCCCTTGGCTCTGTGATACTCTCCATATCCGCAGGTATGATCACCAACTCAACCCAATTAGGAATGCCCCGACCGTTTGTCTCTTTGCCCTTCCACGAATTAGAGCAGCAGGGTAGTTATGCTCCTCGTGCCAGAATCTGCCCAGCCGCCGTAACCGATCTCACATAAAAGTGCGCCGTGAGGATCGCCTGCTCCTCTCCCGTCAGATCCCCGTGGAAACCCTGCCGGGCCAGCCGGTCCTGGCGAGCGTGGTACAGGGCTAGTGCAACCGCTACGGAGACGTTGTAGCTCCGAATAAACCCGTCGATGGGAAGCACCACGTTCGCGTCCGCATGGGAGAGCAGCACATCCGACACCCCATCCTTTTCGTTACCGAAGACGAGCGCCGTGGGCTGCGTGAAATCCCAATCGGCGATGGGGATGGCACCAGCGTCGAGATGGGTGGCTACGATAGCGTATCCGCGCGCGCGGGCCGAGCGGACGAACCCATCGGCTGTGGGCCAGATGGAGAGGTCGAGCCACTTGTGGGCGCCTTGCGCAGCCCGGCCGCCTCCACGCTTGCCGAGTTCTTCCGGAGGCACATCCTGCCCCGCCTGGTAGTGCTCTACAAAAGCCGCGGCATCGCCCTCGGGCGCAACGACAAATGCAGCGCCGTAACCGAGGCCTTCCGCGCTCCGCAAAACGGCGTGGAGGTTGCCGGGGTCGTGCAGCCCTTCCAAAACGGGGACAACGCTATACGTTCGCCCGGCGGCAACGTCGGCAATGCGCGCCTTGCGCTCTTCCGAAACGAACGGCGCCAGCACGTCACAAACCTCATCGGAGTGATAGGCCAGCCCACCAACACCGATTGAAGACGAATGGGGGAAGCGATCGGCGTCTGGCATTCGTGTGGCTTTGAGGAAGGACGGAGGGGCGCACTGCTCGGTGGGTAAATTATGGTGTACCAACACTTATCCCAGCGCCCCAATTACAAGATGCGCCTCCGAACTGTTTCAGCCTGTTGGCTTCTGCTTATGGCATCCGTGTACGTTGGATGCGGCACAGGCTCGGCCGACCCGAACGATATTATTGACGCGATGGAGGCAAGCTTCGAAGACAACCTGGATGGTGTAGAGACGTTTACTATCTATGCAGCGGGGATGGAAGTACACCATCGCCTGAACACGACAGACAGCCTGGCCTTCTTCGACCTCGGAGTGACGCTCGCCGATTCCAGCCGGGCGCTGCCCGAAAGCGCCCGCCTCATTCCATTCCTCGTACCGGACGTGCCCAAGCTGGTTCGCGGGCTCCGGACAGGGGCGCGCTTTGTCGGCACCGAAACACTAAATGGGCAGCAGGTGCATGTTCTTGAGGCCGACAATCCATCTTCACTAATCGTGGGCACCGACGCACCTTCAGGAGGTATTTCCAGCGCACGCATCTATGTGGATGTCGAAAGCCATGCCCTCCGAGGCGTTACGATGGAGATGCCGCCCCTAGACACAACCCTCACGGAAGCGATTGTTCAGCACGTGCGCTATGAGCAGTTCCGTGATGTAGAGGGGTTCACGCTTCCCTTCAAGGTTCGCTCGACAACCGAAGGGCTGCGCCAACTTATCCCCGACGTACTACGGATCGTTGAGGGTGGAAATCTCGCCATTGCTCGGGCTCAAGCCCAGCAGTTGCCACCCGGCGAGCGCGAGGTCGAACTCGCACGCATTGCAACGCGCGAGCGACTCCTTAGCGAGGGCATTCAGGAGGACGTACTTACTGTCGATAGCGTACACGTCAATTCTGAGATTCCCACCGGCGTTTTTGCGGAGGCTGATGTGGTGACAGTCGAGCTTGAGAACTGAGCCAGATTTCGTGTGCAAGCCAACTGTGGACGATTCTATGCTTGTGCACCAACAGTGCCGTTTGATCATGTCGTATCTATTCCCGAGAGACTGCAAGGCCTGAGAGGCCGGAGCAGTACTACTTCTCGTCGATGTACCGCCGCACGCGCTTCTCGATAGCCTCCTGTTTGTCGCGAGCGCGCCATTGTTCGAGGCGTTCGCGGACGGCCGCTTCATCGCCCTGGTCACCGGGCTCGAAGAAGTACATCCCCTGCATGCCGCCCGGCAGATACTGCTGCGGCACGTAGTGCTCCTGGAAGGCGTGGGGGTACTTGTAACCCTTCCCGTGGCCGAGGCCTTCCTTATCGCGACTGCCGTCCTTGATGGGGTTCGGTACGTCTCCGGAGGGCTCGTTGCCGACGTGCTCCAGTGCGCTGAAGAATGCCATCGTGGAGTTGCTCTTGGGCGCGGTGGAGAGGTACAGGCAGCACTCGGCAAGGTGGAAGCGCCCTTCCGGCAACCCCACATAATCAAAGGCTCGCGCACACGAAACGGCTACATCAATGGCGCGTGGATCGGCCAGGCCAATGTCTTCGGAGGCAAAAATGAGCATTCGGCGGAAGATGAAACGCGGGTCTTCGCCGGCATAGAGCATCCGAGCCATCCAATAGAGGGCTGCGTCTGGGTCGGAGCCACGGAGGCTTTTGATGAACGCAGAAATGGTGTCGTAGTGGGCGTCGCCGTCCTTGTCGTAGAGTACGGCCCGCCGCTGGATGGAGTCCTCAGCCACCTCCAGATCCACCCGGATCAACCCCGCCGCGGCGTCAGTCGTTTCGACGGCAAGTTCGAGCGCGTTGAGCAGGCTTCGGGCGTCGCCGTTGGCCGTGTTCACGAGATGGTCGAGGGCATTGTCCATGATCTCCACGTCGAGACTTCCATAGCCCCGGTCCGGATCGTCGAGAGCCTGTTGGGAAACTCGGCGCAGATCATCTTCAGAGAGCGTGTTCAACTCAAAGATCCGCGAGCGCGACACCAACGCCTTGTTGACCTCGAAATACGGGTTCTCTGTCGTCGCGCCGATAAACGTGACGGTCCCGTTCTCCACGTGCGGCAGTAGGGCGTCCTGCTGGGCCTTGTTGAAGCGATGCACCTCATCCACAAACAGAATGGTGCGCTGCCCGTGGTAGCGATGCCGGTCCTTCGCATCCGAAATGGCTTCGCGGATGTCCTTCACACCGGCCAGCACCGCGTTGAGCGTCGTGAAGTGGCTCTGCGTGGTATTGGCGATGATGCGCGCCAGCGTCGTCTTTCCCGTCCCCGGCGGACCGAAGAAGATCAGCGATGTCACGCGGTCGGCCTCGATGGCGCGGCGCAGCAGCTTGCCCGGCGCGAGGATGTGGTCCTGCCCGATGAACTCGTCCAGCGTACGCGGCCGCATCCGGTCGGCGAGCGGTGCCGTGGATTTCAGCATCGTCGCAGCGGCGGAATCAAACAAGTTGTCGGACATCGGTCTCGGAAAAGCTCCTGCTCGTACCCGATGCCAATCAGAAAGCTCCAGAAGCAGCGATCCGTTCGTACCTTTAGGTCCCTCTGCCGTCTCTCTCAACCCGTTACGGCACGCTTGCCGCCCCGCAATACTGCGGGGCGGCTTTTTGTTGGCTAGGAGCCTGTCTGACTAAGGGGATTGTAGCGAGGCGAGTGAGGAATCGAGTACATTTTTTCGATCTTTTGAGGCGTCCCGCAGTACTGCGGGATAACGAAAAAGATCGAAGAAATGGGCCGATTAATCGCCGCCGCAGTAGATCCGTCCTTAGTCAGACAGGCTCCTAGATGTCGCCAAGCCGAGGACGGATGATGATCTCCTCCACAACAGCGCGAGAAGAGAGGCGGTGCGCATCGAGAACGGAGAGGGCGATGTCTTTCGGGTCGATGAAGCGCTCGTCAGGGAGGTCGGTGCCTTCCCAACTTGCGGTACGCGTGGCTCCCGGCAATATGGCCATGACGCGGATTCCGTGGTCTTTCACCTCTTCGCGAAGCGCCCGAGCAAGGCCGAGCAGCCCGTGCTTTGCCGCGCAATAGGCCACGCCCCCGGGATACCCTCGGACCGCCGCGACGGAAGCCATGAACATGATATCGCCTGAGCCGCGCTCCATCATCCCGCCCAGGAACGCGCGGGTGACAAGAAACGCGCTGGTCAGGTTCACGGCGATCTGGCTACGGAATACCTCGGTGTCCGTCTCCGAAAACGATCCAGGGACGAACGCCCCCGCGTTGTTTACCAGCACATTGGGTGTTTCAAGCGTGCTCTGCACGGCCTCCGCCATGGCGACAACCGCCGCCTCATGCGTCACATCGCAGGGGAAAACCTCAGCAACCGCCCCAAAGCACCGACAGCGCTCGGCTACATCGGCCAGTTTGTCCTCCGACCGAGCCACTAGAGACAGCCGTGCCTCATCGCCGTAGGCCTCGGCAAACACTTCGGCGATGGCCGCGCCGATGCCCTGGCTGGCTCCGGTGATGACTAACGTCATAAAGGGAGAAGGGAGAAGCGAAAAGGGAGAAGGATCGAACGCTGAAGGATGAAGCCGCTAGTAGCGGTCAACGCGCGCGGTCGATCATGGACGATCAGTACCAGAAACTCGAAATCTAAAGCGCAACGAGCGAAGAATACGGGAACGACGGATGCATCTTGTTGCCCACTTTTCCCTTTTCCCTTCTCTCTTCAACCTTTTCCCTTCAACCTTTTGCCTTTACCTTTTTCCCTTTACCCTTCTCATTTGATCAGCCGCATGAACTCGGCGCGCGTGTGGGCCTGATCGAGGAAGACGCCGCACATCGCGCTGGTCGTCGTCCATGAGTTCTGCTTTTCGGCCCCACGCATCATCATACAGAGATGCTGCGCTTCGATGACAACGGCGACGCCATGCGGATCGAGTTCATCTCGAATAAGCTCATGAATCTGGTGCGTCAGCCGCTCCTGCACTTGAAGCCGACGGGCGAAGACATCCACCACTCGCGGAATCTTGCTCAAGCCAACGATCTTGCCGTTCGGGATGTAGGCCACGTGCGCCTTCCCGAAGAATGGCAACATATGGTGCTCGCAGAGCGAGTATATCTCGATGTCCTTCACGAGGATCATCTCGGAATACTCCTCCTCGAAGATAGCCGAGCGCAGAATGGCGCGCGGGTCGAGGTTGTAGCCGTGCGTGAGGAACTGCAGCGACTTCGCTACGCGCTCGGGCGTTCTTAGAAGCCCTTCGCGCTGCGGATCCTCTGGCAGCAGTGCAAGCTGCCGCTCGGTAAGGTCGGCGAGCGCCTCCGTTGTCTCCGGGTCGTAGTAGTCGCGGCGTTCGTAGAGAATGTGCTCGGCGATCTCGCTTTGGTCGTTGGTATGCATACGGTCTGCGGGCGGTTAATCGCCCCGGTAGGTGACGCTGTTTCGAGGGGTTTCGCGAAGTGTGATTTCGTGAAGCTTCGCAGGCTCCGGAATGGCGCCGACGAGCTGTTGCCAGATGGCCACGGCCACGTTCTCCGTAGAAGGAATGATACCCGAAAGGAAGTCTACGTCGAGGTTGAGATTCTTGTGGTCCAACTTGTCGGCAACCCGTTCCTCTACGATGCGCTTCAAAACCGACAGATCGAGGACGTACCCGGTCTCGGGATCGGGCTCGCCGGAAACGGTCACGTCCAGTTCGTAATTGTGGCCGTGCCAATTGGGGTTGTTGCACTTGCCGAAGGTGGTCCGATTCCACTCCTCAGACTTCGCGGGGTTGTCCAGCCGGTGTGCGGCGTTGAAGTGGACCTTTCGGGTGATGTAGACGCGGGGCATCTTGGTAATCGTGAAGCGACGGACTGAACCCACGTAGGCCCGAGTCCGTTCCATCCGCCGGCGCCCAGATAGCGATACCTTGGGCATTAGTGGCCCATCCGGGCGCGCTGTCGTTCCTTCAGCAAGGTGTAGCGAACCTTGCTCCCCTTCCGCCCGATCCTTGCCGCCAACCATTCAGCTCTGCCGCCATGAGCGAGAAAACCCTCTTTCAAAAGATCGCCGACAAGGAGTTGCCGTCGGATATGGTCTACGAAGACGACCGCTGTGTCGCTTTTCGGGACATCAATCCGGCTGCACCAACCCATGTCCTCATCGTACCCCGTAAACCCATCACCCGCCCCGATTTGATTGAAGAAGAGGACGAGGCGCTCGTCGGCCACCTGTTCACCGCGGCCCGCCGCATTGCCGCGCAAGAGGGCCTCACCGACTACCGGCTGGTAATGAACAACGGAGCGGATGCGGGGCAGTCCGTATTTCACATCCATCTGCACATCCTTGGCGGCCGCCCGATGGCATGGCCGCCAGGCTGATGGGAGCAATCACTTCCACCACACTCCCTTCCGGCTGTCAGGAGGCTGTCGGCCTTAGTACGATTCTTCTGCGGCGGCTGTAGACACAACTACCAGTTACCACGTAACAGTATCCGAAATCCGAAACCCGAAACCCGTCCTCTGTTCTCCGGTTGCGGCGCGCTCGGCGATCACACCCTACCATCGGCCACCGTCCCCCCCACCCCATGATTTCTGTCCAACACGTTCAGGTCTCCATTGACGGGGCGCCGATCCTGCACGATGTTACGTTCGGTGTTGAGCGCGGCACGGTTGCCGGGTACGTGGGCCCGAACGGGGCCGGGAAAACGACCACGCTTCGTCTGCTTACCGGCGCGCTGAAGCCGGACAGCGGACAGGTATGGGTGGGGGACGTGAACATTGCCGACGACCCGCTGGAGGCCAAGCGGCGGTTCGGCTACGTGCCCGAACACGGACACCTCTACGAAAGTTTTACGCCCGTCGAGTATCTCGCATTCATCGGGCGCATGCACGGACTCGACGAACATCTCATCAACCGCCGCACCGATGCCCTGCTCGCGTATTGGGGTCTTGCCGACGATGCGCAGCAGGCCATGCTCTCGTACTCGAAGGGCATGAAGCAGAAGGTGCTGATCGCAGCCGCACTCCTTCACGACCCACCTGTTCTTCTCCTCGACGAGCCCCTGAACGGCCTCGATGCCCACGCCGTGCTTCAGGTCAGGGCGCTGCTTCGCGCGCAGGCGGAAGTGGGCAAGACGGTCTTCTACTCCTCGCACCTGCTGGACGCGGTCGAGAAAGTGGCGGATCAGGTGATCGTCATCCGGGAAGGGCGCATCCTCCGCGATGGATCGCCGGCCGAAATCATGGCCGACGCGGGCGTGGGCTCCCTCGAGAGCGCCTTCAGCCGCCTCACCGCCGCCGACGACGCCGCCGTGCAGACGGAGCAGTTGATGGCGGAAGCGTTTGGGTGAGCTTCGGAGTATGGGCGAAAGGGCGTATGGGCGAAAGGGGGTGGGCATCCCTTTCCTTTCCGACGTTGTGCGAGAGGCTTGATCTGCCGGTTACATTCGTACTGTTCCCTCGCCCTCCCATACCCCCAAACCCCCATACTCCGTGACCACCCTCGGCATCACAGGCGGTATCGGAAGCGGTAAATCGACTGTGGCGGCATTGCTCGGCGAGAAACTGCGCGTGCGGATTGTCTCGGCCGACGATGAGGCCAGGCGGCTCATGGTGGAGGATGAGGAGCTTCGTACGGCGCTCATCGAACGGTTTGGAGCGGACACGTTTCTGGAAGACGGCTCGCTGAACCGCGCCGAACTCGCTACGCGTGTTTTCGGCGATCCCGAGGAAGTGGAGGCACTCAACGCTATCGTGCATCCCGCCGTCCGGGAGGAGCTTGGAAAATCGATCCGGCAAGCTGAGAAAGACGGCATAGACCTGTTTGCCTACGAGGCGGCATTGATCTACGAGATCGGCGCGAACGATCTGGTGGATGCCGTCTTGCTCGTCGATGCGCCTCTTGAACTGCGAATCAATCGCGTGATGCAGCGCGACGGTTCTACGCGTTCGGAGGTGGTGGCTCGGATGTCCAACCAGATCTCGTCCGATGTCCTACGTGCCCGTGCGGACTTCGTAATCGACAACGATGGCGACCTGGCCGCTCTGCAGGATTCCGTAGATTCCTTGTACCGTTCGATTCTCGACAAGTAGGCCTGCTTGTCGTTGTGCTGCGGCCTGACGGTGGTCCTCAACTACGGCCCGTTAACACTCAATTGCAGTGAGCCATTTCGGGCCAATCTGATCCGTTTCGGCGTTACGCTCCCCGCAGAGCCGGGTTCGGTATTATTGCCCCGACCTCCTTGTGCGCCTTGAAACTGCCTTAGACTGTCCTCGAACCGACCTCACACGCTAACTGATAACAGGCGCTAATCTGCACGAAGTTCAGAGCGCGACCGTAATGGCCTAGGAGCCTGTCTGGCTAAGGGGATTGTAGCGAGGCGAGTGAGGAATCGAGTCCATTTAATCGATCTTTTGAGGCGCATAGTGGGGCTACGTAACGAAAAAGATCGGGGGGATGGGACGATTTATTGCCGCCGCAGTAGATCCGTCCTTAGTCCGACAGGTTTCTAGCGGCTATTCGGAAATCACTCGCAACCGAATGTCGGACGGCGACACACCGTCAACAAGAACCTCTATCCAGTTGCTCCACTCGTGATTCTCACCGACAATCTTGAGCACCACGTTGTCGTTTTCTAAGTGATACTGACCATCCAGCGTCAGGAAAACGCCGGAACGCACGGTCGGATATCCCAAATCTGCGAATTTCGCATCAGCGATCGTCTCGCCCAAGGATGCTCCGCCAAACGCAGCGGTTTTCAGTAACCACGCCTGAGCGTCGGAGGCGATTCTGAGACTCTCGTCGAGCGTTCCGCACCGCATCGGCTCCTGCTTCGTTGGAGCCGATGTTCGGGAAAGTCCCTTCGCCAGAGTGAACCACAAGGGTAATGCACCCTGAAATCGAAGCGATACATAGTAGAAGTACGATCCGAAACATATCCTGAGCCTGTGTTACCTACGTATCGGAAGTTACAGCCTTACGGATTAATCATTTCTAGTTCTGGAAGCCATCTATTACTATACCGGAGGTACTAGCCAATTAGCATGGCATTCCGTGCCTCTCTCGATAAAGGATGCTTCAGCTCTACGGCCTTGTAATAGTGCTCCCCACAAAACCACTCCAGGGCTTTCGCGTGGCCGGCATTTCCATCGGGGTCGTCGCCTAGCGCACGCGCCGCAACCGCCGATCTACTTCTCTTGGGCCAATGATGGTCATCTCCAACTGGTTGCCGAACGCTCCGGACGTACCCGTCACTACGATCAAGTCCGGGCCTTTGACGTCCACGACGAAACTGCCATCGGGCGTGACATGTTCTCCACTACCGTTTACCGCATAACCACTGTATTGCAGAAGTGCGGCTCCAACGCTGCGCCCACGCCGGAGAATTTCCCCTCTCCTCATTTGCCGCTGGATGTCTGCGCCAATACGAATGGCCATTCGTTCAAGCGCTGCGTAGTTGAGCTGTTTGTCCTCGCCGAACGGGTCAGGTTCTTGAGCCTCAGCGTCTATTGGCTGCGTGTTTGGCGTGCTTTCCAAATCGGGAGATGGCTCCGGCAAATCGGCCTCGCTCGGTTCCACATCGGTATCTGAGGAAGTAGGCGGCGTAGTTTCCGTCGTCCGCTCCGGCGAAGGGCTTGACGGTGCAGGATTCACTCCGGCAAATGGTTCGGCCTGATAAGCATCTGATGAGCCGCGCCGGTGGTCATCGTACTGAAGCGCTTCGGGCGTCCTTGCGGCCTGCTCGTCTTCCATCTGCTGCCGAACGTCGGAGGCATTCCGCCAAAAAATGACCGCGTAGGCGCCTGCTACGGCCATTACGGCAGCAAGAACGAGGACAAGTGGGCGCATAGTACCGGACGCTGATCCACCAAAGGTATCGCCCGGTACGTTCTCACCTTAAAGCCCCGGGAGCCCGTCGGATTTAGGATGATCCTACTACGGTGGCGGTAAATCGGCCCATCCCCCCGATCTTTTCGTTGCGTAGCCCCACTATGCGCCTCAAAAGATCGGGAAAATGGTCTCGATTCCCCGCTCACCCCGTTACGAACCCCTAAACCCGACAGACTCCTACGTGCCGAGAACCTTCCTCAGCACCGTCTTGTCGTGCGCGGACGCGCCGTCCAGCGCGAGTTCGTGGCCCATCCGGTCGCGCTTGGTACGGAGATAGCCCTCATTGTGGGTGCTAGGCGCGATTTCGATGGGGATCTGTTCCACGATTTCCAACCCGTAACCCGCAAGCCCGATACGTTTGGTAGGGTTATTCGTCATCAGGCGGAGCTTGCGCACGCCAAGGTCGCGAAGGATCTGGCAGCCGATGCCGTAGTCGCGGTGGTCCATTTTGAAGCCGAGCGCCTCGTTGGCCTCCACCGTGTCCATGCCCTCTTCCTGCAGTTTGTAGGCCTTGAGCTTGTTGATGAGGCCAATACCACGTCCCTCCTGTTTCATGTAGAGGATGACGCCCCGGCCCTCGCGCTCTACCTGTTGCATGGCGTGTGCGAGCTGGGCGCCGCAGTCGCAGCGGGCCGAGCCGAAGATGTCGCCGGTAACACACTGGCTGTGGACGCGGGTGAGGATCGGTTCTTCTTCCGATAGTTCGCCCTTCACGAGCGCGAGGTGATTGTCCCCCGTCAAGATTTCCTCGTAGGCGACGAGCTTGAATTCGCCGTACTTCGTTGGCAGGTTTACCTCTATAAGGCGCTGAATCAGCTTCTCGGTGTGCATCCGGTACGCGACGAGATCCTTAATGGTGATGAGCTTGAGGCCAAACTCGTCGGCGAGCCGGCGGAGGTCGGGCACGCGCGCCATCGAGCCGTCGTCGTTCATAATCTCGATGAGGACGCCGACGGGCTGCTTGCCCGCCAGCCTGGCCAGATCGACTGCGGCCTCGGTGTGGCCGGTTCGCCGAAGAACACCGCCGGTCTGCGCACGCAGCGGGAAAATGTGCCCTGGCCGCGCAAAGTCAGTGGCGCGGGCATTCGTATCGGCGAGGGAGCAGATGGTCCTGGCCCGATCGGCAGCGGATATACCCGTCGTCGTGCCCGTCCGGAAGTCCACCGACATCGTGAACGGTGTGTCGAACCGCGAGGTGTTCACCCGCTCCATCATGGGCAAATCGAGCGCGGCGGTGCGCTCTCTGGTCATCGGAACGCACATCAGCCCGCGTCCATGCTTGGTCATAAAATTGACCAGCTCCGGCGTCATGCACTCAGCCGCGCCGATGAAGTCGCCTTCGTTTTCGCGGTCCTCGTCATCTACCACAATCACGAGGCGGCCGTCGCGGACATCGGCGAGGGCATCTTCGATGGAATCAATAAAGGTGTTCCCGAGCGTGCTATCCGTCATGAAAAGCTCTGTTTGGGAGGTTGTTGAATTAAATGCTTTATGGCCGAGACGAACGAATCTCGGTTGAGATCAAGGCGCCCCGCAGTACTGCGGGGGAAGGCAGGATGACGTAGTTCAACAGCCTCTTAAGAAATAGCGTGCGAAGTACAACGGCGCAACATCCGACGGGTTCGGGAGGGCCTGTGAAGACGAGCCGCCCTCCTCCTATCCTTCCGAGGTACGCGAGGGCACAGACGTAATCGCGCTCTTCTCGAACCGCAGCTTCGTGTTGTCATCCACTTGCGCCAGCACGCTCGTGTCTTCCACCTTCGTAACCGTGGCGTGGACGCCACCGGCCGTGATGATCTTGTCGCCTTTTCGGACGGCTGAGATCATCCGCTTGCGATCGGCCTCGCGTTTCCTCTGCGGGCGGATGATGAAAAAGTAGAAGACCACGAAGATCAACCCCATCATGATGAAGAAGGAGGGGTCGAAGCCGGGCGCGGACTGTGCGAGAATGAACGTGGAGGCGATCATGTACCAGAGTTGTGGGTGAACAAGGCCCTAAAATACCCGCTGGCGCGGTTTCGGTTCGTCAGGACGCGGCGAAGACGTTCCTGTTGAGTAAGGGTGTACGGGAGAAGGGGGGATGGGAGTTCGCGGCGATAAGCAGACTTTCGATGCTCCGGTTGCCTCTCCTCCTGCCGTCAGCAGTCTGCGGTCAGCCGTCTTCCCTACGCCGTCAGCACTCGCAGATAGAACATTGGCGAGACGAGCTTCTTGCGCTCGCTCTCGTCGTCGAACATGATCGAAATGGCGTCGGCGAGTTCCTCAGAGCGGCTGGCCTTCTGGATGACCTTGTTGAGGAGCCACTTCCACCGGCCGAGGCGCTGCATGCCGGTGCTGATCTTCAGTTCGTTGCCGAGGTAGCCCATCACGTCGCGGTCGTAGCCACCGAGGAACTGCCCGGAAAAATCGTGAACCTCCTTCGCCTTTTCGGTCCACTCGGCCACTTTCTCTGCCGAGACCATGGCGTTGCCGATGCCTTCCCCGGTAAACGGGTCGATGAGGCTGGCGGCGTCGCCGAGGAGCATCCAGCCGTCGCCCGACATCCGGCGCGGCCTCGAGCCCAGCGGCAGACCCCAGCCTCGGATTTTATCGATCGGCTTCGCGTCGGCAAATCGGTCTTTGAAGCGCGGGTGCTCCACGAGGCGTTCCAGCAACGGCTTCAGCTTGATATCCCTTTTCTTCACCATGCTTGAGAGCATGCCGAGGCCCACGTTGGCCTTGCCGTCGGCCATCGGAAAGATCCAGAAGTAGCCCGGGCTCGACTCGTCGACAAAATGGATTTCGATGTGGTTGAGTTCGTGGAAGCCGGTCACGCCCTCCCAGTACCAGCGGAGGCCCGCACAGTAGTGGTCCTCGTGAAGCTGGTCCATACCAAGCTCGCGCACGACGACCGAGTACGCTCCATCCGCGCCGACTGTAATTGGCGCGCGTACTTCTTCCTCGGCGCCGTTCCGCTTCACTCTCACGCCCACCACCTTCTCGCCTTCGCGGAGGAGGCCCGTAACGGTTGCTTCCGTCCAGATCTCGGCTCCAGACTCCACCGCTTGCTGGAAGACCAGGTTGTCGAACGTTATGCGGTCGCACACGAAACCCGGTGCAATGGGCTTGTCGAGGGCCTTTGTAAACGGAATGGCCACTTCATCTCCAGACGGCCCGGAGAACGTGACGCCCCACGAATCGAGCTGAGAGACGGCTTGCAGGGCCTCGATCATCCCGAGGCGCTTCATCACGTCCACGGTTTTGCCACTGAGGGCATCGCCGCACACTTTGTCGCGCGGGAAGTTGTCCCGGTCGATCAACAGCGGCTTGAGGCCACGCCGGGCCATGACGGCAGCGGCTGTCGCTCCGCCGGGGCCGGCCCCGACAATGATGGCGTCGTACACGAGGTGGGTTCGTTGTCTGTGGTCAGTAGTTAGTGGTCACTAATTCGTATTCCGGCTTCGCCAATCAACTCCGAGAGACGCAAAGGCGGATAACGAACGACGGACCACGGCAAACAAAAAGTGAGGGCAAGCGATCCGCATCGCACTGCATCGACCTCCTACCGCTGCTGCCTTCCGGCCCTGACGGAGTTCAGAGGGAGCTAGCCGTACGGGACTTGCCCTCATGTAACCGATAGATCCCGGAACGCGGGGTGATCGGCAGGCACGGAAGATAAAGCGCCCTTGTTGCGGTAGATGCGAAGGCGATGTGGAAATGGCGCTACAGGGTCCACATCCACGTTGATGCGGCACCCTTTCTTCGGATGCGAAGACCATGTGGAATTGTTCGTCCTGCGCATTCGGAACAATCGCGCGTACAATGCCTGTGAGCATTCCCGCACATCGTATCGCTATGCCTTCCTATCGATCTATCCACGGTGTCATCCGTGCAGAACCCCTGAACATGAGTGGTTTCCACGTGAAGCAACCGCTTCCGAATGGCAGCCTCGACCAAGTGGACCCTTTCCTGTTGCTTCACCACGCGCGCAACCGCGTTGAAAAAGGAAGCCGCCCAAACGATGAAGGCGTTGCCCCTCACCCCCATCGTGGTTTTGAGCCGGTCACGTTCATCTACAAGGGGGGCGTCCACCACCGGGATTCTCGCGGAAACGACAGCATCATAGAAGAGGGTGGTGTGCAGTGGATGACCGCGGGCATGGGCATCGTTCACAGCGAGCGTCCGCCGCGCACATTGACAGAGGCTGGGGGCGAGCAGGAAATCATCCAGTTGTGGATCAACCTGTCTACCGAACACAAACGTGTTCAACCACGCTACCAGGGACTCCAAGCGGATCAGATTCCCGTGCTCACGAGCGACGAGGCCAGGGTGGCGGTACAGGTGGTAGCAGGTAGTCTACAGGGTATAGATGGGCCAATCGAAACGCATAGCCCCGTGTTGGCTCTGAATGCGGTATTCCAATCTGATGGCACCTTCGAATTCCCCATTCCCGAATCCTTCAATGCATTCGCCTACCTCCTCGATGGCTCCGTCCGGATCAATGGCGAGCGGCACGTTTCCGGCGAGCACCTGGTACACTTCCGACGTGATGGGGAGGCCATTCTGATCGAGGCACTCGAGACATCCCGCATCCTGATTATGGCCGGCGAACCGCTGAATGAGCCTGTAGTTTCGTCCGGCCCATTCGTAATGAACAGCACGACGGAGATCCTCGAAGCCATGCGCGACTATCGGATGGGCAAGATGGGGGTACTGGTGGAGGAGTTCTGAGAGGCTGTTGAAATACGTGCTTCCCGCCATGCGGCGGGACTCTCGGCCGATCTCTTCGTTGCCCCGCAGTACTGCGGGGCCGAATCACCGATTCGACTACGATCTCACCCCTTGATCTCAACCGAGA